>NZ_CAJMEH010000043.1 GCF_905212365.1 uncultured Phascolarctobacterium sp.
CCGAGCGCGTAGTGGACTTTCACCACCTAGTTATCGCCCATGCCGGGCACACTAAAAGAAAGGCTTAAGATGGCAGTAAGCCATACCTAAGCCTTTCTTTTTTCTTGGTTATACTATTTGGCAGAAGCCAGCGCTAATTGAAAAATTCTATGCGCTTCTTCGGAACTTTTACCTGCTTCTAAAGCACTCTTAGCCTGCTCAACAGCATTTTTATATTTTCTATGTGCTGTATCATCAGGAAGATTATCAATATCATAATTCATAATGCTTTTAAAAATAGAATGCAGCTCCTCCGAAGATTTTCCTGCCAACTTAGCTGCTGCCACATGCTTCATAGCCATTTTGTATCTGTATTCGGCATGAGGCATATTAGGTAATACATATTGTGGGTGTGCCATAGTTAAACTTCCTCCTCTACTATTTTATGGACAATTATAATATAACCTATATACCTATAGTAGAGTAAAGCTTTTATCCAAAATTTATTTTCATTTTTCTACATGCAAATGGCTATCTCCCGATAATGAGAATGTCTCACCGTAAGCAGCATGAGCAATTTCCTGCACGCCAAAAACTACATCCTGAGAACAATTATATATAAATCCCTCTTTCGGATAAAATAGTTGCTTATTTTTTATAGCTGTTAAGGTTTGTAAAGCAGGATCCTCCAAAAATTCTTTATTATATTTATTTATATCAAAAGTATTATGATCATTATAAACAGGCATAATAAACAAATCAGGGTTTATTTTGACCAGCATTTCCTTAGTTACCGGCTGACCATTTTCAATGCCTGCTGCCGCTACGCCATTAATTACCCCTGCTTCCCGGCACATATCGTCAAAGATGCAGCCTTTGCCGCCATAAGTATTCATTAAGGATACCAAAACTACTTTCTTAGGCTGTCTAATATTTTTCTGAGCCAGTTTCTTTTTAATCTCCAATAATTTATCATCCATCATTTGCGTAAGCTTATCACCGCTTGAAAAAATATGCAAGGCCGCCGCTATTTGATGAACATTGTCTTTAATATCGCTGATTGTTTGCGGGTTTTTAATTACGAATACATTTATTCCAAGACTACGTATATTTTTAATTAGTTCAGGATCAGTCCAAGCATATGTTAAAACTAATTCCGGATTTAAACTTAATACTTCCTCTTGCGAAGGATTCCAAATCTTACGTTTAATTTGCTGTGCTTGCTTAACTACATTTGAGCTGGAAGGATCATCAGCTAAAGAGCTAATGGCTAATAGCCTTTTTTGCTCTCCTAATCCCAAAACAATACTATCAGTACCCATAGCTAATGTGATTATTTTTTGTGGAGGAGCTTTAAAATACACTTTAGTACCAAAATCATCAACTACGGTATACCCTGATTGGGATTCTTCATTATTTTGTTGTCCTCCCATTTTGCATCCTGTAAATAGAACTATTAATATTAGCCAGGCAAAAATCAATACTAAAAAATTCCATTTGCTATTATTGAATTTTATTTTCATAACAACTACCATTAAATCCTTTTCTAACACTCTTGGTTCTCATAGTATTAACAATATTATAGCCTTCGCCAAAAGCCGCAAATTATTCTTTTATGGCCGCAGCTCATATCTAAATTACATAAAGCTATCTTCATTTCTCCCTACCCAATAACCTGCTTAATAGAAATTCGCTTCATAGCGCACTCCGCGCCGTAATCCTCTTTATTTTCCATGCCGTCCCAGCGGGCGAAGCCCCCGCCGCCGCACAGGCGAAAATCGGGGCACTGACGGCAAAATTCCATAGACTCACTAATCAGCCGCTGCGTTTTTCCCACCAACGGTCTTTCCAAGCCGCTGTACACATTACCCAAATAGAAATCCCGTTGTCCCACCAGCGACGAGCAGGCGTAAATATCGCCCTTAGCGTCCACAAAAGCAGCCTCGCCGTTCATCGCATAGCAATGCCCGAAAACATACTGGCAATCGCGGCATAAGGTTTTTACTCGTTCCTGCTGAGCGATTTCAATATACACGCCGGTTAATCTGGTCAAAGCGTCGCGGCGGGCGTAAACATGCTCCATAGCCTGCCGCATATCCTCCGGCGCAGGCGGCTTTAGGCCGCCGCCCCGTCCCTGCGCGCGCAAAATATCAAAGCCTATGCGGCGCACATTACCCAAAAAGTAAGCAAATTCCACAATACCGCTCAGGCTGCGCACATTATCGTCCGTTACCACGCAGGTAATGCCGCAGGCTATATTATTGCGGCGCAGCACGTCGATGCCTTTGAGAATGTCGCCCGTCGCACCATAGCCGTTCTTTTTCAGGCGCAGCTTATCGTTGACCGACGGCCTGCCGTCCAGACTGACACCGATAGCCACCTTATTTTTAAACAAATATTGCGCGATAGCATCCGTCAGCTTAGAGCCGTTGGTTTGCAGCTGTAAGAGCGTCGGCAGCTTATGCTCCTGCACGTAATCCACTACTATTTGCAGCGTTTCAAAATTCAACAGCGGTTCGCCGCCGCTGAACTGAATAATAAAGGTTTCGCCGCTGGCCGCCGCCATTTTTACAGCCCGCAAGGCGATGTCCGGCGTCATTTTACTTTTATCATGCTCTGCCGCGTAGCAATACCGGCAGGCAAAGTTGCACCTGCCCGTTAAGCTCAGCACCAGCATTTTTATTTTATCGCTCATCAGCCCTATCCTCCAATTCGCCTTCCATGTCCAGATAGAGCTTTTGCAGTTCTTCCTTAGTTTCCGGCTTAGCCTGCCACAGCCCACGCTGTTCGGCCTCCAGCAAAATTTCCGCCATGCGCTGCAGCGCCCAGGGATTAACCTGCCGCAGCCATTCCTGTACCTTAGGGTCAAAGGTATATTTTTCCGCATATTTTTCGTACATCCAGTCCTCCATAACGGCACTGGTAGCGTCCCACTGAAAGCTATGCGCTATCATATTGGCCATATCTGCCGCGCCCTTATAGCCATGCTGCATCATGCCGGCAATATATTTAGGATTTATGGACTCGCTGCGGAAAATACGCTTAGCCTCCTCCTGTACGCTGTGCATAGTCACACGGGTACGGTCGGTGCTGTCGCCGCAATAGGAACGCGGCGCGCTGCCCTTAATGCTGCGTACTGCGGCAATCATACCGCCGTGATAAGCGTTGTAATCGTCGCTGCTGAGCATATTGGTTTCATGATTATCCTCATTTTTAATGGTAATATCCAGGCTGCCCATGCGCTTGCGGAACTGCTGCGGCAAAAATTGGCCTCTAGTTTTGCCGCCGTAAGCGTGAGCGCCCCAGCGTACATAAACGTCGGCAATATCGTCGATTGTTTGCCAATTTTTCGCTTCCAACAATGCGGCGACACCTGCGCCGTAAGTACCCTCCTGATCGCCGAAAATGCGGTAGGCGGCCTGCCGCCAAGCGTCCTCCCTGCTCATGCTTTCCGCGTCCTGCAACTCCTGACTATCTGCCTGAATATGCTTGCGCACAAAATTCAGCTCCGGCTCCTCGTCCTGCTCCGCCGCCAGCAGCACGGCCTTATCCAGCAGATTGATTACCGAAGGCATGGAATCGCGGAACAAGCCGCTGATACGCGCCGTAACATCGATACGTGGGCGCTTTAATTCCGTCAGCGGAATGACCTCCAAACCGTTGACCCGCAGGCTGCCGCTTTGATATTTAGGCCTGATACCCAGCAGGTACAAAAATTCGGCCACGCACTGGCCATGGCTGCGCATATTCGAGCCCGACCACAGCACGATGCCAATATTTTCCGGATAACGGCCTTCTTCCGCAATAAAGCGTTCCACAACCTGATCGCCCAGAGTCTTGCCTATTTCCCAGGCCGCAGGCGTAGGCAGCGTGCGCGGGTCGACGCCGTAAAAATTACGCCCTGTTGGCAAAAGGTCCGCGCCGCCGCTGGATGGCGCGCCGCTGGGTCCCGGCTCGACATATTGCCCTTCAAAGCCCCGCAGCATATTTTCCAGCTCCTGACTGGTCAGCAGCAGATTAGGATAAACCTTGTGACAGGTATAACTGCACACCTGTTCCAGCTTTTGCCGCAAGTCCGCAGATGTATGCTCAATCCACGGCAGCTCACGTACCTTTTCCCAAGCGCCGCCGGCAAAGCCACAGTCTGCCAGCACACGGATAAATTCCCGGCACTGACTGCCGATGCGGTCGATAAGCTTGCCATAGGTAATGTTCAAGGGTTGATAAATCAGCCCGCTGTTTTCCAGCAGTTCATAATAATCAAAGCCATACAAGGCGGCCACAGCCTGCATCAAGCTGGGTACATCGCCATTATCCATCCGCAGCAGCAGCCATAAATACTCTATCAACTGCTCCTTTTGCGGAGGCTCGCCTAAAATATGCAGGCCCGTATGCACCTCCATATTTTTCAAATCGGTAATATAATTATGCAGCGCCATAACGTATTCCTGGAATGGCTTATCCGTATCGTGCGGCACCTCGTCCTGCAAATTAGCCTGCGCCGCCTTTTCCAGCACCAGCTTTTCCAAATTACCCAGATTTTCCGGCTGCGCCGTGGCAAAATGCACGTACTCGTCCATTAGCTTTTCCAGCTCCTCCAGCTCGTCGTAAACTCCGGCCTGAGCCTGAGGCGCAGGCAAATGCTCGATAAGGCAGGCGGCTCCGCGGCGTTTGGCCTGAATACCCTCGCCTGTAATCGTAATATTATAGGGATAAATATTGGGCAAATCGCCGATGGCTAAATCTGGATAGCAGGCCCGGCTCAAACCGGCATTCTTGCCCGGCAGCCATTCCAGACTGCCGTGCGTGCCGATATGGGCCACCGCGTCAGCCTGCCAAACGTCGCGCAGCCAGCGGTAAAAGCCCAAATATTGATGCGTCGGCGCGCAGAAGGGGTCGTGGTAAATTTTTTCCGGGTCCTCGCCGAAGCCACGCGGTGGCTGCACCGTTATAAAAATATTGCCGTTCATCGTACCGGGAACCAGCAGGCTGCCGTCGTACTCCATCACCTGTCCTGGAGGGTCGCCCCAATCCTTTGCCAGCTGGCTCTGCACGCCGCCGTCCATTTCTGTAAAGAAGTCCTTGTACTTTTTTCCCGTCAGCTTCTTAGCCGCGGCAATTTGCTTTTCAGTAAGCATACTGCAGTCGTTAGTAGCGTTGGCCGTCAGCTCCTCGATAAAGGCCTGCGTATCCTCTGGCACCGCGTCCACCCTGTAGCCGCGCTCCCGCATGGCGGCCAGCACCCGGCGGACGCTTTCAATTGTATCCAAGCCTAAAGCGCTGCCGATATTGGAATTACGCGGCGGATAATTATGAAAAATAATCGCTATCTTTTTATCCTTATTTTGCTTGCGCCGCAAATTGGCCCACTTCGCCGCCTTGCTTGCCATACGCTGCACCCTCTCGCTAATAGGAAGATAACGCACGTCGCCGTTATCCAGCACCTTTTTCGTAGCGATGGGCACACTGTGAATTATGCCGTCAAATTCGGGCAAAGAAATGCTGATGGAAATCTCCATCGCGTTCATACCCTCAAAGCTGTTTTTCCATTCTTCATAAGGCGCAATCAAGGTGTAAGCCTGCAAAACCGGCACGTTCCACCGCTTTAAATAATCCACGCTCAAAGCGCCGCTGCCAGTCAGAGAAAATTTCAGCACATTGATTAAAGCGTCGATAACCGGCACGCCATCCTGACAAAAGAAGCGCTGCACCACTTGCGGCAGCGACGGCATCCCCATTTCAGCATTAGGTATGCCGTTGGTAAAAACACAGACAGGATTCAAGCCCTGCGCCTCCAAGGCTTCCACCATAGCCTTCTGATAGGTTAAATCGCCCCACACCCATTCGTCACGGTAAAACAGCATGCCTACATAGGGCCTGCCGCTGCAACAAAAATCACGCTGGTATTCTGTCAAATCAGTATAAACCTTCTGCGCCCGCGGGTGATAAATGCCGCACCAATGAATTGGGTCAGGCGCGGCAATTTCAGGCTCGCCTCCCTGCGCCAAGGTGGCAAGATACTGCCATAAATTATAATAATTGCGTTCGCCGCCAAAGGCACAGTATTCCCTTACGGTCTGCACCTGTTTCGGCGTAAGCGCCTGCACCAGTTCGTTTTCATCCGTACCGGCCGCGTCGATATAATAAGGAAGCCCCTTGCGCTTAACAAATGCCAGGCACCTCTGCAAAAACGGCGTATCCAAGCCTGTACCCATCCACTTTAAAAGCAGCAAATCGGTACTTCCCAGCTCCTGCTCCCATTTTTTATTCCAAGCCGTGGCCTCCGTTATCCAGCGGCAGGCGCACTCGCCGCTAAGCCTGCGCTCCTGCTGCAATCTATCCAAGGTCTGCTGCATCATCCCCATACGCCTGATAACATTAGTCACAAATAAAATCTTACTCATTCTTTTCTCCTCGCTGATTTACCCCCTGCATAGCAGGGAAAAAGCTTAAAAGAAGCTTTTCTGCATTTTTCTAAGCAAATATAAGAAATACGGCGTGCCCAACAGCGCCGTCATAATACCTACGCGCACCTCCGCAGGCGGCATAACCACGCGCCCCAAGGAATCGCAAAACACTAAAAAGGCCGCGCCGCCCAAAGCGCTGGCAGGCAGCAGCACGCGATGGTCCGGTCCCAGCAGCATACGCATCATATGCGGAATCACCAGCCCCACAAAGCCTATGTTGCCGCTGACGCAAACCGAGGTGGCCGTAGTCATAGCCGCCACGAACAGCAGACCCATGCGAAAGGTAGTTACCGGCATGCCAACTGCCCTAGCCTCCGTTTCTCCCAAAACCAGAATATTCAAATGGCGCGCCAGCAGCATCATCACCACAATGCCGCACAGCACCGGCCCGGCAGCTAAATAAACATGCTCCCAGCGGCGGTAATCAAGCCCGCCCACCATCCAGAACAGGTATTGCTGCAATTTTTGTTCATTCATAAAGGTTAAAATACCGCTGGTTACAGCTCCCAGCAGCATGCCTACGGCTACGCCGGCCAAAAGCAGCGTCATTACAGGTATTTTACCGTTGCGCATAGCTAAAAATACTGTCAGCGTTACGGCGCAAATGCTGCCGCAAAAGGCGAATGCAGGCATGGTAAACATGCTCACAGCCGCAGTCCCCAAGGCAATGGACAGCACCGCGCCCGTAGCCGCGCCCGCCGAAATACCAATCAGCCCAGAGTCGGCCAGAGGATTGCTGAAAATGCCCTGCATTACCGCGCCGCTGATGCCTAGGGCCGCGCCCACCAAAGCGCCTACCAGCATACGCGGCAGACGGATATACCAGATAACGGCCAGCTGCTCCTTGCTCACAGCAGTGTCCTGCAAAAAGGGTAAATGCAGCTGCTGGCATAAAATAGCCAGCGCATTTTTTACCGGCACATCGATTTGTCCTACGGTCAGCGACAAGCAGGCTATAGCGAGCAATAACAGCAGCAAAATCAGCAGCGCGCTCAGGCTGCGCTCTTTTTTTATAAGCATTTCGTCACTTCCTTAAAAAATTTCCGGATAAACGGTTCGCGCAATTTTCTCTATCGCCTCCACAATATGATGACTGGCAACGTAACGGTATTTATCAGAAACAAATTTCAGCTGCTTGTTTTGTACCGCCTTCACATTCTGATAAGCCGGGTCGTTCATCACCTGATAAGCGTAGCCCTGCACATCCTGCTTATTATCATAATTCCATGTCGGCAGCAGGAAAATATCAGGATTAATCTTCACAACCATTTCCTTGCTGATAGCCGCCTGCCCATGCTCGCCTGTCGACGGCTCCGCCACCGCCGCGCCGTTAATCACGTGGGCCATGGTCAGCATACTGTCCAGCAAATCGCCCCGCCGCCCCATAGCCGAGGTAAAATTAAAGGCTACGGCCACCCGGCGCTGGGACGCAGGCAGCTGGCTAAGTTTTTGCTCCAGCTTCTGCAAACGCTCGTCCATATCCCGCACAATTTCTTCGCCCTTAGGCGCTTCGCCGACGGCTGCCGCCAAATGCAATATTTTTTCACGCATTTCCTGATAATTATGCGGACTGCGGGCCACGTAAACCTTTACGCCCACAGCCTCCAGGCTGCTGACTAAATCAGCGTTTGTAGCGGTAGAGCCCACTACCAAATCAGGGTGCAGCGCTAAAATCGCTTCTAAATTATCGTGTACCTTACGTCCTACCTTAAAGGCCTGCTCCTTGGTTATAAAGCTTATCTCACCGTCGCCTGCCCAGCGGCTATAACTTTCGATGCGCTTACAGCCGACGATATCCGTAAGTATCTCGTCGGTACCGTAGGTAAGCGACACGATATGCTGGGGCTTGCTTTCAAAAAACAGCGTGCGCCCGACGTCGTCCACTGCCGTATAAGCGACGTTCGTTTCTATAAATGCATTTCTTGGCTGCTGCGTACAGCCGCCCAGCGCTATTGCCAGCACCAGCGTTAAAATCATCCATAGCTTTTTCATCACTCACCTGATTTCTTGCAGTTTTTTACTGATATAGCCGTTCCACAGCCTTTGCAGCATATACCTACTGCCGTTCAGCCCGGTAAAGGGATGGGGCAGCAGAAATATTTCGTCGTTAGCGGGAAAAGCTATATTGCAGTTTAAAAAGTGAGAGTGTTTTTGTCTGTATAATAAGGAGCCCTCGCTGCTGCTGCCCAAAAGCAGCAGACTTTGACCATCGTCCGCAAAGCAGGCGCTCATTTTATCCTGCTCCACGCCTGCCGTATATACGGCGTCAGCCGCATCGCAGTAAGCAGCAGGCGCAGATTTTGGCAGCCGCCGCTGGCACAGCACCGTTAAGCTTCCCATATCCGCCCATTCGCTGCGCAGCGCTTGGGCCAGGCACAGCGCCGCCGTCGGCGGCGCGCTTACTACCGCCCTGTCAAACCACAGGCTGCCCCAAAGAGAATGTGTTTCATTAATCCAGCTGGTTAAATAGCTTTGCAGCGCCTCCGCTTCATTACGCACCGCCTCCATTTGCAGGCCGGACCAAGCGCAGCGAATACGCTCCAGCCAAGCCAGCGTCCCCTCGACGCCATAGGGCAGCCCCGCTAAAACATAAGGCGTGCCAAAGCGACGCTGCAAATATTCCGCCAAGGGCAATCCCAATTCCTCGTTAGTTACAATATTCAAAGCCGCCCTGCCCGCCTGCCGCAGCTCCTCCACAGTGCCGCCGCAGCCCACGGCAGCCTGAATCCTGCAGCCGGACAAACGCAGCAGGCGGCAAATTTCCTCACAGTCCGCCGCTCCATTTAAATAAAAGGGCGTCATGCCTAAAATATTAACCGTATTTTTTTCGGCTCTCACATTACCGTCCGCCACGGCATCCAGAATTTTTATGCTCGCTTTGGCATAGCCTTCGGCGAAGCCGCCGATCATACCTCCGCAATCCATTGTGACAAAGGGAAAGGGCAGCTGCGCCTTGCGGGCAATGCCGTTCAAATCGTCGCCGATGAGGCTCATGGAACAGCTGCCTTCAATCAGCAGCAGCTCCGGCAGCCGCTTTCTAGCCAGCAAGCGCTGCAAGGTTTCCAGCAGGCATTTTTCTGAACCATACACAACGGCATTATTATCAGGCTGTGACCCGTGAAAGCGCTCGGCAATACTGTATTCCACATGCTCCAAATACCGCAGCGCATAAAAATAGCACCACAACGGGCCGTTGGCGAGCGCCTCAGCTCCGGGGATACCGGCGGCGAAGGCGGCGGCTCCGGTCAGCGCGCAGGCGTCCACCCGTTCGCAGATATTACCCCAGGCATTATCCGCCATTCTAAACATAAATCATTCCTCCCTTTAGCCTGCTGCACAAGGCACGGTAAACAGCCTCCATAAAATCCAGCTCGCCGGATGAACCCACCTTTGGCAGCATGGGCAAAAAGAGCTGCTTCAGCTTTTTGTCCTGCAGCTCATGGGTCGTCAAAACAATATCTGCCGCCGCTAAAGCAGCCTCGCCTTCTGCTGGGCTGTAAACAGGAATATTCGTATAGCTCCTGATAGTCCGTAGCATTTCTTCACGCTCTTTATCCCGATAGGCGTCCAATAAAACGATGCCCGTAAGCTCCATTTCCAGCATTTTTATTGTAGAAAGAGTTGCCACCGGGTCGTAATACATCAGCAGGCGGCCAATGCATAAAACTGCTTTTTTGTCCCGCGTAACCACAGTAAAGCGGCGAATACCTTCGGCCATCCGTCTTTCCTCTGCCGCAAGTACGGCGGCGGCCTCCCTTTCGCGTCCCAAAAGCTTGCCTGCGGCGCTTATCCACCGGCGCGTCTGCTGCCAGCCCACGGGATATACGTCCAAATAAGGCACCCCCAGCCTCGACTGTAATTGAGCGGCAATCTTGCTTAAACCAATATGGGTCTGACCACGCCCGCCTAAAATAATCACGGCCTCCGCGCTGGCTGCCTTGGGTAAATCTTCGAAAGCCATGTAACTGGGGAACTGGCCGATAACTTTAACTCCCATTAGCGATAACAGGCGCGTAACCTCCACAGCGTAATGTCCCCAGGGGCCGCCGTTATCGCCCAGCAGAAGAACCGTTCCCGGTAGCGTTTCACAGGGCTGCAAAAAGCGTTCTACCAGCTGCTCCGTAATTTCAAAATAGCCCTGATAATATTCCCCGTCCAAAAAGCCGCAGCAATCTACGGTCAGTACCGGTATGCCATATTGCTCCTCCGCACTGCGCGCCACCGCATCTACATCATCGCCGATAACGCCGGCAACGCAGGAATTGGCAATTACCAAGCACTGAGGCTTGTACTGCTTCATAGCAAAATCCACGCATTGGCTCAAGCGCTCCACACCGCCGAAAATAGAATGCTTTTCCTCCAGCTGGCTTGACAAAAGCGGCACCGACGGCATCAGCTCGTTCCGCTCCTCGGCCATACTGCGGTAATGGGAATTGATGTCCATAGTACGCGCTACATGAGCGCAGGCCCGCGGACTGTGAAAAATAACCACTGTGCCGCGGCAGTAAGCGACAGCCCGCCATACGCCCGGCATGCTGCAGCTGTAGCTTTTGCGCAGATTGATAAACCGCTTCGTTTTAATTGCCATAGTCCGCCACCAGCTTTTCCAGCTCCTCAAAGGTCATGGGCGTAGGCACGGACAGCTCCGTATTATTTAATATCTCCTGGCTCAGCCTGCGGTAGACCTCTGCCTGGGCGCTGTCCGGCGCATACTGCAAAACTGTCTGACGGTTATTTTCCGCCTTGTTCACGATTACGTCGCGAGGAATAAAAGCTATCAGCTTGGTATTCAAACGCTTGGCAAACTCCTCCAGCAGCTGCCTTTCGTTCGGCGTGTTGCGTCCGTTGCCGATAATTCCGCCCAAGCGCACGCCGCCGCGCAGGGCAAAGCGTTTAATGCCCTTGGCTATATTATTGGCCGCATACAGGCTCATCAGCTCGCCGGAAGAAACTACATAAATGTCGCTGGCATAGCCCTCACGAATGGGAACGGCAAAGCCGCCGCAAACTACGTCGCCTAAAACGTCATATAAAATAACGTCCTCGTCCTCAATAACATTCAAGGAGCGCAGCTTTTCCAGAGCCACGATAATACCGCGTCCGGCGCAGCCCACTCCCGGCTCCGGTCCGCCGGCCTCCACGCATTTTATGCTGTTATAGCCAATATGCACAATATCGCCTGCTGCAACCTCCTCCTGGTCGCGCACTGTATCCAGCACCGTCTGCTTACATATATGTCCTAAAAGCAAGCGTGTAGAATCATTCTTAGGGTCGCAGCCTATTTGACAAACCTTTAGGCCCGCTTCGCTCATAGCCGCTGAAATATTTGCCGTAGTCGTGGACTTGCCAATGCCGCCCTTGCCATAAATAGCTATTTTTTTCATACTATTATTCCTCCATGCCGTTTTTTACAAGACAGTATCCGCTAAAATATGATATAATATCCTACATATAATATTACTAATTTTAAACTATATACCTAATATATAGTCAAGCTCACGAGGAATCAATATGCTTAAAAATAATATTAATCAGAATTTTTTTACGGCAGGCGAAATGGCAAGCCTTTTCGGAATTTCCAAGCAAACGCTGCTGTATTACGATAAAATCCATCTGCTATCCCCCGATTACATCGGAGAAAACGGCTACCGCCACTATTCCATCACCCAATATTTAAATCTGGAAATTATTGTTAATATGCGTTCGCTGAACATCAGCATCGCCGATATTAAATATTATCTTGAAAACCGCAGCAAGCAATGCTTTATGGAGCAATTAGCCAAAAAAGAAGCGGAATGCAGTAAAATTATTAAGGAAAATGAACGCATTTGCCGCTCGCTGCAGCGCATCACCGGCAATTTAGCGGCTCACAGCAGCCTGCCCCTTAACCAGATAACAGTCTGCTGGCGGGAGGAGCGCCTGCTGCGCCTGACCGAGCTTTCCGACGCCGACGACAGCAAGCAGCGCATCGTCAAATTTGCCCGTCATACCCAAATGGTCACTCATAACCGCGGTTTTGTGGAAAAGCAGGCAGGCTGGATTGTCGACAGTGAAAATTTCTTTCAGCTGCGCAATATTAACCATTCCAAGGCTTACTTCTCCTTTTCCGATAACCCGCCGGGGCATACTAAAGCCCACAGAACGTCGTTGCCCGTAGGCTTATACCTGGAAATCTATTTTTCCGGCCCCTTTTATAATCAGGCCAAACAGCTCAAGGATAAGGTGTGCCGCTTTTTGCAGGTCAACGAGCTGGAAGCATGCAGCGATATTTATGTGCTGCCTATCGAAAACCATTGGCTGTGCGAACATACAGAGGAATATATCAATCTGCTCTTTATGCAGGTGCGCAATAAGCAAAGCAATGCCGGCCTACCCGAAATAAAAGAATAGCATCGTTAACGTCATCGTCCATGCTTGCACAAAAAATCCCGCTTTAAGCGGGATTTTTACTGCTGAACATAAAAAGAGCGCACCCTTACGGATGCGCTCTTGAAGCTGTCGCTTATTATTTACGGATACCCAGTTTAGCGATGATTGCGCGATAACGCTCGATGTCCTTGCTTTGCAGGTAGTTGAGCAGACCGCGGCGTTTACCTACCATTTTCAGCAGGCCGCGACGAGAATGATGGTCTTTCTTATGCTCTTTCAGATGCTCGGTCAAGTATTTAATGCGCTCGGTCAGAACGGCGATTTGTACCTCCGGAGAACCAGTGTCGCCCTCATGACGGGCATTGTCAAGAATTACGGCAGTTTTAGCTTCGCTAGTTAACATTGTTGTTTCCTCCTAAATTTTAAATTGCCAAAAGCATAGTAGCCGCTGGAGAGGCGCACCACCAAGCCTTGGTTCACATACTTTGTTAGTATACCATACTCCTGCGCACAAGGCAAGAGCTTTCTAAAAAATAAACTCAAAATGATTGCAGGCATTCCAGGCAGGCAGCCTTATCCTGCGCCAGCTGCGCTTTCAGCGCGTCTAAAGAAGTAAATTTCACCTCGCCTCTGACGCGCTGCACAAACTGCACCGTCAGCTGACGTCCATAAATATCGCCTGCAAAATCAAAAATATGCGTTTCCAGCCGCGGCTTTTCCACATCGCCAAAGGTAGGATTTTTACCGATATTCGCCATACCGCCGTAAACTTTGCCGCCCAACAGCACGCGCACCACATAAACCCCGCCTGAGGGAATAGCCAAACGACTGTCCTCCAGCTCCAAATTAGCCGTAGGATAACCCAGCAGCCTGCCGCGTTCGTTGCCGTGAGCCACCGTGCCGCTGATGCTGTAGCTGCGGCCCAGCATTCTGTTGGCCTCCACGATATCGCCCTCGGCAATCAAACGGCGAATGGCCGTACTGCTGATAACCATGGCGCCATCGCTGACCAAGCTGCGCACCAGCAGCGTAAAGCCCAGCTTAGCGGCAGATTCCTTAAGCGTCGCCACCGTTCCCTCGCCCCTGATGCCATAGGTAAAATTGCTGCCCACAACCAAGCAACTGTAGCCCAAGACCTGCAGCCGCTGCAAAAACTGCTCCGGCTCCAACCGCGCCACACTCATGTCAAAGGGAATATCCACCAGCACGTTGACGCCCAAATCCCGCAGCAGCTCCTGCTTCTGCTGGGGCGTAATCAAGGCTGGCGGCACTTTGTCCGGGCGAAAGCAGGCATAAGGGTGATTACTGAAGGTAAAAACCGCCAGCTTTCCCCCTGTTTTCAGCGCCTGCTCCCTGGCCGTGCGGATAACGTCCACATGACCGCGGTGCAGTCCGTCAAAAGTACCCAAAGCCACTACGCAGGGAACGTCAAATTTATGTAATTGTCCTAAAGCAGTGATTATTTCCATCAGCAATCCTCTGGCATTTTATAGTGAGCAAAAATTTTTTCCGCCTGCACCTTTTCCTCAAGGCAGCGGCCGATGCCTAAAAACTCCTCTGCCGGACCCAGCAGCGCATACTGACCTTCGGCAACGCCCGCCATAGTAGTACGCACGCCGTTGGTAATGCGCGCCGCCTGTCTGGCGCTCAGCGGCAAGCGCGGCAAATGCGCCACCGCCGTTATAGGCGCGGCAGCGCAGCCTTCCGGGTCAGCCGCAATTTCCTGTAGGGTATGGGACTGATTCAAGGTATAAGCGCCCACCTGGGTACGCAGCAAAAAGCTCATCGTGCCGCAGGTTCCCAACGCCGCCGCCATATCCTCGCCCAATACGCGGATGTAGGTTCCCTTGCTACATTCCACCGCCACCGTAAAGGAAGCAGGCGTAAGGTGCAGCAGATCCAGCTTATAGATTTCGACAGGCCGCGGCTGGCGTTCTACCTCCACGCCGCGCCGGGCCAGCTCGTACAGCTTTTGTCCGTTGACCTTGAGCGCGCTGTACATGGGCGGCAGCTGCAGCTGCGGTCCGGTAAAGCGCGCCAGCAGCGCTTCTAAGCCTGCCTGCGTTAATTGCGGCACGGGCAGCACTTTAATCACTCTGCCGCTATCGTCGCCGGTGTCCGTTTGCTGGCCCAAGGTAAATTCGGCGATATACTGCTTGCGTCCCTCCATGGCAAATTCCAGCAGCCTGGTAGCCGTGCCTGCAAAAACAGGAAGAACTCCTGCCGCGTCAGGGTCAAGAGTTCCCCCATGTCCGATTTTTTTCGTTTGCAGCGCCCGGCGCAAAAAGCCGATTACATCGTGGCTGGTCATGCCGGGCGGCTTCAACACATTAAAATTCCCGTCCATTATATAAGCTTGCTCAGCTCAGCCAAAAGCTGCCGCCGAGCCTCCTCCACCGGCGCGTAAATCGTGCAGCCTGCGGCCCGCAGATGGCCGCCGCCGCCGAAGCGCACCGCTACCTGCGCCACGTCCACGCTTTGGGAACGCATGCTGACGCGAGTCACCTCCGGCTCCACCGCCTTAAACATAACGGCTATTTCCACGCCCTCGATATAACGCGGATAGGACACAAAGCTGTCTGTATTGGTGCTTTTATCGTACAAATCGTTAGTAATAGTCAGATAAGCTATCCTGCCGTCACGCTCAAAGGTCAGCGACGGCAGCACCTTGCCCAGCAGCTCCACCGTAGAGCGCGAACGCATATCCAGACAGTCGCTGATTTCGTTAGACTGCACGCCGTACTCCAACAGCATAGCCGCCTGGCGCATAGTTTTGGGCGTAGTATTGGCGTAGCGGAAGGAACCGCAGTCCGTTGTTATAGCAGTGTAAAAGCATACCGCCATCTCATAATCCAGCGGCCAGCCCATGGCCACGAATAAATCGCACATTACCTCGCCCGTGGCCGCAGCCTCCGCATCAAGGTAAAGATAATCGGCAAAGCGGGTATTGGAAATATGATGGTCGATATTCAGCAGTGTTTTATAGCGCACCTGCGTCGCCGCCAAGCCTATGCGGTCAAAGGAGCTGGCGTCGATTACGGCCAGCATATCGGCCTCCACAATAACGTCGGCCGAAGGCCGCTGCACCAGCTCTATTTCCGGCAGAAAACCAAAACCGGCGTTAATCTGGTCGTCACAGTATACGGTTACTTCCTTGCCCTGCTGCCGCAAAAAACGCGCCAATCCCAAGGCGGAGCCCAGCGTATCGCCGTCCGGGCTCACATGGGTGCACAGAACTATTTTTTCAGCCTGCAAAAGCAGCTCGCCTGTTTCCTGCAAAGAAAGGTTTTTACTCATCTTGGCCTTCCTCAGCCGCAGGCTTTTCTTCTTTTTTAATTTTATCCAAGATGCTCTGGATATGGGCGCTGTATTCCATGGACGTATCCTTCTGCAATATCAGCGTGGGCGCAAAGCGCAGGCGGATTCGCTTGGCGATCTCCGTGCGCATAAAGCCCAACGCCTTATTCAGCGCCTTCCAGGTTTCCTCCTGTTTATCCTGAGGTCCATAAAGGCTGATAAAAACCTTGGCATAGCTCATATCGTCGGTCAGCTCAACGCCGGTAACGGTAACGAACTGAATGCGCGGGTCCTTAACGTCATGCAGCAGCATCTTGCTGATTTCATGCTGGATGGCCTCCTGAACCTTCTCCACTCTTAATCTTGCCATATTTATATCCTCAAGCTATTCTACTGCAACCTCTTCCATGTCGTAGACCTCAAAGACGTCGCCCTCTTTGATATCGCGGTATTTTTCCAGCGTGATACCGCACTCAAAGCCCTGGGCAACCTCCTTAACGTCGTCCTTAAAGCGGCGCAGAGATTCAATTACATCCTCATGCAGTACGATGCCGTCGCGCACGATACGCACCTTGGAGCTGTTGGTAACCTTGCCCTCCAGTACATAGCAGCCTGCGATAAGCAGCTTGGAAATAGTAATCAGCTGGCGTACCTCTACGCGGCCCTGTACGACCTCTTTGAATTTAGGAGCCAGCATACCCTTGATAGCAGCTTCTACATCGTTCAAAGCATCGTAAATTACACGGTAGGTGCGTACGTCGACCTTTTCAGTTTCGGCAGCCTTGCGAGCGTTGGCATCGGGACGCACGTTAAAGCCGATAATCAGCGCGTTAGCGGCGGAAGCCAGCATAACGTCGGACTCGGTGATAGCGCCTACGCCGGCGTGAACGACGACTACCTTAACCTCGTCGTTTTTAATCTTCTCCAAGGAAGCCTTCAACGCCTCGATAGTACCCTGTACGTCGGCCTTAACGACGATATCCAGCTCCTTCAGCTCGCCCTCCTGGATACGCTGGAATAAATCGTCCAGAGAAACCTTGGCGTTAAGCTTGATTTCTTCTTCTTTCTTCTTAGCGATACGCTTTTCAGCAACGCTGCGGGCGATTTTTTCATCCGTGCTGTCCAAAATATCGCCGGCCTGAGGCACGTCGTTCAAGCCCAGCACCTCTACAGGAGTGGACGGCAGCGCCTTCTTCACCTTTTCGCCGCGGTCGTTAATCATAGCGCGCACCTTACCGTAGGACGTGCCTGCGATAATGGTATCGCCGATATGCAGCGTACCGCGCTGTACCAAAACGGTAGCGACGGGGCCGCGGCCCTTATCCAGCTGCGCTTCGATAATGGTGCCGTGAGCTGGCAGATTGGGGTTAGCCTTCAGCTCCTGCATTTCGGCAACCAAAAGAATCATCTCCAGCAGATCGGTAATGCCTGTTTTCTGGTGAGCTGAAACCGGTACCATAATGGTGTCGCCGCCCCAATCCTCAGGAATCAGCTCGTGCTCAGCCAGCTGCTGCTTAACGTGGTCGGGGTTAGCGCCCGGACGGTCCATTTTATTGATAGCCACGATAATGGGCACCTTAGCTGCCTTAGCGTGGTTAATTGCTTCAATGGTTTGGGGCATTACGCCGTCGTCGGCTGCTACTACCAAAATAGCCACGTCGGTTACCTGAGCGCCGCGGGCGCGCATAGCGGTAAAGGCTTCGTGACCGGGAGTATCCAGAAAGACGATTTGCTTGCCCTGATAATTTACTTTATAAGCACCGATATGCTGCGTAATACCGCCGGCCTCGCGCGCCGTAACGTTGGTTTTGCGGATAGCGTCCAGCAGAGAGGTCTTGCCGTGGTCTACGTGGCCCATAACCGTAATAACGGGCGGACGCGGCAGACGCTTTTCAGGCGGGTCCTCTACCTCCGGGATTTCCGTCGGGTCTTCCTCAGGAGCCTTCTGACCTACCTCAACGCCGAAATTATCGCCGATGAGCTGCGCCGTATCAAAATCGATATCCTGGTTAATCGTAACCATCATACCCAGCATAAAGAGGGCCTTAATAACCTCGTTGACCTCGCGCTTAATCAGCTTGGCAAATTCCTGCACGTTGATGGACTCGCCCACCTCTACATAGGTAGGACGCACAATTTCCACGGGAGCGGCAGGAGCCTTAGGCGCATTGGTCGGCTTACGGTTGCGGTTAACCGGCATTTGATGGCCTGCGCTGCGGTTAGGACGGCTTTCCTTCGTAGCGTAGGAGCCCTTAATCTGCGGCTTATCCTTACGGTTCTTGCCTGCGTTGCGGCTGCCCTGACGGTTATCGCCGCGGCCGCTCTCGCTGCGGCTGCTCCCGCCTGCCGGACGCGCAGAAG
>NZ_CAJMEH010000044.1 GCF_905212365.1 uncultured Phascolarctobacterium sp.
CTACAATGTCGCCGCTGACAGTACCAGTAATAGTATAGTTATCTGCCTTATCGCCTGCAAGCTTTGCGCCAATATTCAGGCTCTCTTTATACTCGCCTGCATCCGCAGTATCCCTGCTGCCCTTGTTTTCAGCATATTTGCCGCCAGCTGTTACATTGCCAAGACTTACTGTTACGTTGTCGTTATATACAAGGCCTTCCAGTTTTACTTTGTCGGTATCAACTGCCTTATTCCAGTCGATATCCTTCTGGCCGTATGTTACCGTCGCAAGCACATCGCCCAGCGTCAGCTCTCTTTGGTTTACTACAGAATTGCCATCTACTACATTTACATTGTAGTTGTTATGCAGTTTAGCAACGCCTTCAGCTGTAATATCTTCAGCACCTACATTCCATTTATACGTTCCTCTATCCTGGGTTCTGATTTCGCCGTCAGCTTCTGCCAAGCCATCATCATCAATGGTACCATTTATCGACCATTTTGTAGCTGTATCGCCGTTGACTAAACCGTTTCCTTTTGCTGCATACTCACCTTCCTCTATGGTTGTATTGCCGTATGTACGTTTTACTTCACTCAAGGTTATCGTCAAATCAGCCTTATTAACTACAATGTCGCCGCTGACAGTACCAGTAATAGTATAGTTATCTGCCTTATCGCCGCCAATCTTGATTCCACTGATTTTCAGGCTGTCTTCATACGCTGCTACATTACCGTCATCACCAACTTTTACGTCCGCAGTATAACGGTCATCACGGTTGTTCTTGTACTCACTTTCAGCTGCTTCGCTTGCAATTGCTCCTCTGTAATCAACAGTAATGTTATCGCCGTAAACAACGCCGTTATCCGCAGTCAGGTTGCCGTTCTCCAAGCCTTGTACTACATTGGTCCAATCGACAGTTTTATCGCCGTTGCCGTAGATGATGCTTGCTACTATATTGTCCAGTGTCAGCTCTTTTGGATCTACGTATGAAGCACCAGAAAGCTTAGCTGTTTGAGAATTATCACTAAAGGTATAATTAGCAAATAAATCATTAAGCTCAGCATTCCAAGTCCATTGGTAATCACCATTAGCACTGTTAGTCCGCCACTCGTTAGCATCTTTATTAAACTCCAAAGCACTGTCATTTGTAGGATCTATATCTCCAATCTGGAGTCCTTCCGAAATCTCTGCCTGCATCTCCTCATTCAGCGTCGAGCCTTCCGCAAATTTCCAGCCATACGCGCTCTCATGCAACTTCGTATCGCCATAAATTCTCTGCACAGCGTCCAAAACTATATCAGCATTAGCAGGGTCAGTGCCGGTCTGAATCGTAGCCTTATTGACAGTTACTGCATCCTCAATATCGAAGCCAAGGTTATTCGGATTGCCGTCTTTACCACTGATATTGATTTGCTGCGAAGCGAAGATATCCTTATACTCACCAGCGTTGGTTTTACTTGCGCCGTCTTTGAGCATCTCCTTGCCCATTAGCAGATTGCTCAAGTCATCTTGCCCCAGCGTATTAAAATAATCCGCCAAGCTATGGGCTGCGTTTTCGTCCGTTGATGTAGTATCGAAATAACCTAACAAGATCAGTTTATTATCTAGGTTGCCAACATTTTCATCAAGATAAACATTGACAACTTTATTACCTTCTGCATTAACTTCCGCCTTCACAATGATACTTTGCTTATGTGCATTATAAACAATTTGTTTAGAATTTTTATTGCTTTCAAACTTCAGCTTTGTCAGGAAGTTTTTGAGGACTTTAGTATCACCGTAAGTTTTCCAAACATTATCATCATTGATGTTAGTAACTCCATTATCGTGAGCGTTCTTCAGCGTTCCACCTTCCTTGCTAACGCCAACTAAACCGCTTCCATTTCCTGCTACCGTGCCAACGCTGAATACCTGGTCGATTGTGCCAGCATTGCTGCCTGCAATGCCGCCCACATTGCTGTCGCCCTTTACGTCGCCGGTGTTGTAGCCCAGCGTCAGGCTGCCATCAGTATCATTGCTGCCTACCAGGCCGCCGATATTGCTGCTACCGTCAGAAACGCTGTAATAGCCCTTACTTATATCATCAGCGTCTACTGCTGTCCAGCTGGTTTCATCGCCGACTTCTTCCAGCGCTTCCTTATACGTTCCGCCTACTACCGTACCGTTGTTGTAAACCTGGTGTGCGTAATAGTTATCTCCGTCATCACGTCCACCTTCTACTGTACCAGCATTAATACCGATCAGGCCGCCCACATTTTCACTGCCGATGACCACGCCGCCAGCTTCGCCGATAATATCAGATTTGCTAATATTGCCGCTGTTGACGCCAATAACGCCGCCGGTACCGCTATTAGCATTATCATCGCCGCCCTCGCCGTAAACAATGCCGCCGTTGACCAGCTTAGCATTAGTAAACTCTGCGCGGTTCTCACCAAAGATGCCGCCTGCGCCGCCAGCAGTTGCATGCACATAACCGTCGTTGCGGATTTCAGTGATATCACCTTGTTCCGTGCCGCTTACATTGCCTGCGTTCAGGCCAGCTACGCCGCCTACATAATTTGCGCCGGTAACAGTACCGCTGTTGGCATTGCCCGCACCAGTAATAGCTCCTTTCTCAGTATTAACGCCTGTAATGCCGCCTACATAGGCAGCGCCTTCTGCCAATACATCGCCGGTATTAGTCGCGCTGGTAATAGTGCCTTCGTTGCGTCCAGCAACGCCGCCGAAATATTGAGAATTATCACCCGTTGCGTACAAAGTAATATTGCTGTTAGTATTTTTAATCGTACCGGTATTCAGGCCTGCGATACCGCCCACGGTATTATTGCCGTAAATGGTACCGTTATTAATCAGCTGGCTTTCCTCCGCGTTGATCCTACCTTCGTTCACGCCTGCCACGCCGCCTACGTTCGTATTACCGTAAATCGTAGCGCTGCCGTCGTTCGTCACATTATTCAAGGTAGAATTCTCGCCGTTAGTGCCTACCATACCGCCGACATTTTCTTCACCATGAATAGCGCCGGTATTACGGGCTGTATTAATAGAAGTATTTTGGCTGTTGCCCACCAAGCCGCCTGTATTGTGAACCGCCTTAGTATTTGTAAGTCCTTCGGAAGATCCGATAATGCTGCCTGCATTGACAGCGTTCGTTATCGTATTATTAGCGCCCGTATAACCGCTACCGACACCGCTGTAGCCAACAATGCCGCCTACGCCGTTACTGCCGCTGATATGCGCCTCGTTATAAGCGTTGGAAATAGTCGCTCCGTTATAGCTAACGCCAGCAATGCCGCCAATATTTTCCGTGGCGCGAACCACTATTCCCTCGCTCGCGCCTGCACCTTTATATTTGCCGTTGACAATGCCTAGGCTTTCTACCACATCCGCCTCAGCATTACTGCCGTAATTAATACCGATAACGCCGCCCAAAGCGTTGGCATCACCTGCGCTGCTGGTCACTGCCGAATTAGCAACGCTGTCTTTAATTTTCGCTACATTTACGCCTGCAATGCCGCCCGCTGTAGAATCAATATATTGATCATCATCACCACGTACCCCAGCAATACCTGCGATAACTGCATCGCTGGCCGTTACATTGCTTATCGTACCCTTGTTAATGCCCGTAATGCCGCCAGCTGCGCCAACCTGGTGCTCGCCAGTTCCAAAAACGTCTGTCAAAACTTCGCCGTCGCTCGTTACTCTGTTGCCAAAGGTAGTAACATTCTCGATTGTGCCTTCGTTGCGGCCTGCTACCGCGCCAACGCTGCTGCCGGTAAAATTGGAGGATATGATATTCAAATCCTTAACGACGCCACCTTCGCCTATGCGACTGAACAAGCCGACGTAATCGTAATCATTATCACTATTATCCGCAGTAACGCTCAAGCCGACAATACTGTAGCCGCGACCGTCTAAATTGCCCGTAAAAGCAACGTTAGAGCTATCTGTTTCCGAAATTTTATTCTCGCCAAGGCCATAACCAATACCGTGGAAGTTTTTCAGGCTGTTAGCGTCGATATCGTTTTTCAACGCGAAATTATAAGTTAAGATGCCGCTCTGATTATTTTCATGATAATAATCATTAATACCTTGCAGCTGTTCGGCGCTGTCCAGCCAGATGTGAATCTTACCTTTATTGTCACCTAAATTTTCTATTGCTGCAGCAAAATTCTCATCGCTAGTAATATCATATTGGTTCAAATCAAACTTGTCGTTAGCATCATCCCACATATCGATGGCAATGATAGCGTCGGTTACATTTGCATCAGTTTTACCTGCAAAGGAAAGCTTGTTGCCCTGTTCTAGGAAGCTATGCAGAATTTGTACAGAGCTGCTATATTCGTCAGCCTGCGCTTTACCGATATTGCTGATATCCAGTACTGCTTCGTCGGCAGTAATGGTAAACTTAGCGTCAGCGCCATTGCCAAAGCTTACGTCGCTGTCCACATAAACGCTGCTGCCGCTAAAGCTCAAAGAGCCTGCGCTGCTGATATAGCCTTTTTCTGCAACGCCAAAGAGTACGCTTACGTTGCCGTCCTCTGCGGTAGCTTCGATATTAATATCGCCGGAGCTTTCAGCTTCCTCAATAGTATAAGCGTATTTTTTCGCTACGTCAGGCATCGCTTGGAAAGGATTGAGCGTATCGGTATAATCAATCTTCTTAGGCGTATTATTGATGCCATCAATAATAGTTTGCTGACTCTCTTGTGCTGCCGTTACCTGACCGAGCAGCTCCACGTTAGCGCCAGTAATGTTAACGTCGCTCTTTTCGCCATTGCCCGTAGCGGTAATTTTGCCGTAGCCGACAATGTCGCCCTTATTTTTAATCGTTACGCTGGAGCCGTAAATTTCGGACGCGCTACCCAAGCGTAAAGATGCATCGGTATCGCTCGCAATGCTCAAAGCGCCGTCGGCATAGATAAGGCCGCCGTAATAGTTGCTTTCCGTAGCGTTGACAAAATTAGTAATCTCCAGCCCGCTGCCGTAAACCGCCAGTCCTCCGCTCTTTTTGATACCAACCTGTTTCCAGTCAAGCGCTAAGTCTTTCGTGTTATCCTTCATGTTGACGATGGTCAGCATCGGATTATAGGCAGTACCATACTGGACGCTTGCGATGTTGTTACTTTCCCAATTAATTTTTTGACTGTCCGGGTCAGCCTTATAGCCAAAATACTCTTCAGCAGTGGGCATAAAGGCGTTCAGGATGGGAGTAGTGCCGATGGTGTTGTCATTATCGTCAGTATAGCTGTACATACGCCAGCTTGAGGAACTATCACCGCTATTACTAAAGAAATCATTCCAACTGGAAAGGTTAAATCTAGCTTCGTATGCTATGGGAGTAGCGCCGTCAAGTCTATTGCTGCCTATAAGAGAAACGAATTTACCATTTTGCTGTGTATCTTGGTCCGCTCCTGTTACGACTGTAGCCGTCTTTTCTGGATCAGGCGCGATATAGTAGGCATTTTTTACTGTAGCATTGCCGTCTCCAATGATAGCATGCTCCGTATTGTACCCACTGCTAGCTAACTCTTTATTATTTAAGTTCTCTTCTGTTATATACCCAGCAAAAATTTCACCCGATGTATACACATTTGAGATCTCAACCTTGGAATCGGAATCGTTTAAAATTCTACCAACGATACCGCTGGTAGCCGTACTAGTCACGTCAGAGATAGCAAATGCCCTGATAGTACCTAAATTATATGCATTATTTATTGTTATCGTACCAACAGAGTTACCTTTAACAGAACCGGCAATGCCGCCCGTATTACTTTTGTTTGCAGCTGAATTATTCGAATCCTCCGCGTTTTTGTTGATAACAGTTACATTTCCGGTATTAAACACATTGGATAAAGAGCCTTCAGCTATCCAACCGGCGACGCCGCCTGTTGCAGTTGAGGCATTATAAATAGCGCCTGTGTTGTAGGCCTTTTCTACCGTGCCGGAAAGACGGCCGACCACGCCGCCCACATGGCGGCCAAAATATGTAAATTTCTCATCGCCGATCTGCCCCTTGTTATATACGTCATACAGCAAAACGGCGGCTTTAGTATTCTCGGTGGTATCGCCCACAATGCCGCCCATGTTTAAAGCAGAAAACTTGCTTTCTGTATTAAAGGTACTGCGCAAATTGCCCAGATTATAGCTGGCGGCGATCTCGCCGTTGTACATCATGCCGGCAATGCCGCCCACGCCCGTATAGCCGCGCACATCGCCGGTGTTGTAGCTGTTGCTGACGGCAGCATTTAACAAGCCTTTTTCATCCTTAAGTGTGTTAATATCCTCAATAGTTTTACTGCGGTCAATCTTGCCGACAATGCCGCCCACGTTGGCTGCCCGGTTAATGTCCACAGGCTGTTGGTCCTCGGCAACATCCTCCGAATGGACAGTGCCGCGGTTGCCCGCGCCGGTAATAGAAGCGCTGTCGCCGTACAAATAGCCGACGATGCCGCCCGCGTTGCCGACGATTACTTCCTCGTTCCCAGAATAAGTACCTTCTTTCCTGATCCATTCTTTGAGAAGGCCGTTGCTGTACCGCCCGCCGGTAGCCTTTATTTCGCCGCCGTTATTGGTAGCGTCATTAATTGTGCCGTTTTCCAGATAACCGGCAATGCCGCCCACGTTATTAGCGCCAAAAACGGTATTTTCCTTGTTTTCCGCCTGGTTAATTGCCGTATTTACGGCAGAGCCGGCGATACCACCCACGTTGCCGGCAATGTAGTAGGTATATTTCGTTTCTACATCGTCGACATTGGCTGCATACTCAGCAGTTGCTGTAGCGATGCTGCCGGTATTGATAACATTTTTTATAAAGCTATTTCCGCCGTCCCCAAGCTGACTGTTGCTGTTGCCGACAATGCCGCCCGCATTGGCTGCGTAAAACGCCTTGGTCGCAACGCCATTTTCATCAGTAATAAATGTATAATAATTATTATCATTATCAGTATGGAATTTGTACAAGCCCACGGTATAGCCCGTCGCTGTAATATTGCCGTTATTGGCGGCGTTCTGTACGACAGAATCCTGCAGATTGCCGACAATGCCGCCCACGTTATAGCCGCCGGTCACGCTCATCTGGTTAAAGACCTGCGGGCCGTTAACATCGCCAATAGTAGCATTGTTTGTCGCAGACCCTACTAAGCCGCCTATGTTATGTGAGTAATCGCCAGGAGTATAATTTACAAGCTCACTAATTTTAATAGCTTCATTTTTTCTATATCCGGCGTGAATTTTCCCATCGTACATATACTCCAGCTCGATATTATTTTTATTAATCGAACCAACATCAGTAGTTTTGGGAATATCCTTTAGCGTCTCTACAAGAGCAGCATCATAACCTTGATTATCAAAATCTTGATCAGTCATAAGCAAGCGTACTACAAAGCCACGAATATCGTTTACAATATATTGATCTTTATATTCCCCTCCTGTCTGTTTCTGAAAATCGGCAAAAGTAGCTTCACGTATCTTGCCATCCTCTGTTTTTATCCAGATTTCATCGTGATGATTTCCCCACTGAACATCCCCGGTATTTCCCATACTATCCCAAACTGATTCAAATGGGATACTAGTTTTGTTATCGCCAATTCCCGTCACAGCGCCCAGATTATAGGACTGCCCCTTGAGCTCGCCGCCTGCCATGCTGCCGACAATACCGCCCACGTTTTCATGACCCTGCACCGCGCCGGTGTTCAGCAAATCGGACATAATTACGCCGCTCGCACTGCCCACAATGCCGCCCACATTGGAGCTGCCTGCGCCGCCGGTAACATTAGAACTGCTCTTTACGTTCTCAATCACGCCGTCAACAGCGCTGCCCACCAACGTACCAATATTTTGGCCGCTGCCCTGCGTACTGCCGGAAACAAAAATTAAATTTTTCAGCGTTGCATTATTTGTATTGGCAAACAAGCCCTGCTTGTCTCCAGCAGCTTCACTGCCAACATGCAAATCGAAAATGGAAAAGTTCACGCCCTCGACGCGGCCTGCCAAGCCGTCCAGCTTGCCTGTAAAATCTTTTATAGCTTCAAAAGGCTTTTCCGCAGTATTGGTAGCGTCGATGCCGTTGCGCAGGGCGTAATTGCCGCCCGGGTTGGTGTTCATGGCCTGCAGCTGCTCCACGTCCTCAATCCACATGTAGCCGTTCGCTTTGGTGAAGTCTTCGTCATTTACTTTGGCAATAACTTCATTATTATTTTTACCAGCATAGCCAACTGCTTTACCATTATTATCTAATGTAGCGTCATACGCGCTGTAACCTAAAACCACATCATTCTTATCTGGCGCAATAATATTGATATTGTCCGCACCGATAGGCGTATCAGTATCTTTTGTCACATATTCCGTATCCAGCACAATGCGACTACCGTCAAAGGTAATCTTGGTAGCGTTAATATGACCCAAGCTCATCAGCTCTGTACTCGTAGGTGCAACAGAGCTCAAAGCATTTTTAGCCTCATTGAAGCTTACTAATTTACTCTCCTCTATTTTTTTATTGGAAACATATAAACTGCCCACGTCAATCTGCGCCGATTTGCCGATGAAAACGCCCGCCGGATTGACTAAATACACATTGCCGCCTTGAGCGTTCATTGTGCCGTGGATTTGCGACATGCTGCCGCCGCTGGCAACGTAGTTCAAAACGTTGAAATTATCCTCGCCGGAAAAATTCACCGTCGCCACGCTGCCGATATTGAAGCTGTCCCATTTTATGACGGTATTGTCAAGACCGCTAATATTCATGATATTATTAACAGTAGCCCCAATACTACCGCCGCCCGCAACAATATTGCCATTTTCCGGCAGCGCAGCGTTGCTCATAACGGCAGCGTAGCCCACTGCGCTGTAACAGAACACTGCGCCTGCCAGGCAGGTTAAACGTATAAGATGGTTTATCCTTTTACTTCTTTTCATAATTGCACCTCGTTAAAACATCTTATAAATCTGGAACCACATACGTCCTTTATGATTGTGGTCCTCACTTACATAATCCTCGCCGTCTATCTTCCAGGCGTAATCAAATTGAGCGTGCCAATCGTTGGGTTTGTTATAGCGCAGTCCCAGACCCCAGCCTGCCAGCTTGCGGTGGTCGCTGCCATAATCCTTAAAGCGGTTCACCTCTCCCACGTCGATAAAGGCCGCCGCCTCCAAGCCCTCGATGCCAGTCGCGCGCCGCAGCTCCATAGTCGCCGTGTAGCCCGTGTCGCCGCTGGTCTCGCTTGCCGGATACGCGCGCACACCGCTCAAACCGCCCAAATAAAAGCGTTCGCTGCCGTCCAGCCCGCGGTTTGCCAGCTGGGCGTGGGCTTCAAAGCGCAAATTCCACAGCTTCCAGTAGCGCACATGGTTAAAGTCCGCCGTTAATTTATGATAAGCGCCGTCGTAATACGCGCCGCCGTCCTTGGTGTCGATATCGCCGTACCAATAAATCAAATTAGCGCTGGTAAAGCGGTTGGGCAGATATTCGCTGGTTGCAATGCCCACATGCAGCACGTCGGCGCTCTTTTCCGTACTCAAACGCAGTCCCAGACCGGGTATTAAGTCAAAGCGCAGGTCGTCGGTGATTTTGCGGTGGTCATAACCGTAAATTGCCGTTACCCGTTTGCTCATATCGCGGTATACCGGCGTCAGACCGTAGAAGCTGAAGCCTTCGGATTCGCCCGTAGGATTCCAGAAATCCACCGTGCCCAAATCGTAGTTGCTGCGGCTGTAGCCTACGCCCCAACGTGTTCCCCGGCTGCCGATGGCAGTTTCGTAATTCACGCCGTAGTTTTTCGTATGCTTATTGCTTATATAGCCGCTGACGCCAATCTTGTCGCCGTTGCGACCGGGGTTGTTGACTTCCGTATGGAAGCCGTAACGATAACGCCCGCTGCTCTTGCTGCCGCCGTTATCTACGAATACATAATTGTTCCACACCCTGCGCTCTATGGCTTCAATTTCCAAAGCCGTAGTCACCGGCTGACTTCCCGGTCGCAGTACGCCGCGGGCAATCACGCCCGGCAAGTCGTTTAAATTATTCAGGACACTCTCCAGCTTTTTATCCGTAATTACTGCGCCGCTCTTTAAGGGCGCGGCAAAGCTTTGCAGAACGCTGTCCGCTACCTCGCTGTCATTGCGCGTAATCTTCACCGTATCGAAGCTGGCGACATAGACTTTAATTTCAAGTTTGCCGTTTTCTATTTGCTGCGGCGGAACCACAGCCTGGGCCACGGTGTAACCGCAGCTACGGGCGTAATCAGTCACAACCTGAGTTAAAGCCTGCAATTCGTCCATACCTACGCTGCGCTTACTGTAGCTGTTTAAAATTTCTTGCAGCTTGCCTTCCTTGTCCGGCAGTGCAAAGCCTGTCAGTGTGATTTCATTAACAAAAAAAGCCGGGTTTTCTGCTGTACCCGTGTTGCCTGCCTGATAGCCCGAGGCAGTTGGCTGCTCGTTTTTTACTTCCGCCTGCTGCTGGCCGGTGCGGTTATATGGATGCGTAGTCACAGCCTCCTTATCGAAGCTGGGTATGGGCGATGCTGCCAAAGCTGCCGTACTGATTGTGGTACACAGCAACGTCGCTGCTATTGTCGTAATTTTTTTCATCACTGCAACCTCCTGCTATAAGCTTTATAAAAAGCTCTGAATAAATCTCTCGCTGTCAGCTCTTGCCGATTTAATCAGAGCTTCCCTGCAAATATTTCGTTACATGTTCTGCCGTCAATCATTTCGCAGAAGCATTTTCTCTCATCTTCTAGTTATCCTTTTAAATTATAGCACAGAAGTCCCCCCGGCAAGTTTTTTGTTCGTGGTAAAACACACTATCGCTGCTTGCCTATGCGCCAGGCTCACGACTGCCAACTTTTTTTATTACGGGGGACTTCTTGGGATGCAAGGCAGCTTTCAAAAAAAAACGCAGGCTGCATACCTTCATCGTACACAGCCTGCGCTGAAAATTTTACTGATATTAAGTTAAACCATTTTATGCGCTGTGCTTCTGCGCCAAGCGCACAGCCAATTCTTTATTATACATTTCTTCCGGCTCCGTGCAGAAAAAATCGTGCAGCCGCCGTTCCAGCGGCCTTACAAATTCCCTTACTGCACGTCGTTCAAATATTCCTCCTGCAGCTCCTCGTGAATATTTTCCGGCTCGTGCAAAAGCTGAATGCGCACACGGGTAATCCGCATTTTATCCACTTCCTCCACCGTAAATTCGGCGGCGTCGGTCTTCACCTTCTGCCCCACCTTAGGCGGATAGTCTATTTGAGCGTACACCCAACCGCCGATAGTATCGCAGTTTTCCGTATCCAGTTCCAGCTCGAAGAAGTCGTTAACGTCGTCCAGCAGCATTTTGCCGTCCACAGAATAGGTCTTGCTGCCCTTATCCTCTACCTCCGGCCGTTCCTCGTCGAACTCATCCTGAATCTCACCGACGATTTCCTCCAGGATATCCTCCACCGTCACCATACCGGCAGTGCCGCCGTATTCGTCGATTAAAACTGCCAGCTGGCTGCGGTGCTTCTGCAGCATGCGCAGCAGCTTACTGATGGGCAAGGATTCCGGCACCAGCAACACGTCGCGGGCCAAAGCGCGCAGGTCGGGCGTAGTACCGGCGTTCAAATCGCGCAGCAAATCCTTGATATGCAAAAAGCCGACGATATGGTCCTTGTCCTCCTGACAAATTGGGTAGCGCGTCATGCGCTCGTTGAGCGCCGTTTTGATATTTTCCTCCACAGGCTCGTCCAGATACAAGCACACCATATCGGTACGCGGCACCATAATATCGCTGGCGCGGCGGTCGGAAAAATCGAAAACATTATCCAGATAGGTCAGTTCCGTTTTATCGATATAGCCGTGCTTATGGCTTTCTTCCATTAATATACGGATTTCTTCCTCGTTATGGGCTTCTTCCGCCTCGCTGGCGGCCTCCACTCCCAAACGGCGCAGCACCCAGTTAGCCACATGGTTCAAAATCCACACGGCAGGATACATCAGCTTATCGAACAGCAGCAGCGGCCACGCTACGAACAGTACGATTTCTTCCGTGCGCTGAATGGACAAGGACTTGGGCACCAGCTCGCCTAAAACAATGTGTAGAGCGGTAATTACGCTGAAGCCCACCACAAAGGCCAGCGTATGCTCCATCTGCGGCGACAGGTTCAACAGCTGAAATACGGGGTGCATAATCTGCGCCACCGTAGGCTCGCCAATCCAGCCAAGGCCCAGGGAAGCAATAGTAATGCCCAGCTGGGTTACGGAAAGGAAAGCGTCCAGATGCTCCGTTACCTTTTTAGCGTGCACCGCCCGGCGGTTGCCTTCTTTTATTAAGGCGTCCAAACGCGAAGGGCGCACCTTCACAATAGAAAATTCCGACGCCACGAAAAAGCCGTTCAGCGCCACCAGGAAAAACACTACGATAATATTAAAGATAATTATAAGATAGTCCAAACAAATCTGCCGGCTGCACAAAACGCAGCGGGACAGGTTCACCTCCGTAAAAAATTATAGTACTATCATTATATCACGCATCAAACGCAAATAAAAATATTATTTTCAAATGACAAGTAAATTTTACCGCGCTTTTACTTATCCAGCACGTTCAGCTGCAAAACGTCCGGGCGGGCGTAATGGCCGCAAGCATCGAACTCCATACGGCTGGCAGGAACCTTATTTTTACCCCTTCACGATAAATCAAAATTGTACATCGTAAACAATACCATAAAAAGAAAAACCGTGCAAGAAAATTTAATCTCACACGGTTTTCTAATCATAATTTGCCCGTCAAGCGGCTTATTTTACCGCTTCCGCGCAGCGGTGGCACAGCGTCGGATGCTCGGCGTCCTGCCCTACCTCGTCGCTGTAAATCCAGCAGCGTTCGCACTTCTGGCCCTCGGCCGGCATAACCGTAACCTTCAAATCCTCGCGGCCCGTAGCTTCTGCGCCGCCGGCAGCGCCCTCCACTACTGCAGCCTGAGAAACGATGAGCAACGTTGCCAAATCCTTTTCTACGGATTGCAGAATAGCCAAAGCCTCGCCCTCAGCGTGCAGCTCTACCTTAGCGTCCAAGGAATGGCCAATCTTCTTGTCGCGGCGCGCCAACTCCAGCACCTTGGTGATTTCGCTGCGGATGCCGATGAAGTTATCCCATTTTGCTTCCAAAGCTTCGTCGATATATTCTTCTTTAATTTCCGGCCACGGCAGCATCTGTACGGACTCGGGAGCGTTGGCAGGCTTACGCATAAACTGCCATACCTCCTCCATGGTGAAGCTCAAAACAGGCGTCAGCATCACAATCAAATCCATAAGAATTTCGTGCATAGCGGTCTGCGCGCTGCGGCGCTCCTTGCTGCCGGCCTTGTAAGCGTACAAACGGTCTTTAATAATATCCAGATAGAAGCTGGACATTTCCACGGTGCAGAAATTATGGATGGCATGGTACAGCACATGGAAGTCGTAGCTTTCGTAAGCGGCGGTAACTTCTTTTTTCAACAGCTGCAAGTGCATCAGCGCCCATTTATCCAGCTCCAGCATTTCGCTGAAGGGAACGGCGTCCTTTTCATAATCAAAGTCGTTGGTATTGCCTAAGATGTAGCGCATGGTATTGCGAATCTTGCGGTATACCTCGGACAGCTGCTTCAAAATCTTAGGCGAAATGCGAATATCAGCCTTGTAATCGGAAGAAGCGGCCCACAGGCGGATAATGTCCGCGCCGTATTGCTTGATTACGTCCTGCGGCACGATAACGTTACCGACGGATTTGGACATCTTGCGGCCTTCGCCGTCCACTACATAGCCGTGGGTCAGCACGGATTTATAAGGAGCCTTGCCGGTAACGGCAACGGAGGTCAGCAAAGAGGACTGGAACCAGCCGCGGTGCTGGTCGCTGCCTTCCAAATACATATCCACAGGCCAGCACAGCTCCGGACGTTTAGCGGCCACAGCCATATGGGAGGAACCGCTGTCGAACCATACGTCCATGATATCCGTTTCCTTGTGGAAATGATTATGTCCGCACTTGGGGCAAACAGTTCCGGCAGGCAGCAGCTCTTCGGCGGAATGAGCCCACCAGGCGTCGCTGCCCTCCTTTTCAAACCAATCGGCAACGGCGTTAATCGTTTCTTCATTAATCAAATGCTCGCCGCAGTTATCGCAGTAGAACACGGGGATGGGCACGCCCCAAACGCGCTGGCGGCTGATGCACCAGTCGTGACGGTCGCTGACCATATTATGGATGCGCTGGCGGCCCCAGGAGGGAATCCACTGCACGTCGCTGTCGATAGCCTGCAAAGCTTCGTCGCGGAAGCCGTCGACGGAAGCGAACCATTGCGAGGTAGCGCGGAAAATAATGGGGTTCTTGCAGCGCCAGCAGTGAGCGTATTGGTGCTTAATATTTTCCTTGCCCAGCAGGCAGTTCAGCTCGGCCAGATATTTCAGCACCGGAATATTGGCGTCGAAAACAAACATACCCTTAAAGCGCTCGCCTGCTTCTTCCGTCAGCTTGCCCTGAGCGTCGACAGGGCACAGAATCGGCAGCTTATATTTCAGACCGGTTTCAAAGTCCACGTCGCCATGACCGGGAGCGGTATGTACGCAGCCCGTACCGGCTTCCAGCGTTACATAGTCGGCCATAACTACGAGAGAACGGCGGTTATTATATTCGGGGAAGGGATGCACGCATTCGGCGTACTCCATATCGCGGCCCATGGTAGTGCCCAGCACGTTGGACAAATCCTTCTGGCATTTTTTGCCAACCTCGCCCAACAGCTCCTTAGCCATAAAGAGCACTTCGCCTTCGCATTCCACCCATGCATATTCCAAATCAGGGTTTAGCGCCACCGCCACGTTGGCCGGAATAGTCCAGGGCGTGGTGGTCCAAATTACCATATAAGCCTTCTTGCCCTTGGCGGCCTCCGGCGTCATGCCGTTATCCTTAACCAAAGGCATCTTTACGAAAATAGTGGGAGTCTTTTGCTCGCCGTATTCAATTTCTGCTTCAGCCAGCGCAGTTTCGCAATGGGGGCACCAGTACACGGTCTTTTTGCCCTTGTAGATGTAGCCCTTATTGGCCATCGTGCCGAATACGCGAATCTGCTCCGCTTCAAAGCTGTGATGCAGAGTAACGTAGGGATGTTCCCAATCGCCCAGCACACCCAGTCGTTTAAAATCCTCGCGCTGTACGTTCAGCCATTGCAAAGCGAAATCATGGCACTTAGCACGCAGCGTCAGCACGTCCAGCTCGTTGCGGTTCAGGCCCAGCTCCTTGATGCAGGCGTGCTCGATGGGCATACCGTGAGTATCCCAGCCCGGCACATACGGAGTATCGAAGCCGCGGGCATATTTATATTTTACAATGATATCCTTCAAAATTTTATTCAGCGCCGTGCCCATGTGAATCTTGCCGTTGGCATAGGGAGGGCCGTCGTGCAGCACAAATTTCGGCTGCCCAGCATGCAGCGCCTGCTTTTTATTATAAATGTCGTTTTCCTGCCAGAATTTCAAAAAGTCCGGTTCGCGCTGCGGCAAGCCTGCGCGCATCGGGAACTCGGTTTCAGGCAGATTCAGAGTTTTACCATAATCCATTGTCCATAACCTCCAAGTGAAAATATAATACAAGCATTACCTTTATTAACCTATACGGGCCAGAAAGCGTCAGATGCGCGAAGCAGCGACAACGACGTACAATAAGTACTTCTAGGAGCTGCGACAAAGCAGATGGCGCTTTATCGCCCGTATAAAAAGGCTCCGTCCCGCTACAAGGGACGAAGCCTATAAAAATCACTACTCCGTGGTACCACCCTCATGACAGCGCCCAAAGCCGCCGCCACTCGTGTGCGCTTTATCGGGCGCCACCGTATGGAACTACTGCTTTCGTCCCATCCGCTCCAAAGTGATTTTCACCTGTTTTGCTGACGGCCGGGCTCCCACCATCCCCAGCTCGCTTGCCCCGCGCCGCAGGCTACTGTCTTTATCATCGCGTTAGCAATATTTAAAACAATTATCATTATATCTTAGGGAAGTGTAGAAGTCAACCCAAACGATATTTTCTGTTCTACTTTTTCTCATATTTAAAATCAAAAACGCCGAAGCCGCTGGCCCGGGATAAGTGGCTGACGTCGTTCAGGCGGTAAATATTATGCTCGTGCCATTTATTGACGCCCAGAACGGTGACGCTGGCAGGCGCGATATCCACCGAAAAATTAAAATCCACCACCTGTTGCATATCCATTCCCAGCCAGCGGAAAATAATATTCTGCACCGTGCCCTTATGCGCCACGATTAAAAGATTTTCCTTTTCCAAATCGGCGCAGCGCCACAGGCCCCTGACATTGCGCTCATAAAATTCGCGGCGCGTTTCCCCGCCGGGATAATTGCGGTGGTCCAGCTCCCGGTCCGACGCCGCCTTACGGAAGCAGCCCTTGGCTTCCTCCTCGGTCATGCCCGCCGCAATGCCGTTATTCTTTTCGCGCAAGAAGGAGCAATATTCAATCTCGCCGGCAAAATTCATGACCTGCGCAATAATCTGCGCCGATTCTGCGGCCCGCTGCAAATCGCTGGCTAAAATACGCAGCTTTTCCTTGCGTCCGTCAAAATCCAGCGCCAGCTTAACCGCCGCCGCTCTTATCTGCGCCCTTCCCTTATCCGTCAGCTGCGAGTCCGTCCAGCCGCCGGTTAGATGCAGAGTATGGTGAGTCGCCTCGCCATGTCGCACCAAAATAATCATCACTAACCCTCCGCTCTACTATTCGGATTGATTGTTAAAGTTTTTTATCAGCTCCAGCTGCGTTTCCAGCAGATGCTGCATATGCTTGCGGTGCAGCATGGATTTTTTCACCTGCTCGGCGTAGGCCTGCTCCGCCAGCGACGCCCTGGCCTCGGCCTCAAAAATTATTTTACGGCTGCGCTCCTCGGCGTCGCCCACAATTTTGCGGTACTTGCCGTTGGCTTCCAGCATCATTTTGCCCACCTCGCTGCGGGCGTCCTCCAGCAGCTTATTGGCTTCCGCCGACGCCGAATTGCTGCGCTTTTTACACAAATCCTCCGTCGTCAGGCGTAGCTTATCCGTTTCCGCCTCGGCGGTGCGCCGCAAATTATCGGCGTAGGCCTTGGCCTCCTCGCGCAGCTTATTGCTTTCGGCCATAGCGGCCTGCAGCATATTGTCCGTTTTGACCTTCGTCTGATTATAAAGGTTTTCCGCGTGGGCCATCGTGTCGTCGTGCAGCTTTTGCGCCGCCGCCTTGGCGTCCGCCAGCTGCTGCTCGCATTTCACGGCGGTTTCCTGCTCCAATAGCGCCGCCTTCTTCTCGCTGTTGGCCTTCACCTCGTCGGCAGTTTCCTGCGCTACCGTCAGCGTGCTCTGCATGGTGGCCTCCATCTGCTGATAATATTCCAGCTTGGAGCTGACCCGCTCGATGGTTTCCTTCTGCTCCAGGTTATCCAGATACAAATATTGGTATTCCTTAAGCAGCTCGGCCATAAACTTATCCACTTCTTCCGTTTCATAACCGCGGAAGCCCTTGGGAAAGCTTTTATTTTTTATATCGTCAGGAGTTAGCATTTTTCATCCTCCTACTTATTATATATAACGCTTCAGCGTGACGCTGATGCGCCCTTTTTTCGTCGTGCCGCGAATTTCCGCCACTTCTACGCGCCCGCGGCCGCGGAAGGATAAAACGTCGCCTTCGCTGACGGGCTGCGCCGCTTTTTTGGCTTCCTTCCAGTTGACCTTGACGTTCAAGCTTTTAATTTCGTCCGCCATGCGGCTGCGGGACACGCCGTAGCCTGCCGCCGCCACTGCGTCCAGGCGCAGGTCCGCCACCGTAGCGTTAATGACCTTCACCTTTTCTTCCTTCTGCAGCAATTCTTCCCGCGGAATTTCCGTCAGCGCTACTGGGGCCGCGCCGATTTGCGTCAGGTTGCTGAATAAATAATTCAGCAGCGTCTTATCCACGACCAGCTGCGCGCCTTCGGGCACAAAAACAATATCGCCCAGGGCTTCGCGCTTGCAGCCCGTGCCCATAAACGCGCCCAAAATATCGCGGTGGGACAAATCGTAATAGCGCTTGTCCCAGGACGCCAAGAGGAAGGCCATGCCGAAATCCGGACGGCCGTAAAAATCTTCGGCCACAAAAGCCGCCTTCACTCTTTCGGCATTGGCAAAGCCGCCGTCCGCCTCCAGCTTAACGCTGTCAAAATTAGCAGCGATAATTTCCGCCACGTTATAGGCGTGGGGGTCTAAAAATTCGCTGACGCGGAACTTGCGGCTTTTATGCGCGCCTTCGGCTAAATCCAGGAGCTTAGCCGCCAGCTGCTCGTCACCGCCAGCTTTAAAATAACGTAAAATTTTCTCTCTGTCCGCCATCTTATTTACCCTGCAATTCACGG
>NZ_CAJMEH010000045.1 GCF_905212365.1 uncultured Phascolarctobacterium sp.
GCTTATGAATCCTGCTGTCGCCGCCGATGCCGATGCTGCGCATATGAAAAGAACGCACCGCCGTAGGATAGCCGTTGATAATCGCGCCGCGCTTGGCCATCAAAGGCAGACCCTTTTCCCAAAAAGCAATATCCGTCGTCGTGCCGCCCACGTCCAGCGAAATGCTGTTGACCGACGGCGCGGCCAGCGCTTCGATGCCCAGCACAGAAGCCGCAGGCCCGGTGAACACCGCCTCCACCGGCTGCTCTAAGGCTACGGCTAAAGGCAGCGTGCCGCCGTCCGCCTTTAAAATATGTACCGGCGCAGTAATGCCTCGCTCGCCCAAAGCCCTAGCGATGCGCTGGCTGAAGCGCTTAAATAAAGTATAAACCTGCGCCGCAAAATAAGCGGAATTAGTCCGGCGGATAAAATTCAGCTCGCCGCTCAGCTCGCTGCCCAGAAAAATTTTTTCGTAGCCGCATTTTTTCAGCTCATGCTGCGCCTGAAATTCCAGCTGCGGGTCGCGCACGGCAAATTTGCCGCTGACGGCGCACACGCCGCGACCTTGCCTGTTCAATAAATCGCGGTGCTTCGTCCAATCCAGCTGCACCGTAACCTTTCCCCGATGATCCACATAACCGCTCAAATAATAAGGCGTTACCGGCACATGACCTTTAATGTTCATGCCGGGGCCGGTAATGACCGCCAGAAATACTGGGTCCAGCTTGCCTTCCGTCAGTGCGTTGGTAACTATAGTGCTGGAAATTACCACTCGCTCTAATTTTTCCGCCGCCCGCTCTGCCTGCGGCAGCACAGCATCCAGCGCGGCCAAAAGGCAGTGCAGCACATCGTCGTGCGTTGTCGGCGTCTTGGCCTGGGCGGCCACCTCCGCCTGCTCCAGCAGCACCGCGTCCGTAAAAGTGCCTCCTACGTCTATACCTAAAAGCATTGCTTTCCCTCCTTTGCGACAAAACTTAATGTGTTATAATTCCATAAACAGAAAGATTTTTCCTGCCTGCGGAAAAAGAAAAACCTTCGGCAAGCATTTTACTGACTGCCGAAGGCTATTCATTATTTAAATATTGAACCAATAATTATTTTTACTTTCAGCACATACCGCGAATCTTCATAGCTTCCACCAAGCTGCTCAGCGCAACGATGTAAGCCGCTACGCGCATATCGACGCCGTATTGCTCGGCTTTAGCGTGTACCTCTTTGAACGCTTTAATCATCATCGCGGTTTGCTTTTCAATAACCTCTTCTTCCGTCCAGAAGTAACGATAGAGGTTTTGTACCCATTCAAAATAGCTTACAGTTACGCCGCCGCCGTTAGCCAGAATATCGGGCACAACCATGATTCCCTTAGCGTCCAGAATTGTGTCGGCATCGGGAGTCGTCGGGCCGTTAGCGCCTTCGCAAACGATTGCGGCCTGCACTGCGTCCGCATTGTCAGCGGTAATCTGCAGCTCCATAGCGCAGGGAGCCAGCACTGTAACCTTCAAAGCCAGCAACTCGGCGTTAGTAATAGCCTTACTGCCCGGATATCCGACTACGCTGCCGGTTTTCTTGACATACTCGTCCACAGCATAGCAATCGAAGCCGTCAGGATTATAAATAGCGCCGAATACGTCGCTTAAAGCCACAACCTTTACGCCTGCGTCGCAGAACAGCTTAGCGGTCCAGCTGCCTACATTGCCGAAGCCCTGTACGGCAGCGGTTGCGTCGGCGGGAGCGATGCCCTTCAGCTTCAAAGCCTCCAGCGCGGCCACAACCACGCCGCGTCCGGTAGCGGCAGTACGCCCCAAAGAGCCGCCTACGGCGATAGCTTTGCCGGTGATGAAGCCGGGCTCGTACTGCCCGGTCAGCTTACTGAATTCGTCCATCATCCAGCCCATGATTTGAGCGTTAGTATTCATATCGGGCGCGGGAATATCGCGCTTTTCACCGATAATCGGCGCAATTTTATCGATAAAGCCGCGGGTCAGAGCTTCCAGCTCTCTTGCGGACAGCTTGGAGGGATCGACAATGATACCGCCCTTACCGCCGCCGTAAGGCAAACCGGCAACTGCGCATTTACAGGTCATCCAGAAAGCCAAAGTTTTCACTTCATCCAGGCTTACGTTCTGATGATAGCGCACACCGCCCTTAGCGGGGCCAAGAATGGTGCTGTGTTGGCTGCGGTAGCCGGTGAAAACCTTTGTCGTGCCGTCATCCATCTTTACCGGAATAGCAACCTCCAGCGTGCGCTCCGGATTAGCGATAATCTGCGCTGCGCCTGCGTCCAATTTCATGGTTTCAATAGCTTTATTCAGGGGAATTTGAGCCATTTCAAAAATGTTCATAGTCTGACCTCCTTCAAAAAACAAATGGGAACGACTTACCTACTAACTATATTATAACTTGTATACTGTATACTGTAAATGCTTTTGCGAGAAAATTTTTGCTATTTTCTGACTGCTATGTTTTTTAAGTTACGCTATTAGCGCTTTTTCAGCGTTAATATTGCGCTCTATTAATTGCAGGGCCGGCATAAAAGCGCCGGCCCCAATTTTTATTCGAACTCGTCATATACGCTGCCAAAATCAATACCGCCGATAATTTTATCCTTATACATCGCCCTGATACCCATTTCTCCCTCGGTCATATGCTTGGAGGTAATGCCGTAGCGACGCGACAGCCACACCTCTACGAAAGCCGCCAGATTATCGCAGGCCTTGAGCACCGTGCCGTCGATAGCGTGACAGCCGTCGTAATTATATTTTTCGTCCAGCTCGTCGATGTTCACCTGTATAATTTTGCCGTCCAGCCTAATGCGGTTCGTAAATTCGTTTTGCGTGTAATACAAAATATCCTCGTGCCAGCCGTAGGGCAGCAGCGGCAAAATCTTTTCCGCCACCAGACGCTCCTCGATGCGCTTAATCAAATCGTCCAGCCCCGGCACGCTGCGCTTCACCGGACTGATAATATCGCGAGTCAGCACCTCCGGCAAATCGTGGAACAAACCGCACAAAAAGTCGCCGACGATGCGCTCGTCGCAGGCGCCCAGCTTAACGGCGCAAAAATAGCCCATAATAGCCACTAACAGCACATGCCCCATCACGGAAGTTTCCGGTACGCGGGGCGACTGGGCCCAACGCTTTTGAAAGCGCAGCTGCCCTACCAAATCGATAAATTTGCTGCTCTTGCCGTTTAAGGCCAGCTTCTTCACCGCCGCCAAATCGTAATGATCCTCCAGCTCGTTATCAATCAGCGCCTTGGTATCCTCGCTGCCGTAAATGCCCTCGTTAAAATGGTAAATGATTTCAAATTCCCATTTGGTCGCCAGATAGTGAGCCGCACGCAGAATTTTCTTTTCCATAGGACAATAACCGGCGTCCTCAAAATAATTCTGCATCTTTTCCATAAAATCTTCCTGAATATCGGGAATGCGGCGGCGCAGCTCCTCATAAACCCAGGCGTTGAGCTCCTTGCCGTACACGCGCATCATTTCGTGAAAAACCGGCGGCTTAATATCCGTCAGTACGTTGCGCTGCAAAAATTCAAAAATACCGCCCTCGATAAGGCTGCGCCAGTTCAGCTTAACGCCGTGGTCGTCCTCCTCATGCCGCGCCAAAACGTACATAATCATCATTTTATGCGCCTGCTTATCCAGCTCCGTAAAGCCGCCGGGGCGGATATGCTCGTTCCAACGCTGAATATGCGCCGCCTCATACAAAAATTCAATAAAGCTTTTCGTCAGCATCAAATCATCTCCAGCCTTCCCAATTCATTCCATCGTCAATCTTCGGTAATTTCTGCGCCAAAGGGCAGCAGCGCCAGCTTAGCCAGTTTAAAATGCTGCAGCCCGAAGGGAATACCGATAATCGTCACGCACAGCATCAAGCCAAAAGTCACATGAGCCAAGGCCATTTCCACGCCGCCGAAAATCAGCCAAAAAATATTCAGCAGCAGGCTGCCAGCCCCGCCGCCGTATTTAATGCTTTTGCCAAAGGGGAAAAAGCTCAAACGGCCAAATTTAAAGCATTGCAGACCCACGGGTATGCCAATAATAGTCACGCACCACAGCAAACCGATTAAAAACCAGCCCAGGCCGGCAAAAATTCCGCCGAAAATAAACCAAATGATGTTGCCCAAAATACTCATGACGCCACATCCTTTCTAAAGTCAAAACTTACCGCCAGTTAATTTGCAGTACCTATTATATTTCCATTATAGCAAAGGAAAGAATTTCTGCATAGTAAAAGGAGACCCTTTTCACAAAGAGTCCCCTTTTGTTACATTTCAGCCACGCTTATTGCTTATTTTCTTTTAAATGCTTTTGGTAAGCCTTGGTTTCGGCTACTACCACGCCGGTCAAGGCCAGCAGAGCAATTAAGTTAGGAATTGCCATAAGACCGTTGACGATATCCGCCAGCACCCAGATTTCCTCCAGCTTGAGGAAGGGGCCGCAGGCGATAAGGATAATGAAGATTACGCGGTAGGGCATAATCGCTTTAACGCCCAGCAGATATTCCACGCAGCGTTCGCCGTAGTAATTCCAGCCCAGAATCGTGGTGAAGGCGAAAAGCACCAGGCCAACCAGCAGCAGCATACCGCCCCATGTGGGGAAAGCCATGCGGAAAGCCGCGTCGGTCATAGCCGCGCCGTTCAAATCGCCGCACCATACGCCGGTAACGGTCAGGGAAAGTCCGGTCAGCGTGCAGATGATGATGGTGTCGATAAAAGTACCGGTCATGGAAACCAAGCCCTGCTCGGCCGGCCATTTGGTTTGGCCAGCCGCAGCTACGATAGGAGCGGAGCCCAAACCGGATTCGTTGGAGAAAACGCCGCGAGCCACGCCGCTGCGCATCGCCAGCATTACAGTAGCGCCCAGGAAGCCGCCCTGCGCCGCAGTCGGCGTAAAAGCGTCGTGCAGTACGGTGGCGATGGCCGCAGGCACCTGGTCGGCAAAGGCGATTAAAATGCCCACGGTAGTCAAAAAGTACAGCACAGCCATACCGGGAACAACCTTAGCGGCTACGGTAGCGATAGATTTCAAACCGCCGATAGTAACCGCCGCTACCAGCACGGTTAAAGCAATGCCGGTGTAAATTACGGGGATACCGGCGGAAATTTTCGTAATTTCCACAATGGAATTTACTTGAGCAAAGGTACCGATGCCAAAGTAAGCGCACAGCACGCCGAAGGCGGCAAAGATTACGGCCAAAGGCTTATAGGCCTTACCCATACCGTTTTCAATATAATACATCGGGCCGCCGGAAATATTGCCGTTGGCGTCCACGGTACGGTATTTAACTGCCAGCAAGCATTCGGCGTATTTCGTAGCCATGCCGAAGAAAGCGGCCATCCACATCCAGAACAAAGCGCCCGGACCGCCGGCCTTAATAGCCGTGGCCACGCCTACGATATTACCGGTGCCGACCGTAGCGGCCAGAGCCGTACACAACGCTTTAAAGCTGTTGACATCGCCGTGGCCGTCATTTTTGGCGCTGAAAATCAATTTCAACGCATCGCCCAGCTTAAAAACCTGCAATAAACCCAGGCGGATAGTCAGCCAGATACCGGTGCCGACCAGCAGCACCAATAATGGCGGGCCCCAGACAAAAGAATCAATCGCGTTTAAGGTTTCCAACATAACAAAACATCTCCCTTTTCCCTCATTTGGTTTTGCATTATCTTTGTTTTAAGTAAATAAAAAACCGGAGTATCGCGCTAATACTCCGGTAAAAGTCAATGACAATATGAAGGCTACATACAGCCTTGCATAAGCTTTCTCCGTCCTTTAGCCTGAGAGATTAGGATACGTCGCATCCGTGCACCTTCGGCGCCCATTTAAGGGACTCTCCAGAGTTGTGTCAGCATACGGTTCCGCTTCTGCGAAGCACCTGAGAGTTTTGCTCCTTCGGTAGGCAATGCCTTCTCCCATATACGTCATCCACTCAATATTTACTTATGTACGTCATTATAACACAAATCTGGAAAAATGCAAGCGTTTTTTAGAATTATTTTCGCCGGAACGCTCAGCAGCTTGCCTAAATTCAAATCGTCCTCAGCTAATAAAATTTTCATAGCGTTATCCTCCCGCTGATATTGTACCATAATATACTTTATCAGCTTCAGCTTAATTATAGCTTAACTTTGAAAAATTTATGTTGGGCATGACAAAACAATATAAACCTGCTGAGCACAAAAAATCCGCGCGGCTTACAAACTCCTGCGCGGATAACGGTTATTTTAAATTTTTAGCTTGCCACTCCTTCCTTGGAGCGATAAATCACTTTTAGCCTTACCAACGAAAGCTATTGATTGACTGCATTATTAATTCGGCATAGCCGTCTACCGGCAAGGTAATGGCCGCTATGTTGTATATAAATTTGCCGTCCGGTACACTTTCCATAATAAATACATAATCTTTACCGTTTCTTTTAAAAACGAATAAAGTGAAATAGGCGTCACGATTATTCAGCGTTACACGCTGCTGTGACACAATCTCCCCATCCATAGCAGCAGCCGCTTTAGACCCATACTCAAACAACCATTCTCCCAACCTATCGTCTGCGACCGATATATCTGCCCTATTTGCCATTATAATATTAAGCATAGCAAATTCGTCTTTTCCATGAAAAATCATAGGAAACTTGATTTCCGGATTGATTCTGAAAGTATCGAGAACCATAATACTATAGCCGTATTCCGTATTCCTGTATTGTGCTAACGACTTTGCCGCTGCCCAGCAGGACGGACTAAAAAACAACGCGAGTACTAAAACCAACGCCTGTATCTTTCGTTTCATCATCTATCACCTGTTCTTGAAATACTTCTATTATATCGCCTGATTAAAGCCGTCCATACTAGCATCAGCTGTCGTCGCTATTTGCCAAATTTGCAAAAAAGTCTGCGTCAAAGAGCTGTAATTTTTCATATCAGCCAGTGCCGCCCGCAATGAAATATATTTGACGCCTTGCTTGCGCAAAAAGGCATTTTCATCGGGAACAATATAAATTATTTCAGCTTCATCACGAAACTTTTCCTTAGCAGCTTCCACGCGCTGTGCCTGCTGGGCGTAGCGTTTTTTATTGCCTTTGACAATTTCCACATACTCCCCATACGTCTCGGAAAATTCACTGGCTTCGGTCAGACTCCGGTATTTTTCAAGTTGTTCTCTTTTTACAGACACCTTGTCTGTTTTCAATTCCACTAAATACATTTTATCGGCGCTGTGCAGCAAATAATCAATACAAAAAGAGCGCTTATTAGCTTTGCCTCTATCAACACGATGGTTAAGTATAGGATATTCCTTAACAACAAATTTAAAATCTTCGCAGCTATCTTTGCCCAAAGCTTTACTTACAAGTTCCACGACTATCTCCGGCAATAATAACGTATCAAACACTACTTCTGCTTTAAATCTAGGCGTTCCATAATCAACTTTTAATTGCTCCAGAAACCTTTCCCAATATTGTTTATTTGCCAATACATTTTCATACATTTAATCCACCTCCGCAAATACTATATGATTATCGTCAAGATTCAGCAAATCATCGCTAAATTTTTATCTTCTTCAAAAAGAATTATATCACCTCATCCCCCCAATCAAGCTAAAATCCGCATTGAGTGGATTTTATTTGAGTGCTGACGCGCTTACGATAAACTAGCGTCTTAAAGCAAATTACTAGTCATTACAAATCCATTTCTGCCAAAAATTTTTCAGAATAAATCTTTTAAGTAAATTTTTTACCGCAATTTTTTGGATAAGAAAAAAGCTACCTGCATCAAAAACGCAAAGCAGCTTAAAATTTTAATTTCAAATTTAATTAAAATACATTTCTTTAACTAATGTTTCGGTACTTTAAACACAAGCCTTTTTTACTTATACCTGTTCAATTCCACCAACAGCTCGCTGTAACCCCCCTGCTTATCAGCCAGCATCAGATTCAGTGCCCACATTCTTTGGCCGATATCGTCCTGAGTACGCGCGGCCTGCAAAGGCCGCCGTCCTGCCGTAAAGCGCAGAATCCCCTCACCCTCCAGCAGCAGATACATATCGTCGCGGCAATAAGCTTCCAGGCCCGCGTCGGCAAACAACACCGTCAGCATCAGCATATCGTCCATGCGCCAGCATTCCAAACGGTAGGCGCGGCCGTCGCTGAGCCTGCCGGTTTTGTAGCCAACGTCCATAACGCCGTCCTCGTCCGGCTCGTAGGGCGAAGGCACGTAATCCACCCGGCAGGGAGCAGGAAAATTTTTCATCAGCATAGCAAATACTCCTTTTAACATTGCGCAAGGCGCGTTTACATTATTTTTTAACTGTTAAATATTGCAGCAAGCGCCGTCAGCCTACTTTTGCGCCTTTAAATATTGCGCCAGCATGGTATGAGTAATATTACCGGCAGGATAAACCTTCTCCAAGGCCTGCACCGCCGGCAGCCACACGGCTTCGTCCACCTCGCCGGACAGAGTAAAGGGCATTTTTTCAACTCTGGCCATAAAACCCAGCAGCAGCATTTGCTGCTCTTCCGCCCATTGGCTGCACATAAAACGCAGGCTGCGCGCCGTAACGCCAATTTCCTCCCGCACCTCGCGCACGGCGCAGTCTTCGGCTGTTTCGCCGGGCTTCACATAGCCGGAAACAAAATTATAATAATCGCTGGACAGATATTTTTGCTTGAGCAAAGCTACTTCGCCCAGTTCGTCGACCACCATGGTAATAGCTACCACGGGAAAAATTTCAAAATAGGGCTTATGGCAGTGACTGCACCAGGGCGTCGTCCCGTCGTCGCCGAAGGGGCGGCTGTCCAGCTTTCTGCCGCATTGAGGACAATAGAAAAACTGCATAAGCGTCTCCTCAAAATTATTTGTTTGCAGCAAAGCGCCCCGGAGCTTTGCAGACTCCTGAGGCGCTTGCCAATAAATTATTCCTGCTCCGGTTTATCGGCAGCAGCTTCCGCCGGTTTTTCGCCCGGCAAGTTATATTTTACTTTAATGTCGCGATAACGGCTCATGCCGGTTCCGGCCGGAATCAGCTTGCCGATGATAACGTTTTCCTTAAGGCCCAGCAGCGGGTCAACCTTGCCCTTGATAGCGGCATCGGTGAGCACGCGGGTCGTTTCCTGGAAGGAAGCGGCGGACAGGAAGGAATCGGTTGCCAGAGAAGCCTTGGTAATACCCAGCAGAATGGGACGTCCTTCGGCGGGCTCCTTACCGGCCTCGCGCACAGCGGCATTCTGCTCTTCAAATTCCGCTACGTCCACATACTCGCCCGGCAGCATCGTGGTATCGCCGGATTCGTCAATGCGAACCTTGCGCATCATCTGACGCACCATTACCTCGATATGCTTACTGTTGATATCAACGCCCTGAGATTTGTATACGCCGACAACCTGGGAAACCAGATAATTCTGCGTAGCCTTCACGCCGCTGATACGCAGTACGTCGTGAGGATTGAGGGAGCCTTCGGTAATGCGGTCGCCCTTGGCGATAACGTCGCCGTCGGCCACGGCCAGCTTAGCGCCGTAAGGAATAGCGTATTCTTGGCCCAAGCCGTCCTCGCCGGTAACGATTACGCGGCGCATACCGCCTTCTTCAATAATATGCACGCTGCCGCTGTTTTCGGTAAGAATGCCGGGATGCTTGGGCTTACGCGCTTCAAACAGTTCCTCAACGCGCGGCAGACCTTGGGTAATATCGTCGCCGCCGGCAACGCCGCCTGTATGGAAGGTACGCATGGTCAGCTGGGTACCGGGTTCGCCGATGGATTGCGCAGCGATAGTGCCGACAGCTTCGCCCACGTCGACATTCCTCCCCGTAGCCAGGTTGCGGCCATAGCATTTGCGGCAAACGCCGAATTTAGATTTACAGGTCAATACGCTGCGAATCTTAACCTTGGTACGCAGCTGGCAAATACGTTCGGCAATCGGCTCGGTAACATATTCGTTGATATGGTACAGAACCTCGCCGTTTTCATCGAGAATATCCTCCGCCAGATTGCGGCCGATAATGCGGTCATGCAGGGATTCGATAATGGTCTGGTTCTTTTTGCCTTCGGTGATAGCTTCCACTTCGATACCGGCAATATCGTTATTACGGATACGGATTTCCTTAACAGCGCCGTCGTTTAAAATAGCGTCGATAACAGCCTCGTTGATGGCAGCTCCTGCGGGTACCAAAATCTCGCCCGCGCCGTTGATAATGTCGGCTGCGGCTTCCTTGCCGTCGAAATTGTGCATCATAGCTTCCTTGAGCACTTGATGCGCAAACTCGTCGCTGATATTGATACGTACAGACTCAACGTCCTCGCCGTTCATATCCTCAGTAGAATACAGGCTGATTTCTTCAACCTTAGCGCCGTTAAGCTTAGCGAACAGCTCTTCGGTAATATTGGTATCCGCTTCGGCAATTAAATTGCCCTCTGCATCCAGCACGCCGCTGGCCAAAGTGCGGCCCATAATTCTTTCGCGGATTTTGTTCTGGCTGGCACCCAGCACAGTCTTGCTCAGACGGCTGCGCTCCTTCACCAGATTCATACCCACAACGTCGCAGTCGTCCTCGCGCACGATAACATCCTGAGCAACGTCTACCAGACGGCGGGTCAGATAACCGGAGTCGGCGGTACGCAGCGCAGTATCAGCCAGACCCTTGCGCGCGCCGTGAGAAGAAATGAAGTATTCCAAAATAGTCAGGCCTTCGCGGAAGTTAGACTTGATAGGACGGTCGATGATACGGCCGGACGGGTCGGCCATCAAGCCGCGCATACCGGCCAGCTGACGAATCTGCTGCTGGTTGCCGCGGGCGCCGGAGTCGGCCATCATGTACACGGGGTTGAACTTGTCCATGGTGGATTTCATCAGCGCTTCCGTAACCTTGTCGGTAGCCTGGTTCCACAGCTCGATAACCTTGCGGTAACGCTCGTCGTTACTCATCAAACCGCGGCGGAACATACGCTCGGCTTTATCGACTTCTTTTTCCGTTGCGTCCAGGATAGCCTGCTTTTCGGCAGGAATTTTAATATCGGAGGTAGCAATGGAAATACCAGACTTGCAGGCGTTATCATAGCCCATTTTCTTAACGATATCCAGAATTTCGGCAGTACGCAGATTGCCGAACAGTTTGTGAGCTTTAGCAACCAATTTGCCCAGCTCTTTCTTGTTGATCAGCTTGCCTAAATGCCATTCCTCGTTGCCGTCGGCGTCCTTTTCCTTATGGAAGTAACGCATTTCTACCGGCAGCTCGCCGTTGAAAATAGTGTTGCCCACGGTAGTGGTAACCAAGGACACGCCTTCATTGGAAGGCTCGTCAAAAATCTCGCTGTTGGGAATATATACCTTAATCAGCGCCTGCAAATCTACTGCGTGATGGAAGTAAGCCAGCTGAGCTTCGTCAACGCTGCTGAAGCGTTTGCCCTCGCCAAAAGCGCCCTCCTTCACGATAGTCAGATAGTAGGCGCCCAAAACCATATCCTGGGTCGGCACGGCAACAGGCTTGCCGTCCTTCGGAGCCAGAATATTATTTACGGACATCATCAGCATACGCGCTTCGGCCTGGGCTTCTACGGACAGCGGCAGATGGACAGCCATCTGGTCGCCGTCGAAGTCGGCGTTGTAAGCGGTACATACCAACGGGTGCAGCTTAATAGCGCGGCCCTCGGACAAAATAGGCTCGAACGCCTGAATGCCCAGTCTGTGCAGCGTCGGCGCACGGTTCAGCAGTACGGGGTGCTCCTTGATTACATCCTCAAGAATATCCCAAACCTCAGCCTCGGCGCGTTCTACCTTACGCTTAGCGCTTTTGATATTAGTTGCCAGTCCGCTGGAAACCAGACGCTTCATAACGAAGGGCTTGAACAGCTCTAAAGCCATTTCCTTCGGCAGGCCGCACTGGTGCATTTTCAGTTCCGGGCCGACAACGATTACGGAACGGCCGGAATAGTCGACGCGCTTACCCAACAGGTTCTGACGGAAGCGACCCTGCTTGCCCTTCAGCATATCGGACAGAGATTTTAAAGGACGGTTGCCGGGGCCCGTTACGGGGCGGCCGCGGCGGCCGTTATCTATTAAAGCGTCCACAGCCTCTTGCAGCATACGTTTTTCGTTGCGCACGATAATATCGGGAGCATGCAGCTCCAGCAGGCGTTTCAGACGGTTATTGCGGTTGATAACGCGGCGGTACAAATCGTTCAGGTCGGAGGTGGCAAAGCGGCCGCCGTCCAGCTGTACCATGGGGCGCAGCTCGGGCGGAATTACCGGCACTACGTCCAGAATCATCCATTCGGGACGGTTGCCGGATTTCAAAAAGGCTTCGCAAACCTCTAAACGGCGTACTGCGCGTACCTTGCGCTGACCGCTTACTTCCTTCATTTCAGCGCGCAGCTCGTTAGTCAGAGCCGGAAGGTCGATTTCCTCCAGCAGCTCTTTAACAGCCTGAGCGCCCATGCCTACGCGGAAGTCCTCGCCGTATTTGTCGCGGGCTTCCACATATTCGGCTTCGGTGAGCAGCTGCTTTTTAGCCAGCGGCGTATCTCCCGGGTCCAGTACGATGTAGCTGGCAAAATACAGCACCTTTTCCAAATTACGGGGAGAAACGTCCAGAATCAAGCCCATACGGCTGGGGATACCTTTAAAATACCAGATGTGGGAAACGGGTGCGGCCAGCTCAATGTGGCCCATACGCTCGCGGCGCACCTTGCTGCGGGTAACCTCAACGCCGCACTTATCGCAGATAATACCCTTATAACGGATACGTTTATACTTGCCGCAATGACATTCCCAGTCCTTAGTAGGGCCAAAGATTCTTTCGCAGAACAAGCCGTCGCGTTCCGGCTTCAGAGTTCTATAATTGATGGTTTCGGGTTTCTTTACTTCGCCATAGGACCAGGCTCTGATCTGATCAGGAGAAGCCAAACCGATACGCATAGAAACGAAATTATTTACATCTAACAAGAATCGTTCGCTCCCTTCTCTTAATTATTGTCGTAAGCATCCAGGTCGATGTCCGGAGTTTCTCTGATGGACATGCCATCCGGATAATTACCTACGTCGGCAATAATATCTGAAATATCTTCGGTGGAGTCATTGTCAGCATAATCGTCAGGCTGCTCGCCTGCATTTTCTTCATAATGGCTTTCCATATTGCCTATTTCGCGGACGTTGGTTTCTTCGTCGGTATCGTGAACATTAACCTCGTCGTCCTCATCGTCGCGCAGGGAAATTTCTTCCTCGTCCTCGTTGAGCACCTTAATATCCAGGCCAATGGACTGCAGTTCCTTAACCAATACCTTGAAGGATTCGGGAATGCCGGGATCGGGCACGTTTTCGCCCTTCACGATGGCTTCGTAAGTCTTAACGCGGCCAACCACGTCGTCGGACTTCACGGTCAAAATTTCCTGCAAGGTGTAAGCGGCGCCATAAGCCTCCAGCGCCCAAACCTCCATCTCGCCGAATCTCTGGCCGCCGAACTGAGCCTTGCCACCCAAGGGCTGCTGCGTTACAAGAGAGTACGGGCCGGTGCTGCGGGCATGAATCTTGTCGTCAACCAAATGGTGCAGCTTCAAATAGTAAGTCAAGCCGACAGTTACCGGGTTGTCGAAGGGTTCGCCGGTACGTCCGTCATACAGTACGGTCTTAGCAGTCTTATCGATACCTGCCAGCTCCAAAGCCTCGGCAATATCCTGCTCGTGCGCGCCGTCGAATACCGGCACGGAAATCTGCACGGCCTTGATGCTCTTATCGCCGAATTTATCTATTTCTACAGTCTTAGGCATGCCGTATTTTTCTACGTCATAGCCGTATTTAGTCAAGCGCTCTACCAAGCCCTGAGCGTCGTTTTCGATCTGCATACCCAAAGCGCGGGCAGCCCAGCCTAAATGGTTTTCCAAAACCTGGCCGATATTCATACGGGAAGGTACGCCCAAAGGATTCAGTACGATATGCACCGGTTCGCCGCTGGGCAGGAAAGGCATATCCTCGCGGGCCATAATGCGGGAAACGACGCCCTTGTTGCCGTGACGGCCCGCCATCTTATCGCCTTCGGAGATTTTACGCTTTTGCGCGATATGTACGCGCACCTGCTCGTTTACTCCCGGCGGCAGGTCGTCGCCGTTTTCGCGGCTGAACACCTTAACGCTAACGATTTTACCAGCTTCGCCATGGGGTACGCGCAGGGAGCTGTCGCGTACTTCGCGGGCTTTTTCGCCGAATATTGCGCGCAGCAGGCGCTCTTCTGCAGTCAGCTCGGTTTCGCCTTTAGGAGTAACCTTGCCTACCAGAATATCGCCGGGGCGTACCTCCGCGCCGATGCGGATAATGCCGCGCTCGTCCAAATCTTTCAGCGCTTCCTCGCCTACGTTGGGCAGCTCGCGGGTGATTTCCTCTTTGCCCAGCTTGGTATCGCGGGCGTCGCAGTCGTATTCTTCAATATGAATAGAAGTAAAGATATCCGCCTTGACCAAATCCTCGTTCAGCAAAACGGCATCCTCGTAGTTATAGCCTTCCCAAGGCATATAAGCTACGATAACATTGTGGCCCAAAGCCAGCTCTCCGTGGTCGGTTGCCGGACCGTCGGCCAGAACCTGCTTTTCCGCTACCTTATCGCCTTTGAAAACGATAGGACGCTGGTTGACGCAGGTGCCTTGGTTGGAGCGTTTGAATTTCAGCAACGGGTAAATATCTACCTCGCCGTTTTCCGCACGCACACGAATTTCGTTGCCGACAACGCGGATTACTTCGCCTGCGCGTTTAGCCAGTACGCAAACGCCGGAGTCAACGGCCACCTTGTATTCCATACCAGTACCGATAATCGGAGCCTGAGTGCAAAGCAGGGGAACTGCCTGACGCTGCATGTTCGCGCCCATCAAAGCGCGGTTAGCGTCATCGTTTTCCAGGAAGGGGATCAGCGCCGTTGCAATGGACACTACCTGTTTAGGAGAAACGTCCATTAAATCGCAGCGTTCCGGAGCGATGGAAAGTACGTCGTCCTTGGCGCGGGCGGTAACACGCTCGCCCAGGAAGTAGCCTTCATCATCCAACGGTTCGTTGGCCTGAGCAACGATGTATTTATCCTCTTCGTCGGCAGTCATATATTTAACTTCGTTGGTTACGCGCTTATGTTCCTTATCTACAATGCGGTAAGGAGTTTCCATAAAACCGTATTTATTGATAACGGCGAAGGTAGACAAGGAGCCGATCAAGCCGATGTTCGGACCTTCAGGCGTTTCAATGGGGCACATGCGGCCATAGTGGGAGTTATGTACGTCGCGGACTTCGTAGCCTGCGCGTTCGCGGGACAAGCCGCCGGGGCCCAGTGCGGACAGACGGCGTTTGTGCGTCAGCTCGGCCAACGGATTGTTCTGGTCCATAAATTGGGACAGCTGGCTGCTGCCGAAAAATTCCTTAATCGCAGCCACAACGGGACGAATATTGATTAAAGCCTGAGGCGTAATAACCTCGGTATCCTGAATGGACATACGCTCGCGCACTACGCGCTCCATACGGGCCAGGCCGATGCGGAATTGGTTTTGCAGCAGCTCGCCAACGCAGCGCACGCGGCGGTTGCCCAAATGGTCGATATCGTCGCCGGTGCCGTAGCCGTCCATCAGGTTCAGCAGATAATTAAAGGAAGCCAAAACGTCTTCTACCGTAACAATATGCTTCTTTTCATCGATGCCGGTAGTAAAGAGCATACGCATGGGCTGCTCGTGGTGCATAACCTTCAAACGACGCAGGCCCTCTTCGGCGTACACACCGCTGGCTTCTACCTTATCTAGGTTTTCCTCGGTCATCTTTGTGCCTTCCGGCAGAATAATTTCGCCGGTTTCCTGGTCCACCAAAGGCTCTGCCAAAACAGTTCCCTCCAAACGGTGGCGCCAGCCCAGCTTTTTGTTCAGTTTGTAACGGCCGACACTGGCCAAATCATAGCGTTTATTGTCAAAGAAAGTAGCTTCGATGAGGGAAACGGCGTTTTCCAAAATTGTAGGCTCGCCGGGGCGCAGCTTTTTATAAACCTCCAGCATAGCCTCGTCCCTGTTTTTAGTCGTATCCTTTTCCAAGGTAGTAATCAAAGCAGGGTGCTGTCCGAAGCAAGAAACAATCTCGTCGTTGGAGGACAAGCCCAAAGCGCGCAGCAGCACCGTAGCAGGCAGCTTACGGGTACGGTCTACGCGGGCATAGATAACGTCGTTGACATCGGTTTCATATTCAATCCAGGCGCCGCGGTTAGGAATCACAGTGGTGCCGTATAATTTTTTGCCGCTGGGGTCGATGGTAGCGCTGTAGTACACGCCGGGAGAACGCACCAGCTGGCTGACGATAACGCGCTCCGCACCGTTGATAACAAAGGTACCGGTTTCGGTCATCAGCGGAAAATCGCCCATAAATACGGAGGATTCCTTAATTTCGCCGGTATCCTTATATACCAGGCGCACTTTTACATTCATCGGAGCGGAATAGGACTCGTCCCTTTCCTTACACTCCTCAACGCCGTATTTAGGCTCGCCCAGGCTGAAGCTTTCAAAATACAGCTCCAGATTACCGGAAAAGTCTTTTATCGGAGAAATATCATGCAGAATATCTACAAGTCCTTCCTTGATAAACCACTCATAGGATTTCCTTTGAATGTCGATCAAATGAGGCATGGGCAATATTTCTTTAATTCTGGCATAACTATACCGAGTTCTGTCACCTACTTGAACCGGTTTAAACATGTAATTCCTCACCCCTTCGTTAATTCTTGAACACATTAAAAGCAGCGCATACAATCGTGACAAAAAAACAAGGTTCTTACCACAAGGACCTTGTCTGTTGTCTGCGATGATGTGCCTCATCCTTCATTATAAGCAAGATACGCCGTTCAACCACTGACCCGGCAATATTTGTTGTCAATTACACCTGCACTTACTGATATTGATGTAGTATGATATGTTATCATATTAGCGGCACGATGTCAAGGAAAAATTTTTAATAGCAAAGTCTTTATTCGCATTCACCGCTCCGCTTGCATGTCGAAGGTTTTCCCGTCCGTCGTCACTGTCAAATTGCCGTGCTCAAACGTAGTCATTACCTGCGCGCCCAAATGCTGCAGGCTTCCGACTACATTTTTATTGGGATGGTTATAAATTTTGAAAGCGCCGCAGCTGATCAGCGCGTACTGCGGCTGCACACGGCTGATAAATTTATAAATGGAAGAAGTTTTGCTGCCGTGATGTCCCACCTTGAGCACGTCGCTTTTTAAATTAGCGCCGTAACGCTTTTGCAATTCATCCTCCACCGGCGCTTCGGCGTCGCCGGTAAACAGCATCGTAAATTTACCGTAATGCAGTTTCATCACGATACTGGTATTATTCAGGTTTTTCAAATCCTTAGCGGCAATAAAAGCTCCCGGCGACAGCACCTCCAGATAATAGCCCTTGCCAAAATCAATTTTATCGCCCGCCTTGAGCACGCGGTTATGATAATGCCCGGCCCGCAGCTCCTGGTTCAGCCACACGGAAGTCTGATTTTTCGTATTGGGCATGGCGTTATCGTAAATATTGCTGACGTTGTACTTGCCCGCCAGCCACTTGATATTACCCATATGGTCGCCGTGATGATGGGTGACAATCACAGTGTTTATTTTATCGCGTCCCGCCTGCACGCCGGCCTTGGCCAACGCCTGCTCCAAAGCCGAACGTCCGCCTTTGCCTGTTTCGTCCTTGCGGCTGTCGCCCACGTCAATCATTACGTTACGCTTGTCGTCCTGCAATAAAATAGCGTCGCCCTGGCCCACGTTCAGCACGGTAACGCGCAGCCTGCCTTCGGGCAGTACGCCGTCACGCTCCGCCTGTCGTCCGGCCAGCTGCTCCAGCTGCGGCAATCCCTGCCGCATCGCGGCGCGCGCCTCCTGCCGGTACGGCTCC
>NZ_CAJMEH010000046.1 GCF_905212365.1 uncultured Phascolarctobacterium sp.
ACGCAGCCTGCGGCAGCCGCCTTTACTTCGGCGCTGCGCCGCCCACCCAAGCGCAGCTGCGTTCCATGGCCTGGATAATCGCCATTATCTGCACGGCGCTGGATTTGCCCATTCAGTACGCAACAGTCGCCACTCACGGCGAAATTGCGGTGGCCGACGGTTACGGCCCCGGCAGCGGCGACCCGGACTTGCGCTGGGATTTACTGTGGGTTCCCGACGCTGCCGACCCCAAGGTCTTTCACCAGGGCGGACATTTCCTGCGGAAGCTGGCGCGGCAGTTTAGCCAAAGGCTGAGGCCGCACCCGCCCGCTGAACTAAGCAGTACACAAGCTGCTGGTGCAGCAGGCGCAGCGGCGCCCTTGCAGGTGCCGCTGTTAGTAGAAATTTAAAAACTCCCTCAGTCGCTTACGCGACAGCTCCCTCAAAGAGGGAGCACAAGAAGTTCTAAAGAAACATAATTTGTGCCCCCTCCTTGAGGGGGGCTGTCACCAAAGGTGACTGGGGGAGTTTGCAACATCAAACAGAAAGGAAGATTACTCATGCCCATCACTAAAACTCTCGAAAAACGCTCTTTAATCTTAAACGTGGAGGATGGTTACAATGACGACGGCTCCATCAAAACCAAAGCACGCACCTACAACAAAGTCAAAGCGGCAGCTTCTGACGAAGCTATTGTGGCAGCTGCTAACGCGCTGGGCGGCCTCATGGCTAACCAGGTTCACAGCGTAACCGTCAGCGAAAAGTCTAAGCTGGAAGGCGTACAATAATCAGGAGGTATTCATTCATGGATAAAGAACTGCAATTAGTATTCAAAACCGATCAAGGCAAAAAGAAAATCATTACCGTGGCTAATCCCCGCGAGGACGTGACCTTGGACGAGGCACAGGCCGCTATGCAGGTGCTCATCGAGCAGGCGATTTTTGAAAACGCTGCCGGCGAGCTGGCCGAAATTGCGGAAGCGCGCATGCACACCTGCAACATGACCGAGCTGCTGTAAGGTAATTAAGCTCACTCCCCCAGTCATTTTGCAAGCAAAATGCCAGCCCCCTCTCAGAGGGGGCACAAGATAGCAAAGTTTTCGCTAAACTTTTTTGCCCACTCCTTGAGGTAGCTGGGGGAGCAAGCATCAATAAGGAGCTGATTTACATGGAGCTGGACAAGCTGCTGACGGCGGCTGCCGATTATGGCTTCCCCATGCTGGTGAGCTGTTACCTGCTGGTACGCATGGAAAGCAAAATCGATAAGCTGAGCGCCAACATCGACGCCCTGACCCGCGTACTTGCCGCCGCTAAGTAAACTAAATACCGCTCACGCCCGGTCATAGCGGCCGGGCTTTTTCTATGCCCCAACGCCCTGTTTTTACTTCACATTCTTGTCGCTTGACGCAGGCGCATCAAGGAGCCTATAATTTAATTAAACGATTAAATTTGTACAGCGTGGTGAGTATGATGAAAAAAATTCTAAGTAATCCCGCTAACCAAAAGAAGCTGGCCCTGGCCTTAGCCGTGCTCGTCCTGGCTGCAGGCGGAGCCCTTCTGTACCGCAATATTACCAATACGCCGGAGCCAGCCAAAGTTATCCCGCTGGTACGCACCTTTACCGCAGGCGCTGCGGCAGCCGACGACGGCAGCGTTTACCCAGGCGAGGTGCGCGGCCGTTACGAAAGCCAGCTGGCCTTTCAGGTTGCAGGCAAGATTAACGCCCGTCTGGTAAACGTGGGCGACCGTGTGACTGCCGGGCAAGTGCTGCTGACGCTGGACCCCAAGGACGTTAACCAAAACGTGGAGGCAGCCAGCGCCCAGCTGGCCAGCGCCGCCGCCAACCACAAGCTGGCAGCCGACAACGCCGCCCGCTATAACTCCCTGTATGCTCAGGGAGCCATCAGCGAAGCCATGCGCGACCAATATAATACCCAGCTGGAAGCAGCCAGCGCCGCTTTGCGTCAGGCCCAGGCCCAAGCTAACATCAGCAGCCATCAGCTGGGCTATACGCAGCTCGTCAGCGACGCCGACGGCGTAGTAGCCGCCGTTAATGCGGAAATAGGCCAGGTAGTGGCCGCCGGGACGCCCATCGCTACGGTGGTGCGCAGCGGCCAGCGCGAAATACAAATCAATGTTCCCGAAGACGCGCGTGTGCAGCTGGGCCAGCCTGCGCAAATCAGCTTTTGGGCGCTGCCCAACGTAACTGCTGCGGGTACGGTGCGGGAAATTGCTCCCATGGCCGACCCGGTAGCGCGCACCTATAAGGTCTGCATCGCCGTGCCCGACCTGCCTGCGGACGCCCGCCTAGGCATGACCGCCAAGGTCACGCTGCTCAGCGGCGCAGATAGCTCCCAGCTTCTGGTTATTCCGGCCAACGCGCTTTATCAGGTAGGCGAACAGCCCCAAGTATGGGTAGTACGCGACAAGCGCGCCCAGCTGACCGACGTGCAGATAGCTGGGTACGAAGGCAATATGGTGCGCATTGCCGGCGGCTTAACCCCCGGCGACGTTATTATTACCGCAGGGCTGAGCAAGCTTAACCCCAATCAGGAGGTGCGTGTGGAGGAAGGCGGTGAGCCCTGATGTCCGCTGATAAGCACGATAAAATACAAAGCAACTGGGCGTCCTGGTCCATCGACCACCGCCAATTAGTATACTTCTTTGCCTTTTTAGTATTGGTTATGGGGCTTTTTGCCTTTAAAGCCTTAGGACGCAGCGAGGACCCCAGCTTCGCCGTCAAGCAGATGGTGGTGTCCGCCGCCTGGCCCGGAGCCAGCGCCAAGGACGTGGAAATGCATCTGACCAATACCATTGAAAAGGAAATCCAGAACCTGCCGCAGATAGACAAAATCACCAGCTATTCCCGTCCCGGCAGCTGCGTCATTACCGTCACGCTCAAGGACGAGGTGACGGGCAATCTGGTGCGCCAGCGCTGGCTGGAGCTGCGCAATATGGTGGGCGACGCCCAAAGCAAGCTGCCCACAGGCAGCTACGGCCCTTACTATAACGACCGCTTCGACGACGTGTACGGCAATATTTACGCCCTCACCGGCGACGGCTATTCCTACGAGGATATGCGCCGGTATGCGGAAAAAATCAAGCTGGACTTTTTCGCTGTCCCCGACGTCAAAAAGGTAGAGCTGGTCGGCGTACAGACGGAAAAAATCTTCGTGCAGATGCAGACCGATAAGCTGGCGCGACTGGGGCTGGACCTGCAAACCATCGCGGCCACCGTCAAGGCGCAGACCGCCGTTACTCCCTCCGGCATGGTGGAAACGGACACGGCCAACGCCTACCTGCGCATTACCGGCAGCCCCAGCAGCGTGGAAAATATTGCGGCGATACCCATTAACGCCAACGGTAAAATATTCCGTTTGGGCGATATTGCGCAAATCAGCCGCGGCTACGCCGACCCGCCCGACCCCTTAATGTATTATAACGGCCAGCCTGCCGTGGGCATCGCCATCTCCATGGAAGACGGCGGCAACAATATTCAGTTGGGCGAAAATCTGGCTAAAGAAATAACCCGTATTCAAAAAGAGCTTCCTCTGGGCTTGGAACTCAACCAGGTAGCCAATCAGCCGGAGGTTGTCAAAAATTCCATCAGCGAATTCAGCCAAAGTTTATACGAAGCCATCATTATCGTGCTGGCCGTCAGCCTGTTCAGCCTGGGAAAACGCGCCGGCTATGTCATTTCCTGCTGCATCCCTTTGATTCTGCTGGGCTCCTTCGCCGCTATGCTGGCGCTGGGCATAGACCTGCATAAGGTATCGCTGGGCGCGCTGGTTATTTCCCTTGGCATGCTGGTGGACGACGCCATCGTAGTCGTGGAGCTGATGGAAGTCAAAATGTCCGAAGGCATGGAGCGCAAGGAGGCCGCCTCCTACGCCTTCAAGACCTGCGCCTGGCCCCTGTTCACCGGCACGGTTATTACCTGCCTGGGCTTTATGCCCATCGCCTTTTCCCAGGCTTCCGCTTCGGAATTTGCCTACAGCCTCTTTCCCGTGATGAGCGTAACGCTGCTGCTGAGCTGGCTGGTATCGGCCACGCTGGCGCCGGTGCTGGGCTACGAATGGATTCGCCCCAGCGTCATTAAGGCCGACAGCTACGACAGTTTCTTCTATCGCCAGTTCCGCAGCCTGCTGCAATGGTCGCTGAAGCATAAGGCAATTATCATCGGTATCACCGCCGCGCTGCTCAGCGTATCCGTCTATATGCTGCGCTTTGTCAGTCAGGAATTTTTCCCCGCCTCCGTGCGTCCGGAGCTTTTAGTAGAGCTGAATCTTCCCGAAGGCAGCTCCATTAAAAATACCGACGCCGCGGCGCGCAAGCTGACCGAACTCATCAAGGACGACGAAGACCTGGACCACGTCAGCACCTATATCGGCAAAAGCGCGCCCCGCTTCGTGCTGGTTATCGACCCGGTGCAGCCGCGGGATAATTACGCCCAGCGGGTAGTGGTAGCCAAAAGCGTGGAGGCGCGCCAGCGTTTGGATAAACGCATCAATCAGCTGGCAGCCGAGCAGCTGCCGGAGGCCGTAGCCTACTCCCGCACTATTCCTCTGGGTCCGCCCGCTCCCTATCCGGTAATGCTGCGCGTCAGCGGCAGCGACGATAAGCAGGTCAAGGCCTACGCTCAAAAGGTGCGCGAGGTTATGGCGGCGCATCCCTATGTGAATATGACGCGGCTGGACTGGCTGGAGCAAAGCAATGCCGTTAAAATAGCCATTGATAACGATAAGCTGCTGCAAATGGGCCTGACGCGGCAGGCCGTAGCCACCGCTTTGCAGGCGCAGGTATCCGGCTACACCGCCGCCACCTATCTGGAGGGCGACCAGGAAATCGGCATCGTTTTCCGCCTGGACCCCAAGGAACGGGCCGATATTTCGCAGCTGGAGGCAGTCGCTATCCCCACCAGCAAAGGCGCGGTTACGCTGTCCCAGGTAGCGCGGGTGGAATATACCAGCGAGGATAATATCATCTGGCGGCGCAACCTGCGTCCCACCATCACCGTCAACGGCGGTCTTGTTCCCGGCGTTACGGGCAACGACGTGACCAAGGAAATTTATGACCAGCTGGCAGAGCTGCGTTCACAGCTACCCGCAGGCATGACCATCGAAATCGGCGGCTCGCTGGAGGACAGCAAAAAAACTTTAAACTATCTGCTGCAGCCCGTGCCCTTTATGGTTCTGCTGATTATGATTCTCATTATGCTGCAATTACAGGACGTCCGCAAACTGGCAGCCATTATGCTGACCGCCCCCATGGGCATCATCGGCGTAATTTTCGGCCTGCTGCTGTTTAACGCTTCGCTGGGCTTTATGGCGGAGCTGGGCATTTTGGCGCTGACGGGTACTATCATCCGCAACAGCATGGTCATCGTCGACCAAATCCAGCAGCATCTGGACGCAGGCATGACGCCCGCCGAGGCTATTATCGAATCGGCCATCGTCCGCTTCCGTCCCATTATGCTGGCCGCTTTTACTACTATTCTGGGCCTTATCCCCATGTTCGCCAGCCAATTCTGGAACGCCATGGCCGTAGCCATCGCCTGCGGTCTGACGGGCGCCACGCTGCTGACGCTGGTCGTGCTGCCCGTACTGTATGCCATTATTTTCAGAGTGAAGGCGTAAAGTGAAAATAGTTAAGCCATAAAAATAAGCTGTACTTCCGCAAATCAGGAAATACAGCTTATTTTATTTAATACGTATAAGAATTCCTCACGCCTGCACCAAATGCACCAAAACTTCCACCAGCTTTTGCAAAGACTGCAGGGGCAGGTATTCAAAGCGGCCGTGGAAATTGTGCCCGCCGGTAAAAATATTGGGACAGGGCAGCCCCATAGCCGACAGCAGCGAACCGTCCGTGCCGCCGCGTACCGGCGTCAGCACCGGCTCCACGCCTGCTGTGCGCATAGCAGCTTCGGCCCGCTCCACAATCTCAAACACCGGCGTAATGTATTCTTTCATATTGCAGTAACAATCCTTCAGCGTACATTCCACCGTATCTGCGCCGTACTTTTGCTGCATAAAGCGGGCAAGCCCCAGCAAATATTCCTTGCGCTGCTCTAAAAGCTGCTTATCGTGGTCGCGCAGAATCATGTCTATTTCTACTTTATCCGTACCGCCCTCGATGCGCAGCGTATGATAAAAGCCATCGTAGCCTTCGGTATATTCCGGACGTTCGCCCATGGGCAAAGCCAGCTGCCATTCGGCGGCCATGGTCACAGCGTTGCGCATTTTATTTTTCGCGCTGCCGGGATGAACGGATACGCCATGGAAAACCACATGCGCATTGCAGGCGTTAAAGGTTTCGTAGTTCAGCTCGCCCAAAGCGCCGCCGTCCACCGTGTAGGCAAAGTCCGCGCCAAATTTTGCCAGCGGAAAATGCTCCGTGCCGCGGCCAACCTCCTCGTCCGGCGTGAAGGCCAGACGCAGCTTGCCGTGCTTGATTTCGGGATGGGCCAGCAGGTATTCGCAGGCCGTCACGATAGCGCAGACGCCTGCCTTATCGTCAGCTCCCAGCAGAGTAGTACCGTCGGAGGTAATAATATCCTGCCCCACATAATTAAGCAGCTCCGGGAAATCCTCCGGCCGCAGCGCGTCCTTATCGTTCAGCTTGACATCTCTGCCGTCATAATTTTTATGCAGCTGCACCTGTACGTTAGCGCCGCTGGCCTCGCAGCTGGTATCCATGTGGGCGATTAAGCCAATTACCGGCGCAGCTTCGGCTCCGTTGGCAGGCAGGGTCGCCAGCACATAGCCGTACTCCGTCATTTCTACTTCACTTAAGCCCACGCGCTGCAGCTCCTCCGTCAAATAGCGGGCTAAGTCCAGCTCGCGCTCCGCACTGGGGAAGGACGCGGATTTATCGTCCGAGGTCGTATCTATCTGCGCATAGGCAGTAAACCGCTTCAATAAAGCTTCCTGAGAAATATTCATAGTATTACTTCTTTCGTCTTACACTAAATTTAATTGCTGCAATATCAACCGCGCTGCTTCGCCAGCAGCTCGTCCCTAAGGCCGGCCATGCTTTTATGCAGCGTGGGATGCTGCAAAGCGGGAGCAATCTCCGCCAGGGGCAGCAAAACAAAATCCCTGTTCTGCATATCGGGGTGGGGCAAGCGCAGCTCCGGCGTATCCAACAGCACATTTTCGTAAAGCAGCAAATCCAAATCTATATTGCGCTCGCCCCAATGGCGCAGGCGCACGCGCCCCATCTGCCGCTCTACCGCCAGCAGCGTCCGCAGCAGCTCTAAGGGCGGCAGCACAGTGCGCACGCGGCACACGCCGTTTAAAAACTGCGGCTGGTCCGTCACGCCGTAGGGCTCCGTAGTAATAAAGGAAGAAACTTGCTCCACCTCTATGCCGTTCTGCAATAAAAGCAGCAGCGCCCGGCGCAGGTTTTGCTCCTTAGCGCCTAAATTGCTGCCCAGCGCCACATAGGCCGTATGCTGTTTATTTTTCATGATCCTCGCTCCTGCCGCCAGCCATTTTTATAGCCTCCAGCATTCTGATAGCCCGGACGTTTTCCTTCACATCATGGACGCGCACCAGCTGCGCCCCCGCGTACACCGCCTGCAGGCTGGTGGCAATAGTCCCCTCCAGCCGCTCCTCAGGCGGCAGACCGCCCAGCGCCGCGCCTATGGTGCTCTTGCGCGAAGCCGCCAGCAGCACGGGATAACCGAAGCTGGTCAGAGTATGTAAGTCCCGCAGCAGCAGCAGGTTTTGCTCCGCATTCTTGGCAAAGCCTATGCCCGGGTCCAGAATAATTTTATCCGCGCCCACGCCGCGGTCGCGCAAAAGCTGCGCCCGCTGCGCCAAATACACGGCCACCTCCTGCACTACGTCCTGATATTCGCAGTTCTGCTGCATATTCTTCGGCGTACCGCGCATATGCATCAAAATGATGGGCGCGTTATTGCGCACCGCCACCTCCAGCATCTGCGGGTCGGCCTCCATAGCGCTGATATCGTTGATAATGTCCGCGCCTGCCGCCAGCGCCAGCGCTGCCGTAGCGGCGCGATAGGTATCTATGGACAGCACCGCCTGGGGATAGGCACGGCGCAGCTCGGTAATAACCGGCACGACGCGGCGGCGCTCCTCCTCCGCATCCACGCTGTCGCTGCCCGGACGGGTGGACTCGCCGCCAATATCCAGAATGCCCGCGCCCTCGTTCAGCATGCGGCCTGCGCGCTCCACCACGTCCTGCAAAGGCACGCGGCTGCCTGCGTAAAAGGAATCGGGCGTAATATTTAAAATGCCCATAACGCACAGCTGCTCATAGGTCAGCCTTCTGCCGTCGGCCAGCGTGGTAAACAGCGGCGCAGGCTGCAAAACGGCCTGCAGCTCCTCCGCTATCTGCTGCAAGCCAAAGTACGGCATCAGCGCCAGCTTGCGCAAAAGCAGCGCATAATGCTTGCGCGTGCCCAGCAGCACCACGTCCACATATTTAGCGGCGTTGACGATGCAGCCCGCCGGCACTACGGCGTCGCCGGCGGCAGCCAGCATTTCCTGCTTTAAAATATTGGCGGCCGGAGTGCGCACCTGCGCCAGCTTATAGGGCAGTATTTCGGATTTGTTGGCAAAAATCGGCAGACTGGCGGCGTTAGCGCCCACGCTGCCGATGGCTTCTGGCAAAAGCTCCCTGTTAATTTTCAGCAGCATCTTCACTCACCCTTTTCTACAACGGCGAAGGCATTATGATTATGAATGCTCTCCACGCTTTCCACCTCGGCGCGGTACCAGGTAATACGCTTATCCGCCTCCAGGCGCAAAGCTATCTCGCGCACTGCGTCCTCCACAAAGCGGGGATTATCGTAGGCGCGTTCGGTAACGAACTTTTCATCGGGACGCTTGAGTAAGCCGTACACCGGAGCGCTGGCGGCAGCGTCAGCCACGGCTGGCCGCTCCTCCCCCAGCCATACCAGCTCGTTGGCTTCGATTTCCATTTTCGCCCACGCCCTTTGGTTATGCGCGCCGTAATCGCTGATTTCCTTCGAGCAGGGGCACAAGGTCTGCACCGGCGCCACGGCCTTAATGCGCAGCTTAAAGCGCTCGCCCTTTTCCGCCTTATACACGCAGTCCATATCCATGGGCGCTGTCATGCCGCTGACCGGCGCGGCCTTCGTAATAAAATAAGGAAATTCCAGCTGCAAAAAGGCCTTTTCCGCCTGCAAATGCTCCTTCAGCTTGTCCAAAATATTTTCAATCTCGTTTAAGCCCACCGGCCCCAGGGTACGCAAACACTCTACAAAACGGCTCATATGCGTACCGCGCAAATCGTGAGGCAAATCCACGGCCAGCGTCACCTTAGCAACGCTATGCTGGGTACCCCGTTCCTTGTCCATCAGCTCGATAGGCCAGCGCAAATTCTTAATGCCCACATGCTTCAAGGGAATATGGCGCAAATCCTTTTCGCTTTGTACGTCCTTCACAATGCTTCTCCTCTGTACACACAACCGCTGGTGCGGGTTTCCCACACCTCTATCTCAAGCAAATGGTACCGGTCGGTTTGCAGCAGCGGCTCCAGCCTGCGCCAAATCCACACGCTGATATTTTCTGCCGACGGCGCCGGAATAATATCGTTAATGCAGGCGTGGTCCAAATGCGCCAGCACCTCCTGCTTCACCAGGTTTTTCAGCTTGATGAAATCGATAACCATACCCTCGTGGTCGAGCGTACCCTCCACCTTCACCACCAACTTATATGTGTGGCCGTGCAGATGCTCGCACTTGCCGTTATAAGCCGGCAGGTAATGAGCCGCGTCAAAATCAAATTCTTTAATGATAATCACTTATATTCGCCTCCATAAAGAGTCAGACCGGCAAAATTATCCACCTGACGCAGCGCTTCATAAGCCACGATAGCCACGGAATTGGATAAATTCAGCGAACGCGCCTCCTCGATCATGGGAATGCGCACACAGCTGTCCGCATATTCCTGCCGCAGCTTTTCCGGCAGTCCGGCGGTTTCCTTGCCGAAAATCAGCAGGCTGTCCGCATCATACCGCACATCGGCGTAGGATTTGTGCGCCTTGGTCGTCAGCAAAAATTTAGAATTGCTCTTGTATTTTTCCAACACTTCATACACGCTGTCATAATAATGGATATCCACCAAATGCCAGTAGTCCAGACCGGCGCGCTTTAAATATTTATCGTCCACCGAAAAGCCCAGCGGCCGCACCAAATGCAGATGGCAGCCGGTAGCGGCGCACAGCCGCGCGATATTGCCCGTATTGCCGGGGATTTCCGGCTCCACTAATACTATATGCATACTTACATCCCTCGCTTTAATCTATCCTGCTAATTATTTTTTATCCTTTAAAATTTTCTCGATGCGCTCGCGCACGCTGCCGCGTCCTTGCGCCTTTTTATCTTTTTTATTTTTATCTTGCTTATCCTCGCGCTTGGCCTCGTCCTTCGGCTCCTCTACCTGCATAGCCAGCATCTTTTGGTAAGCGGCCATGATTTTTTCGCAGTACAAGCTGCCCATAGCCCAGGTGCCGTTCAGCCCGTACCAGGTGTCCACCACGCCGCGCTCCAGACGAATATTGTGCGCCAGCTCGTAACGCGGGTCGACGATGGCCGTCTTAGGCCGCCGCTTTTGCGTATAAGCCAGCAAATGCTGAATATGGGCGCGCACGCCGATTTCCGGCGTTTTAAAGGAAGCGCCGCTCACGCCGCCGCCAGTAGTCCCCAAGCCGCAGAAATTATTCTGATGATGCTGCACGTCGCCGCCGTAACGGTAAAAGCCCGTTTCCACAACGGATTGGGCCAAAGCTATGTCGGGACGGACGCCTTCGCGCTCCGCCTCCTGCCAATATAAATCTACCAGCTCCTCCACGCTGCATGCCAGCCGTACCTGCGGATTGTTGGCTTTAATCAGCGCCACGGCCTGCGCCTTAGTCGCCTCTGCCTCGCCGAAAATACTGATGCTCTGATAATTATCAGGCAGCTCCGTGCCGGAAAAATAAACCTTACCGTCCTTCTTCACCAGACCGCTTTGCCCGGAAGCAGGCGCGGCAGGCTCCGGTTTTTGCTTAACTTCCGCGCCAGCCTGCGCTTTTTGCCCATTGGTAAGAATATTAATGCCGCCCAGCGGGCCGCTCTTGAGCGTCGCCTGATTTTTATTTTTGCTCTTGCTTTGCTTTTTCAAAAGCTTCGCCGCCACCTTTTGGGCATCCTGCGCCGTTTTGCTTTTGGCCTCGGCTTCGCTCATGCCCACGGCGGTCAAAAAGCTCAAGCCTATGCAAACGGCTACGATTTTTTTATAGTCCATAAGTTAAATCTCCCAAAGTTTAATATCTAACATTGTACCCCATAATGTAAGCCGCTGTAAAGGTTTTCAAAAGCTTCTTGCATTTAATTCACAAACGCCTATTTTTTTAGTATAATATAATTATAGAATGAAGGCGCGGCTGCACGCGCCCTGCACAAAGGAGGAATCTGTTATGACCGCTGCAAAATTTCATTATATCAATCACGCCTGCTTCGTCATTGCGAAAAATAATTCCGCTATTATTTTCGACCCCTTCCTGGACGGCAATCCCCAGGGCCTGACCGCCAAGGATATTAAGGTAGATTATATTTTTATCAGCCACGGCCATTTTGACCATTTAGGCAGCGCCTTTGAAATCGCTAAAAATTGCGGCGCTACCATTATCTCTACTGCGGAAATCGCCGCTATGGCGACGGAAGCAGGCTGCCAGGCTCACGGCATGCACCTGGGCGGCACCTATATGTTCCCCTTCGGCAAGGTGCGCTTAACGCTGGCCTTCCATGGCGCAGGCGTTCCCGGCGGCCATGCCTGCGGCTTCGTAGTTGATTTTTACGGCGCCAAGGTTTATTTTGCCGGCGACACTGCGCTGTTTAGCGATATGCAGCTGCTGCCCCGTTTGGACCCCTTCGATTACGCCGTACTGCCCATCGGCGGCAATTTCACCATGGATCCACACGACGCCGCCATTGCCTGCGAATTTTTAAAAGCCAAATACGTTATTCCCATCCATTATAATACCTGGCCGCCCATCACCCAAGACGTCGACGCCTTCAAGGCCGACGTGGAAAGCAAAACCGACAGCAAGGTACTCGTCGTAAAACCGGGCGAGGTTATTGATATCGACTAATCACAAAAAATCAAGGACTTAGCTTCGCGGCTAAGTCCTTTTCATATGGGCAGAAACCTGCGCCAGCTGGCGTTTTTATTAGCGTCGCAGTTGCCGCAGTTATCGCAGCGCAGCGGCGCCTGCTCTCCAAAGTATTCCAGTAAAACCTTACGCAGACAGCCGGAGGTATTGCAGTAAAAAATCATTTTCTCCAAAAGCTGCAGCTCGTGTTCCTTCCAAGCCAAATCCGGCTGGTCGTGGCCGATAAGATAGGTGTTGACCGCAACATCAGCCCTGTCGTACAGCAGCAAACATTCCGACGGCAGCCCGTCGCGTCCGGCGCGCCCAGCCTCCTGATAGTAGCTTTCAATATCTTTGGGCATATTATAATGCACGACAAAGCGCACGTCCGCCTTATCGATGCCCATGCCGAAGGCGTTGGTCGCTACAATCAGCGGCGCCTGCCCGCTGACGAACAAATTTTGATTCTCCCGCCGTTCGCCGGGCGTCAGCCCCGCATGATAGCGCAGCGCCAAATGCCCCTGCCGCAGCAGCAGCTTAGTCACCAGCTCCACCTTTTGGCGAGTAGCGCAGTAAATAACGCCGCACTGACTCTCATGCCGCTTTAAAAAATTCAGCAGCGACCTGTCCTTATCCTGCGTGCGCTCTACCGCAAAATGCAGATTGGGGCGGTCAAAGCCAGTCACCACCACTTCTGCTCCGGGCATTTCCAAACGGCTGCAAATATCGCGGCGCACCAAGGGCGTTGCCGTAGCCGTAAACGCCGCCAGCAGCGGGCGCACAGGCAATAGCTGCAAAAACTGCGGAATATTGTAATAATCCTTGCGGAAGCTGTGTCCCCACTGGGATACGCAGTGGGCCTCGTCCACCGCCACCATGGTAATATAGGCTCGCTGGGCAAAGGCCACGAACTGTGGATTATTCAGCCGCTCCGGCGCTACATATAAAAATTTACACTGCTTGTTCAAGGCCGCATGCAGCACTCTGCCGTACTCGTTGCTCGTCATGCTGCTGTCTAAATAAGCCGCCGGAATCCCCCGCGCCGTTAAGGCTTCCGCCTGGTCCTTCATTAAGGATATCAGCGGCGAAATGACCAGCGTCACGCCCTTCAGCAGCAGCGACGGCAGCTGAAAGCAGACGCTTTTACCTGCTCCCGTCGGCAGTACGGCCAGCACAGGCCGCCCCTGCAAAATTTCCTGAATAATTTTCTCCTGCCCCGGACGAAAGCTGTCGTAGCCGTAATAATGCCGCAAAGCCCGATGCAGAAAGTCGCTGTCGATTTGCCGTGCCATATTTATCCCTGCGCCAGCTTTTTCCAAGCCTTTTTATCCAGCCGTTCCAGCAAAATGCCCGTTACGCACCTGTCCTGATTAACGTAAAGCGCAAAACGCAGGGACTGCAAAACCTTCAGCACTTTGCCGTTTTCCGGCGCGCTGCGGAAGTTCACGTCGTCGTCCTTCAAGACGACGAACTCTCCCTTGCAGTAGCCCTTCAGCTTATCCGTAAGATAATAGTCCACCGCATCCTTAGCCGCAGCGCCGTTAGCCAAAGCCAGCAAAGCGGCTATTATCGCTATACTCCTTTTTAGCATTTTATACTCCTTTATCCCATAAACAACAGCAGCCAAGAGCCTCGGCTCCTGGCTGTTATTTTTAATTAGCGGCAAGCCTGCAATTGAATGGGCAGCTGCTCGCGCAAATCCTTCATACTGTCGTAGCCAACCTCGTGTACCACATACTCCGGTTGAATGGTATCCAAAATTTTCTTAGCCGCCTCCGTGTGGAAGGGCCGGTGCTGGTCGATGGCGGTAATGTGCTTCCACACCCGCTCCATGCTCAAATCCTCAGGTGCCTGATGACTCAGATTCCGCTGATAAGCTCCGGACAAGGAGCAGCTTAAATGCACGCCCTTAACCAGCTTCCCATAATCGCCCAGCTTTTCATAAACGCGGCACACATAATCCGCGCCTTCAGCTTCGTTCTTCAAGCGCAGATTCGTATTCATCAGATGACCCGTGTCCAGCATAATGCCCAAGTTATCCCGGTGCAGGCGATCGAAAAAGTATTTGACATTGCGCACGTCGGTCAGGCGTAGGCCGGGCCACCACAAATTTTCAAAATACACGGCCACGTTAGCTGGAATCTCGTCGCACACCGCGTTAAAGACCTCGGCGGCGGCGGTCAGCACCTCGCGGTCGCTGTAATTAAATTGGTAGGTAAAAATTTCCTCGTTGTTGGCTTCTGCCACATGCCACACCAAATACTCCGGATTCTGCGCCACGGCCGCGCCGATATTACGGCGGATAACCGACAGCCACTCGTCGCAGCTCATCGCGTCCTTAAAATATTTATTGCGCTCGCGAATATTGCGGAACTGCTGCTTCAAGCGCTTGGCCTTTTTCAGCCAGAAGTCCATCCAATAGGGCCAATAATTCAAATGCACGCCTACGGTTAAATCCTTGTACTGACCGGGAACCGGCTCCAAGGAATAAACAAACTGCTCGATGCCGTCCACGCCCAAAGAAGCGACGATTTCCTCCAGCTTCCAGCCCTGCTCCCGCAGCTCCTTTTCGTACCATTCGATAGCGCAATAATTAAATAAATGCCTGGTCATTCTGTATCCTGCCCTTCCTGCCGCCGAAGCGTTATTCTGCCGCGGCACTAAATCTACTAAAAAAGGACTGCACCCATGCAGCAGTCCACAATATACAAGCATTTTCACATCGTTCAAAATGATAGCAAATGCAAACAAATTTTAAAAGCGAAATTAAGAAGAACTCCCAATATCATTCTGTTTCATTATATCATCATCAGCTTTTTTTGGCAACAGGCATTTCTTTTGGCAGGATAAGCGCCGCTCGTAAACGGCAGCGAAACGACAAAAAGGCTGCCGCATTTTCATGCAGCAGCCTTAATTTTTTAGTAAAGCTGAATCAGCCCAGCCAAGAACGCATACCGGTACGTTTTACGCCCTTTTCTTTGTTGACCTCTACCTGTTCCGGCGCATACAGCAGCAAATCGTCGCTGATAAAGGACACGGAAGCGGCCACGATATAGCTTACGCCGTTCAAATAATCGAAGATACGGTTTCTCAGCGCAGCGTCCACGGCTTCAAAGCTTACCAGGATAGCGGAGCCGCTCATCAGGGAATCGGCATATTCGCGCACGTCCGTAAAGCTTTTTGGAGTGCGCACCATAATATTCAAATGTCCTGCTTTTAACAGACGCGGACCAGCATACTCCTCAACACGCTCTTCCTCCTCAGCAGAGGAAAAAAACTTTATTGCCGTATTTTTCAAATTCATGGCTGACGCCTCCAAACTAAGAAAGTATAATGTATAGATATTCGTTCTCTTTCAGGGTATTTCCTGCTTGTATTTTTTATTGTAGCAAAATTTTTACTTAATGTCAAACAAATTAAGCCTGCGCGTTCTTCATACGACCGCGCATTTTGCCGCGCTCCAGACGGTCCAGCACTTTTTTGCGCATACGGATGGATTTAGGAGTAACCTCTACCAGCTCGTCGTCGTTGATATGCTCCAAAGCCTGTTCCAAAGAGAAGGTGCGGGGCGGAATCAAACGGATAGCTTCGTCGCTGCCGGAAGCGCGCATATTGCTGACGTGCTTCTTTTTGCAGGGGTTAACGTCCATATCGTCCTCACGGCTGTTTTCGCCTACCAGCTGACCCTCGTAAATCTTTTCGGCAGGAACCACGAACATGGTGCCGCGCTCCTGAGCGTTGCCGATGCCGTAGGAAGTAGTTTCGCCGCTTTCAAAAGCGACCAGGCTGCCGCGGGTACGGCCGGGGATTTCGCCCTTATAATCCTCATAACCGGCAAAAACGTGGTTCATAATGCCGTTACCCTTGGTGTCGGTAAGGAACTGGTTGCGGAAGCCAATCAGTCCGCGGGCAGGAATCTTAAATTCCATACGCAGATAACCGGCCATTTCCGTCATATTCTGCAGCTCTGCCTTGCGCAGGCCCAGGCCCTCCATAACGGCGCCCATATAATCCTGCGGCACGTCGATGGTCAGCGCCTCCATGGGTTCCTGCAGGGTGCCGGTAGCGTCGCGGTGCATAATAACCTTGGGCTTGCCCACCTGCAACTCAAAGCCCTCGCGGCGCATGGTCTCGATTAAGATGGACAGATGCAGCTCGCCGCGGCCGGATACCTTGTAAGCGTCGGGGCTGTCGGTTTCCTCCACACGCATAGATACATTGGTCTTAACCTCTTTAAACAGACGGTCGCGCAAATGGCGGCTGGTAACGAACTCGCCCTCCTTACCGGCAAAGGGGCTGTTATTAACGTAAAAGAGCATGGACAGCGTAGGCTCGTCAATCTTAATACCCTTCAAGGCTTCCGGGTTTTCCTTGTCGGCAATAGTATCGCCGATGTTAGCGTCCTGCAGGCCAATCAGCGCCACGATATCGCCGGCTTCCACCTCCGGCACCTCTACGCGCTTCAAGCCCTGATAGGTGTACAGACGGCCGATTTTGCCGGAGCGGTTGCCGCTTTCGTCCATCAGCATAATATTCTCGCCGTTATGAATAGTACCGCGCACCACGCGGCCGACTACGATACGGCCAACATAATCGTCGTAGTCCAAAGTGTTGACCAGCATTTGCAGCGGCGCGTTTACGTCAACGTCGGGCGCGGGGATATTTTCCAGAATTACCTTGAACAGCGGCTCCAAGGAATCGCTTTCCTCATCCATGGACAGCTTGGCGATGCCGTTGCGGGCGGAGGCCAAAACCACGGGGAATTCCAGCTGGTCCTCGTCGGCGTCCAGCTCGATGAATAAATCCAGCACCTCGTCGATAACCTCTTCCACACGCTGGTCAGGGCGGTCAATTTTATTGATAACTACGATAGGCTTTAAATGCTGCTCCAAAGCCTTGCGCAGCACATATTTAGTTTGAGGCATAGGGCCTTCGTAAGCGTCGACCAGCAGCAATACGCCGTCGACCATGGTCAGCACGCGCTCTACCTCGCCGCCGAAATCGGCATGGCCCGGAGTATCCAGAATATTGATTTTCACGCCCTCGTGCATAACGGCGGTATTCTTGGACAAAATGGTGATGCCGCGCTCGCGCTCCAAATCGTTGGAGTCCATTACGCGCTCCTCCACGCGCTCGTTGGCACGGAAAACGCCGCTTTGCTTCAGCATAGCGTCTACCAGGGTAGTTTTGCCATGGTCAACGTGGGCGATAATAGCTATATTACGAATATCGTTTCTAATCATACTGCTTATTCTCTCCTAACCTTTAATCTACAAAAGCATTTAAAAGACAAGAAAAAGGATGCTTGTCAAGCGCATCCTTTTACGGTATTACTAATAAATTATATGCTTTTTCCCTTTCGCTGTCAATAATTTTACGCGCAGCAAGCGACAAAAAATGCCCGGACGGCAGCGTGCCAACCGCAGCAGACTATAAAAGCGTCCGCCCCGAAGGACGGACGCAAAAACAAAATATAAAATTAAAGTCGAGTAACGCTCTGGCAAAAACTACAGGCTCTTGCGCCTGAAAATTTTAGAAGCTCCAGCGCACGCCCGCGTTCCACTGCCACGGCGTAGCTACGTTGCCGCCGTAGG
>NZ_CAJMEH010000047.1 GCF_905212365.1 uncultured Phascolarctobacterium sp.
TAATTGGCAAAATGCAGCTTGACAATTATAAGAGGCTTTAATAATGAAAAAATTAATCGTCAACGCCGATGATTTCGGTTTGCATACGCTTATCAACCAAGGGATTATCAAGGGCTACCGTGAAGGCTTCATCACCAGTACCTCGCTGATGCCCGGCGCTCCGGCTTATGAGGAGGCTGTGGCCTTGGCGAAGGCTAATCCTGGACTTGGCATTGGCATCCACTTAACGCTGGTGGGCAGCGTAGCGACGGTGCTGCCTGCTTCTCAGGTGCCGACACTGGTGGGGGACGACGGTCTGCTGCCGACAGATTACGTGGCCTTTGCCAAACGCTTTTACACCGGCACCGTCAGCAGAAGCGAGCTGGAGGCAGAGCTGCGGGCGCAGATCGAAAAGGTTTTGGCTACGGGGCTGGCGATTACGCATATCGACAGCCATCAGCACACTCATGTGCTGCCCTTGATCAACCTGCTTGTGTTAAAGCTTTGCAATGAGTATAATATAAAGAGAATACGCATTCCTAAGGAGCCTTATGGTTTCAGCGGCGGCTTTGCCGCAGGGCTGGGACGCAAAATAGGGCGCTGCGGCCTGAGCTTTTGCGCCGATATGGCGGCGATGGCTGCCGACGGCAGGGGCGTGCGCCATCCGCAGCATTTTTTCGGCATGCTGGCCGGAGGGCGTTTAAACGCCACTTTGGTTGGCAATATTATCCGCGCTTTGCCGGAGGGCGTCAGCGAAATTATGACTCATCCCGGCTTGGATACCGCCGCCTTGAGCGAAGCATTCAGCTGGCAGTACCATTGGCGGGAGGAACTGGACGCGTATCTGGACGCCGGCAATAAGGCGCTGCTTGCGCGGCAGGGCGTGACGCTGATAAATTTTGGTGGATTGGATAAATGAATAAGAAATTATTACTGCGCTTAACGGTGCTCTTCGGCTTTGTGCTGTTGATTTCTGCGGCAGTTATTTACTTTACATTCGACATACGGGCGTTGGATTATCTGACGCTGTTTGAACCGCGCTGCATTTTGTTAGCGCTGGGCTGCCTGACGGTGGGGCTGCTGTTCGACGGTCTGCGTTTGTTGACGCTGGCCAGCATTACGGACGGGCAGCTGACCTTGAAGCAGGTGGTCAACGTGGTGCTCAGCAATTATTTTCTGGCGCTGGTAACGCCGGGAGCCAGCGGCGGGGCTATCGCGCAGGTTATGTTCATGCGTAAGGCGGGCGTGCCTGTGGCCAAATCCACGGTGGTGGTGCTGGTGCGCACCATAATGTCTATTTCCTTTTTGATTTTGCTGGTGCCGGTGGTGCTGCACAGCGATAGGGATATCGTTAAGTGGATGCCTGCGTCGGTGTTGTCGGTAGTTTCGGTGGCCTTCATTTCGTTGCCTGTTATCGCCGTGCTTTTGATGCGCACCCGTTATCCGGAGAGAATAATTTTTTGGTTTACCAGAAAATTTTCTTATACTACGCGCCGCAATTGTTATATTTGGTATCAGCAGTTCAAGCACGCGGTAATCGTTATGGGGCGTCATCCCATGATGGTGCTGCGGGCCTTTGTGGAATCGGGGCTGAGCCTGCTCTTTATTTACGCTACGGTTCCGGCTTATTTTGCCGGTTTAAATATTGATTTCGATTTAGTTCAGGTTATGGGGCGTATGGTGCTGCTCAATCTGGTGCTGTACTTTTCGCCGACGCCGGGCGGCAGCGGCATTGCCGAGGCCGGCTTCGTAGTTTTGTTTTCCAATATTCTTCCCGAAGGCGTGGAGGGCATCATGGCCGTTTTATGGCGTTTTACGGCGGAATATCTGCCGTTCTTGCTGGGCGCTTTCGTGACGATCAGGGCGTTCGGTTCCGACGTTTTGAATATGGCTTCGGTGAAAAGCAAAACGAAGCCGGGGAAGGACGCGGCTTCTCGGTAAAAGGTTCATATTTTATTAAGCTTGGACGATTACGATCTTATGAAAAAATCTTAGGAGATGAAATATATGAAATTATTAGTAACCGGCGGCGCCGGGTTTATCGGTTCGCATTTATTGCAGCTTTTGGCAAAGCGCCGGGATATCGATACGCTGGTCTACGATAATTTGTCCAGCGGCTTGCGCGAGTACGTGCCGGAAAACATACGCTTTGTGCGCGGCGATGTGCGCGAATCGTTTTTGCGAAGCGTTTTTGCCGTCGAACGTTTCGATGCGGTTATCCATCTGGCGGCGCAGACTATGGTGCCTTATTCTTTGGAGCATCCGAGCGAGGACTGCGACGTTAATCTGCGCGGGTTAATCAACGTGCTGGAATGCTGCCGCCGCTATGGCGTCAAGCATATCAGCTTTTCGTCCAGCGCCGCAGTGTACGGCGATAATCTAAATATTCCGCTGCGGGAAACGGAACAGCCGCTGCCCACGTCGTTTTACGGGCTGACTAAGTTTGCCAGCGAGCATTACCTGCGGCTGTATCATGATTTGTATGGCGTCGATGCTACTGTGCTGCGCTTTGCCAATGTTTACGGCGAGCGCCAGGGCGCAGGCGGCGAGGGCGGCGTAGTCAGCATCTTCTGCCGTTTGTTGGCGCAGGGCAAGGGCGTTACCGTTTTTGGCGACGGCGAGCAGACTCGCGATTTTGTTTATGCCGGCGATATTGCCGAGGCGCTGCTGCGGTCTGTGCAGCTGCCCGGATATAATATTATTAATGTTTCCACGCGGCAGGAAACGTCGCTGAACAAGCTGTTGGCGGCCTTCCGCAAGGCGGTGGGGCATGATTTTGCCGTTGACTACGGACCGGCGCGGAAGGGCGATATTTTGCGCTCCGTTTTGGATAATACGCGTTGCTGCCAGCTTTTGAAATTTTGTCCGTCCATGGATTTGGAGCGCGGCGTCAGCCTGACCTATGCCGATTATCTGCGGCAATAGGAGCGGCGTTTTATTTTTTGGAGGATTTTTTGTAAGGGGATAGGGATGAAACAGCTTGAGAAAAACAGCCTGCTGCTTATTGCGGGACTGACGCTCTTTACGATTATGTTCGGCCTGGGCGGCGTGCCCTTGCTGGATCCGGACGAGCCGGTTTATGCGGAAACGGCGCGCGAAATGCTCCAGACGGGCGATTTTTTGTCGCCGCGGATTTTTGGCGCTTATTGGTACGATAAGCCGCCCATGTATTATTGGCTGGTGGCGTTATCGCAAATGCTTTTTGGCTTTAGCGAATTTGCCGCTCGCTTTCCGGCGGCGCTCATGGCCTGCTTTACTTCTATAATGATTTACGTTTCCACGACCAAGCTCTTTAACGAGCGGGCCGGTTTTTGGTCTGCTATAATTTTAACCAGCTGCGTGCAGTTCTTTTATATGGGCAAGGCGGCGGTGACGGATACGACGCTGCTCTTTTTTATGACGGGAGCAATTTTGAGCTTTGCGCATAAAAAATATTGGCTGATGTATGTCTGCATGGCGCTGGCTACCGTTACCAAAGGCCCCATCGGCATTGTTTTTCCCGGCGCGATCATTTTTATCTATTTAGTAATCATGGGACAGCTGCGGGAAATTCTGCGTATGCACGTAATTCGCGGCTTGCTGCTGTATTTTTTACTGGCTTCGCCTTGGTATTACGCTATGTATACAGTGCATGGCATGGAATTTATTGAAACCTTTCTGGGCTTCCACAATCTGACGCGCTTTACCACGCCGGAGCACGCTAACCGCGTTACCTTCTGGTACTATTTCCCCGGAGTGATTTTGGGTATGTTTCCCTGGACGGGCCTGCTGGCGCAGTCCATAAAAGCGTCCATCAGCGACAGCCGCATCGACGATATGCGCCAGCTACTGCTGTTCCACGTTTGGTGGGGCTTCGTCTTTATCTTTTTCACTATTTGCCAAACTAAGCTGGTGTCCTATATTCTGCCCATGTTCCCGGCTTTGGCGGTGATTATCGGCTGGAATATTTCGCGCATGCTGGCGAAGCTGCGCCACAATACGACCTTTTACAGCTGGATGGCGGGCAGCGGGTTGATGTTTGCGCTGCTGGGCGTAGGTTGGATTTTTGGCAGTCAATATTTGCCGGAAGCGTCTTTCAGCCTGGTTATGCTGGGAGCCATGACGCTGATTATGGGCGCGGCGGCTGTCTTTACCCTGTGGTATTACCGCGATATTCAAATGGCGGCCTGGCTGCACGCGCTGATTGGCGTGGTGACTATGTGCGTGGCTTTTGCTTTTGTGCTGCCGGTTATCGCCGAACGTTTCAGCGTGAAAACGATGAGCGGCGTTTATCGGGAGCAGTGCGACGGCAGCGTTCCTATTTATGTGGATAAATTTCTGCGCCCCGGCTTTATGTATTACGCGGGCAAGCCCGGCATTGAAATGCTGCCTAAAACCGGCGCTTTAGCCGAAGCGCTGCGCAGCGGCCAGCATAAATATATTCTGGTGCGCGGTTTGGAATACCGCCGCGTGCTGAAAACCAAGCAGATTCCCACTAATGTGCATACGATAAAGGAAATCAGCGATATTTATTTGCTGGAGCAGCGGTAAGAGCTGCAAAAAGTAAATTTTCCCTGCGCGTTTTACGACAGGAACAATTTGTCAGGAAAGAGGGGCTGGATAATGGCTAAGAAATATGTAAAGAATGGTAAGCGCTTAGGCGTTTTGGGCGGCATGGGGCCCGCCGCCGCCGCGGAATTTCTGCGCCAGCTGGCGGCTAAGTGCCCCGCTGCTACGGACCAGGAGCATCCAGTGGTGTATATGATCGGCGACGCCGAAATCCCTGATCGGGGAACGGCGATTTTTGGCAAGGGGCCGTCGCCGCTGCCGCGCCTGCGTGCCGGTTTATTGCAGCTGTGCGATATGGGCGCGGACGTTTTGGCTGTGCCCTGCAATACGGCGCATTATTTTATCGACCAGTTCGCAGAGCAGCTGCCCAGGCCGCTGATTCATATTGTGGAAAGCACGGTGTTGGCGACGAAGGCTATCGCGCCGGAGGGAGCGTGGATGCTTTCCACCAAGGGGACGCGGGCCTGCGGGCTGTACCAAAAGTACGCGGCCAAGCACGGCCTGAAATTATTCATTCCCAACGAGGAGCAGAGCGATAAAGCCCAGCGGGTTATTGATTTTGTGAAAGCCAATAAATTTGCGGAGGCAGGAGCGCTGACACGCCAACTTGTTGAGGAATTGTGGCGGGAGCACGACGTGCCCGTAATGACGGCCTGCACGGAGCTGCCCTTGGGCTACGACGCTTCCGGCTTGCCCCAGGAGCGCAGCGTGTCCAGCATCGGCGCGCTGGCCGAAGCGGCTGTTAAGGCGCTGTACAATGAAATAGAAGAATAAGAAGGACTTGCACAACGCAGCAGGCTCGCATGAATTTGATTGGTTCAGGTTTATGCGGGCCTGTTTTTTTGTGCAGCTTAACAAAAATTTCTTTTGGCGGGATTACGACGTACAATCGAAAATGTTTTGCGGAATTACGGCCTGCCGCGTACATGGATAGTGTGATACGATTTCCGTAAGTTATTTATGGCGGACTGACGCCTATATGGCAGATAAGGAGGGCAGGTATGCAATTCGGCGATTTTTTGTTGGCGCGTAAACGCATGGCGCTGTTTTTAGGATTTTATTGCTTTTTCTTTTTGCTGGCGGAAGTACCACTGCGCAACCGTGCGGACGAATTTGCTCCCGCTTGCCTGCTGCCGTATTATGGCGGCGGTGTGCTTTGCACGCTGACAGTGTATTTTATTTATACCTTTGGGCATAATTTGTTTGGCAGGCTGTGGCGGCGCAAAACGCTGGTGCTGGAGCTGTGCGTTTTTTATCTTTTGCTGGAAAGCCTGGTTTTATTGCCATTTATGTATTTTGTCGGGTGTAACGAAAACGGCTGGCTGCTTTTGCCCACGGCATTATGTTTGCTGACGCTTATCTGTCTGCCCTGCCTGATGAAGGCGCGCAGCGCAAAAAAGCTTGCGAATGCGGAGCGGGAAAAGCATACCGGCGACACAGAGCCGCAAACGCCGGGAGAGCCTGAAGATACGGGATGCGAAGCGCAGGGTGGCATCGATTTTACGGAGACGATTCTGCCTGCGCCTACGGATTTTACCTCTGCGCCTCCTGCCGGACCGGACGGTAAGCAGCTTTCATCGGAAAAAAGATTGGCGCATTTTGCTGCTTTAAGTAATTTGACAGACAAAGAACGCGAGGTACTCGCGCTGGCAATCACATCGGATATTACAGCCAAACGCATTGCCGAACGGCTGTATATTTCAGAGCGCGTGTGCCAACGATATTTGACGAGCATTTACGAAAAAACCGGCAGCTCGTCGCGCATTGATTTAATTATAAATTTTTATAACGACGCGTGGGTAGACGAAGCAATTTAGATTCGTTTTATATACGCTTAGCCGCTTTCCTTTGGTGGGGAGCGGTTTTTTGCTGTGTGCGGAAAAACGGCGGACTTACGACGGATAAAATACAGCGTTTGGCGGGAATACGCTCTGGAAAAGATAATTTTAATGAGCTATTCTAAAAGAGAAAGTAGAAGCTTTTTCTTTTCTACTCTACGCTGCGCCTTAATGGCACGGCATATCAGCAAGCAAAATTTAGAAGCTTGATTAAGGAGTGTGTTTTGTAATGAAGAGTAAAAATTTGGCTAAAGCAATAGCGTTGGGTCTTGTCCTCGGCAGTATGAGCTTCGTAAGCATGGAAGCTCAGGCGGCGAATTTGAACGGACCGGTAGGAGGAAATGCGGCTAGGTATAGTGATTTGCAAGCCGTTAATAATCAGGTTGAGAGGATAGATCAGCGGGTTGAGAGGATGGATCAGGTATTAAGTAATGCAGCTGATAAGGACTATGTAAATGCGGCAGTTAAGACGGAAAAAACGGAACGCGAAAAGGAAGATACTCGCATCGAGGGTAAGGTTGACACAGAAACAAATCGTGCCCAAAATGAAGAAAAGCGCATCGAGGGTGAGGTTAGAGAAAATAGGGAGAGTATTGCTGAGGAAGCCGCTGCACGTCAAAATGCAGACGATACATTGAACGAGAAGATTGACCGTAACGCCGCTGCAACGCAGGAACAAATCGACGGCATTAACGTTACGAATGAAAAGCAGGATAATGCTATTGCTACCAATACGAAGGATATTGCTGATAACAAAGAGCAAATAGCGACGAATGGAAAGAATATTGCCGCTAATACAGAAGCAATAGAGAGCAATCGCGAGTATTTTGAAAGCCGTGTAAATCACAATCAGGAGCAAATCGATGCCAACAAAGAGGCTATCGCTGACGTAAACGGTAAGGTAGGAGACACTCAATATAGCAGTGAAAACTATATTGCTAAAGGCGATGATTTGACCACTGCCGCAGGCAAGCTGGATGCCGCGGTTAAGGCGGAAGAAACGAAACGCCAAAATGAGGATGCCCGCATTGAGGGTAAGGTTGACGCAGAAACAAACCGTGCCCAAAATGAAGAAAAGCGCATCGAGCAAAAATTTGACGGCGAAGTTTCGCGTTTGGACAGCAAAATCGACAAGCTGGATAACCGCGTAGAAAAAGTTGGCGCCATGGCCGCCGCCATCGCCAACCTGCATACCATGGGCTACGACCCCGCAGCTCCTACAGAGGTTGCTGTAGGCGTAGGACAATACCGCGATAAAACAGGATTGGCTTTGGGCGCGTTCCATTATCCCAACCGTGACGTAATGGTAAGTTTCAGCATTTCTACTGCCGGCGAGGAATACATGGCAGGCGTGGGCGCTACCTGGAAATTTGGCCGTAAATCTCCGGAAGCAATGCTGAAAGCTGAAAAGGAAAAAGCTGCCAGAAAAAAACTGGCGCAGGAGACGGCTGCTAAAAAAGCCGCCGAGGACGCCGCAGTAGCTGTGCAGCAGGCAAAGCATTCTGAAATGCTGGCAGCGGAAAGCAAATAAGGCTTGCTGGAAGAAATATTTGCTTGCCACAATGAGCAGGGAAGAGCTTATATTAGAGCTTATTAAGGCAAAGCTTAACGAAGCCAAATAAAAAAAGATTTTATAGCGCAGTATCCCTGTTTTGCCGCTTTTTGGTAAGACAGGGGGAATAAATAGCGTAACAAAACAGCCTGTCGGCTAACGTACTTTACAGGTACGCTAACCGGCAGGCTGCGCTTTTTCTTATTTTATTTTTGGCTCAGCGACGATAAATAAGAGTCCAGGGCTTGCAGCAGGTAATCCGTTTCTGTCCGCAGGTCAAAATTACCTATCTGCCTGATCTGCCCTTTCGTCAAGAAAAAGAACATAATAATGCCTTCCAGCGTAAAGGCCACGTGGGTGGGCTTAATCGCCGTGACGATTTCGCCGCAGGCGATAGCGTCATTGACTAAATCGGCCATGAACTGATGAATGCGGTACAGCTTATTCTTGACATAGTTTTCAAACATGGGCTGGGGGCTGAGCAGCTCGCGGTAGATTAAATGAATATTATAGGGCTGCTCCAGCTGCATTTCCGCAATGGAATCCACATAGCTGCGCAGCTTTTGCAGGGGCGATTCGCTGTGGCTGCGGATATCGTCCTGTAATTTTAAAAATTTGTCGGACTCGGCGTAAAGAACCTCCTGATACAGATTCTTTTTGCCGCCGAAATAATAGGAAATAAGAGCGCTGTTGACGCCGCTGGCAGCCGCTATCTGCTTAATGGAAACAGAATTGAAATCATCGTGGGCGAAAAGCCGCGTAGCCGCCTGTAAAATTTTATCGGGGCTGCTTAGAGCGTTTTGCGTTTCTTGATTGTCGTTCATAATGCGTACCTCAAGGCTTTGTAATCTTATGCTCTATTATACACTATTTTACGTTGGCTGTAACTAGCGCGCGGCAATTTATCCGCGGCGCAATAAGAAAAATTTTGTTCGAAGATTATTGGCTAACGGGGCATCTTTTGTTATAATAAAAGCGTCGATGGAGGTTGCTATGGAAACGATTACGATAATTTTATTGATCAGCATTTTGGCGCTGCTGGCGCTGGTAGCGGCGCTTTTGTGGCAGCAGCGCAGAACGCGGCAGGACGGAGCGAGCCAGCGGTTGGAGCTGACAGAGCGGCGCTTGCTGGAGGCGTTATACGACCTGCGGGGCGAGCAAAGCACCTTGGCGCGGGCGGCGCGGATGGAAAACCAGGCGGCCAGTGACAGGCTCAGCGAGCAGCTGGATAAGCGCGCAGCGCGTTTGGCTGATTTGACGGATAGAAATTTGGAACGTATTCGCCTGACTGTTGACGAGCGTTTGAACGAATCGCTGGAGCAGAAATTTTCCCAGGTCAGCCAGCGCCTGCAGGAGGTACACGCGACGCTGGGGCAGGTGCAGAGCCTGTCCGGCGGCGTGGACGAATTAAAGCGTATTTTATCCAATGTTAAGGTGCGCGGTACCTGGGGCGAAATGCAGCTGGGAAATATTTTGCAGGACATTTTAGATAAGGGACGCTATGTGGAAAACGCGGAGGTCCGCCCTCACAGCGGACTGCGGGTGGAGTACGCGCTGCGGCTGCCAGGCCGCAGCGAGCAGGAGGTGCTGCTTCCTATCGACGCTAAATTCCCGCTGGAGGATTACCAGCGTTTGCAGCAGGCGCGGGAGACTGGCGACGCCGCCGCTGCCGAAGCGGCGGCAAAGCAGCTGGAGCGCAGACTGAAAAGCGAGGCTAGGGATATTTGCGATAAGTATATTTGCCCGCCTTATTCTACGGACTTTGCCGTTATGTATTTGCCTTGCGAGGGCTTGTTTGCCGAAGCGCTGAATGTGCCGGGCCTGGCGGAGAGCCTGCAGCGGCAGTACCGCGTTTGCGTGGCCGGGCCTATGACGCTGGCGGCTTTGGTTAACAGCCTGCAGCTGGGGTTTCGTACCTTGGCCGTGCAGCAGCGCACTACGGAGGTTTGGCAGCTGCTGCATAAGGTAAAGCAGGAGCTGGAGGGTTTGCAGGCAGCCTTGGATAAGAGCGGCAAAAAGCTGGACGAGGCACAGGCTGCGCTGCAGGGAGGCAGCCGTTATGTGGCGCGGCTGCATAAGCAGCTGGACGCTGTGCAGGTGCTGGAGGAGGAACGCCATGGAACCTGATGCAAATGAGCGCGAAACCGTTCATAAAAAGCCGCCTTGGTATGTGCAGGCCTTTTTGTGGTTTTACGGCTTTATGTGGCTTAATATGATTTTTATTGCTGGGCTTAACAGCCTGCGCCTGGGCTATATTGATGTGGACAGCGTCAGCCTTTTCGGGGCGCTGACTGCGGGCTTGTATGTGATTTTTAAGTATCTGCCGCGATTGCTGAGGTAGAAGTATTCTATATAAATCAAGGAGGCATAAGCATGGAATTATGGGATATATATGACCGCGATAAGCGGCCTACAGGGCGCACGATGCAGCGCAATGACTGGATTTTGCAGGACGGCGAATACCATTTGACGGTGCTGGGCGTAGTGCGGCATACTGACGGGCGCTTTTTGATTACCCGCCGCGTGCTGACCAAAGCCTGGGCCGCCGGTTGGTGGGAGGTGCCGGGGGGCGCCGTTATGGCGGGGGAAAGCTCGCGGGCTGCCGTCAACCGCGAGGTTTTGGAGGAAACTGGGCTGGACGTATCCGCTGTGCCGGGCGAACCGCTGCTGACTTATCACAGGGAAAACCCCGGCGAGGGCGACAATTACTTTGTGGACTGCTATCGCTTTACTATGGACTTTACTGCCGGCGACGTAAGGCTACGGCCTGACGAAGCGTTGGAGTTTAAGCTGGCGACGCTGGACGAGATTAAAGCCTTGGCGGCGCAGGGAATTTTCCTGCATTACGACAGCATCAGGCCGGTGTTGGAAAAATAGCCGGAGCGAGTTGACTAAACTTGGCTATTTTCCTGCGCTGCCGCAGTTGTCAAATAGGTGTGCGCGTGGTAAAATATTAAAGTGAATGCTTAATTTTTTGAATAAGATAAGTTTGGAGGAATTTAAGTATGTCAGGACATTCTAAATGGGCAAACATTAAACATAAAAAAGGTAAAGCTGACGCGCTGCGCGGCAAGATCACTACTAAGATCAGCAGAGAGATTACCATTGCCGTGCGTATGGGCGGCGCAGACCCTACCGGCAATATGAAGCTGAAGCTGGCTCTGTCCAAGGCTAAGGCCAACAATATTCCCAAGGATAATATTCAACGCGCTATTCAAAAGGGCGCAGGCGCATTGGAAGGCCAAAGCTTTGAGGAGATTACCTACGAAGGCTACGGCCCGGCAGGCGTAGCAATGATGGTCAGCTGCCTGACCGATAACCGCAACCGCACCGCGGCAGATATCCGCCACGTATTTTCCAAGCACGGCGGCAATTTGGGCGCTACCGGCTGCGTAGGCTATATGTTCAAGCAAAAGGGCATTTTTGCCGTAAGCAAGGAAACCGGCGTTACCGAGGACGATTTGATGATGATTGCTTTGGACGCAGGCGCTGAGGACATTAAGAGCGATGAGGAAGGCTTTGAAATCGTTACCGACCCCGCCGCTTACGACGATGTGGAAAAGGCTTTGGCTGACAACAACATCGAGGTTGCCATGTCCGAAATCACCATGGTGCCGGACACTATGGCCGAGTTATCCGCCGAGGATGCCGAAAAGGTACAGAAGATGCTGGACGCCTTGGACGATTGCGACGACGTGCAGGACGTTTACACCAACGCTGACTTGCCGGACGACGACGAGGAATAAGATTTGGGAAAGCAGGCAAGTTTTTGTCTGCTTTCTGTTTTTGTGAGGATTTGTGATGCTGGCTTTAGGTATTGACCCAGGTACCGCTATCTGCGGCTACGGCTTGGTGGATATGACGGGCAACCGTCTGCGGCCTGTGTATTACGGCTCGGTGATGACCGATAAGGATATGCTGCCGGAGCTGCGGCTGAAAAAAATTTACGACGATTTGAGCGCGATTATCGAGCATTTTCATCCTCATTTTATGAGTATTGAAAAGCTGTTCTTTAACCGCAACGTAACCACGGCGATTCCCGTAGGGCAGGCCCGGGGCGTGGCGCTGCTGGCGGCCGCTAATCACGGGCTGCCGGTGCTGGAATTTACGCCCATGCAGATTAAGCAGAGCGTGGTCGGCACGGGCAACGCTTCTAAGGAGCAGGTCATTTACATGGTGATGCATCTGCTGAACATACGGGAGAAGATTAAGCCCGACGATACGGCGGACGCTTTGGCGGCGGCTATTTGCGGCGTTAATACCGCTTCGACCCGCGCATGGCAGGAGGGCAGATAAATGATCGGTTCATTGAAGGGCAGCGTTGCCTATTTGGGCGCTGATTGCTGTATTATCGATACGGCTGGCGGCGTAGGCTACAGGGTATTTATGCCGGGAGCGCATTTGGCGCAGCTGTCCCTAGGCGGCAGCGTACGTGTGCATGTGCATACGGCGGTGCGTGAGGACGCTGTTTTGCTGTACGGTTTTTTAAGTCAGGAATATTACGATTTGTTCGAGCTTTTGCTGTCGGTCAGCGGCGTAGGACCCAAGATGGCTTTGGGCATTTTGTCCGCCGTAAAGCCGGACGCCTTTTATCTGGCCGTGCAGAACCGTGATATTAAGGTGCTGACCAAGCTGCCGGGCATTGGCAAGAAAACGGCTGAGCGCATGCTGCTGGAGCTGAAGGATAAGGTGGGCGGCGCAGTGGCGGAGGCCGGAAACGATTTTGGCGAGAGCGTAGCTGCCGGAGGCAGCGGCGCGGTGGCGGAGGCCATGGAGGCGCTGCTTTCCCTGGGTTACAGCAACAGCGAAATAGTGCCCGTTATCAAGCGGATAGAAGACGTGGACAAGCTGAGCGGCGAGGAAATTCTGCGGCGCGCTTTAAAGCTGTTTGCGCAGCATAGATAGCACATAGATAATAGATAAATGGAGGGCAATAATGGAATTTGACGAGAGAATTATTGCCGGAGCGGAGCAGGAAAGCGACGGTTGGCAGTACAGCCTGCGTCCGCGGCTTTTAAATGAATATATCGGACAGAATCAGGTCAAGGACAATCTTTCAGTTTTTATCAAAGCGGCAGCCGCCCGCCACGAGGCGCTGGACCATGTGCTGCTCTTTGGGCCTCCCGGCCTGGGCAAGACGACGCTGGCGAACATTATTGCCAATGAGCTGAACGTAAATATTCGCGTTACCAGCGGTCCGGCCATCGAGCGTCAGGGGGATTTGGCGGCGATTCTGACTAATTTGGGCGATAACGACGTGCTGTTTATCGATGAGATTCACCGCCTGTCCAAAACGGTGGAGGAAATACTTTATTCTGCCATGGAGGATTTTGCGCTGGATATCATCATCGGCAAGGGGCCTGCGGCCCGCAGCGTGCGGCTTGATTTGCCCCACTTTACGCTGATTGGCGCGACGACCCGCTTAGGCGCTATTGCCGCGCCCCTGCGCGACCGCTTTGGCGTGCAGTGCTGCTTGGAATTTTATAAGCCCGAGGAGCTGCAGTATATTATTACCCGCGCGGCCGATATTTTAGGCGTGAAAATCGCTGCGGACGGGGCTGCTGAAATTGCCCGCCGCAGCCGCGGTACGCCGCGTATTGCTAACCGCCTGCTGAAACGGGTGCGGGATTTCGCTCAGGTTTTGGGTGCGGAAAGCATTGGCCGCCAGCTGGCCGACGAAGCGCTGGCGAAGCTGGAGGTGGACCGTTACGGTTTGGACCGCAGCGATCGGCGTATTTTGCAGACCATCGTCAAAACCTTTGACGGCGGGCCTGTGGGTATTGAAACTATTGCTGCGGCAGTCAGCGAGGAAGCGTCCACCATTGAGGACGTTATCGAGCCTTATCTGATGCAGCTGGGTCTGCTGCGGCGCACGTCGCGGGGGCGCATGGCTACCCGGGAGGCTTATCGCTATATGGGCGTGCCTTATGTCGAGAACAAGTAGGAGGCGGCCATGAAGCTTTTATTACATGCCTGCTGCGGGTCCTGCTCCTGCTACCCGACAGAAACGCTGAATGCGGACGGCGTGGATTTTACGATTTTATTTTTTAATCCGAATATTCATCCCTACAAGGAATTTAAACATCGCTTGAGTACGCTGCGGGAGTTTTGCGAGAAGAAACAGTACAAGCTGATTATCGATAAAAGCTATCCGCTGGAGGAATGCATTAGAGGGATGCTGGCCGAGCCTGCGGTGCGCTGCGCCTTCTGCTACCGTATGCGTATGCGTTATGCGGCGCAGCTGGCTAAGGAAAACGGCTTCGACGCTTTCAGCACTACGCTTTTGGTAAGTCCTTATCAAAAGCATGAGCTGATTAAGCGCGAGGCGCAGGCGGCGGCTGAGGAATTTGGCGTGAATTTTTATTATGAGGATTTTCGCAGCGGTTATCAGCGGGGCGTGGATATCAGCCTGGAGATGGGCCTGTACCGCCAGCAGTACTGCGGCTGCGTTTTCAGCGAGCGTGACCGCTACGAAATTCGTAAGGCAAAAAAGCACGGTGCGGAAGTACCGCAGGAAAAATTTATCAGAGTGAGCAAAAATATTAGTATGGTCAACTTGGATGTAAAGTAAGGAGCAGTCATGCTGAAAAAACTGTTATTGATAGTTATGATAACGCTGTCCTGCGCTTTTTGTTCTGCGGCGGCAGCGGCGGAACAGCTGCGCGTAGCGTTGGCGGTCGGGCAATCGACAGTGGAAATCAGCTGTGACGATGAATTTGAGGTCATGAGCGGTGGGCAGAAAACCGTAATGCCCAAGGGGAAGTATTTTCTGCATACTGAGGATGGCAGGCTGCAGCTGGACGAGCAGCACCAATTCGGCGGCAGCATTTATGTGCAGGCTCTGCCGGGTAAGGCGCTGCCGCAAATCAACAAGCGTTCCTATAAGGGCTATTTGCGGGCGCTTTTGCAGGATAATAAGCTGACCGTAATTAATTATGTCGGGCTGGAGGATTATTTGGCCAGCGTTTTGCCGTCCAAGACCATGGTGGTGTGGCCCGAAGAGGCCGTTAAGGCGCAGGCTGTGGCCGCCCGCTCCTATGCGTTGTATATGCGGTTGCGCAATAGAAACGAATATTATGATTTATTGGCAACCGACGCCGAACTGCAGTATACGGGCACTGGCCCGCGCATTGAAAAGGCTGGCGTTACTAAGCTGATTCAGGCGACGGCAGGACAGTATCTGCAGGACGCCTACGGTACGCCGGTGCAGGCTGTGACTACCTCCAGCAGCGGCGGCAGAACCGAAGCCGCAGTTAATCTGTGGGGCAGGGAGGTCGGCTATTTGCAGTCCGTGGAGGATTACGACAGCGACAGCCCGGAATATACCTGGGAATATCGCGCTACGCCTGCTCTGCTGGAAGGGCAGCTGGCCCAGCGCGGCTTTGTGGTTGGCAAGCTGAACAGCGTGCGTCTGTCGCCCCTGGATGAAATGGGCTCCGACAGAACGCCGACGGGGCGCGTAAAGTACCTGATACTTTCCGGTATTGCCGGAACGGCTAAAATCAGCGGCCAGGAGCTGGCCGATATTTTGGGCCTGAACAGCGTTTTATTCGACGTAGAAACAGGCACGCCGCCGCCGGAAACGCTCAAGGTGCCTATCGAGGACCGTTACGGCTTCGAGGTGGGCAGTAAGGATATCGACATTAAAATTAAAGAGGATGATAAGCCGGTCTGGAACACGCTGCTGCGCAGCTACCATATGCTGGGCGGCGGTAAGGATGAAAAGCTGATTTTCCACGGCAAGGGCAAGGGCTCCGGCCTGGGGCTTAGCGCCTGGGGCGCGCGGGGCATGGTCAACGCCGATGAAAAGATAACCTATAAGGATATTTTGGCGCATTACTATCCGGGAACCAGATTGGTAAGATAAATAAAAGAGAGAAGAGAAGCAATGCTAGTAACAGATTTTGATTATGAGCTGCCGCAGGAGCTGATTGCGCAGCATCCTATGGAGCCCCGCGACCATTCGCGGCTGCTGGTGGTGGATAAGGAAAGCGGCGCTTTGGAGCACCGTCATTTTTACGATTTGCCGGATTACCTGCGTCCCGGCGACGTGCTGGTATTTAACGATACCCGCGTTATTCCGGCGCGTCTGCACGGCGTTAAGGATACTGGCGCGCATGTGGAGGTTTTCCTGCTGACCCGCAAGGACGCTACCGATTGGGAGGTTTTGGTGCGCCCAGGCAAAAAGCTGCAGGTGGGCGCTAAGATTAAATTCAGCGACGAGCTTTCCTGCGAGGTTATCGAGCATACGGATTTTGGCGGCCGCGTAGTGCGCTTTGCCTACGACGGTATTTTTGAAGAAATTTTGGATCGACTGGGCGAAACGCCCTTGCCGCCGTACATTACCGCGCCGTTGGAGGATAAGGAGCGCTACCAGACGGTGTATAACCGTGAGCGCGGCAGCGCGGCAGCGCCCACTGCCGGACTGCATTTTACTAAGGAGCTTTTGCAGAAGATCAAGGACATGGGCTGCGAGGAGGTTTTCGTAACGCTGCATGTGGGCTTGGGCACCTTCCGTCCGGTCAGCGAGGCTAATATCGAGGACCATAAAATGCACCGGGAATTTTATACCGTATCCCAGGAGGCTGCCGATACTGTGAACAAGGCTAAGGCCGAGGGCCGCCGCATTATCGCCGTAGGCACGACGGCCGTGCGCACGCTGGAATCGGCCGGAGCGGACGGCACGCTGAAGGCCGGCGGCAGCTGGACGAATATTTTCATTTATCCCGGCTATCAATTCCGTTTTGTGGACGCTCTGGTAACTAATTTCCATCTGCCGCAAAGCACGCTGCTGATGCTGGTATCGGCTTTATCCAGCCGCGAAATCATGCTGGCGGCCTATAAAAAGGCGGTGGAGGAAAAATACCGCTTCTTTTCCTTTGGTGACGCCATGTTTATCAAGGACAGTAAAAAATAACGAAGGCCGCTTGCGGCCTTGAAGCTTATAAAGGAGGCTATATGCAGCACGCAGTAACCTACGAACTAATTAAGGAATGCAGCCGCAGCGGCGCGCGTCTGGGCCGCCTGCACACGCCCCACGGTACCTTTGAAACGCCCATGTTCATGCCCGTGGGTACGCAGGCCACGGTTAAAACCTTAGCGCCGGAAGAGCTGTACGAGATGGGCAGTCAGGTGATTTTGTCCAATACCTACCATCTGTTTTTGCGCCCCGGTCACGAGCTGGTGCGCAAGGCGGGGGGCCTGCATAAATTTATGAATTACGAACGGGGTATGCTGACGGACAGCGGCGGCTTTCAGGTGTTCAGCCTGGGAGCTATGCGCAAAATTACGGAGGAAGGCGTTATGTTTCGCTCCCACATCGACGGCAGCAGGCAGTTTTTGTCGCCGGAGGTCAGCACGCAGGTGCAGGAAGCCCTGGGCGCAGATATTGCCATGGCCTTTGACGAATGCATTCCCTATCCGGCGGATTATGATTATGCCAAGCGCTCCACCGAGCGTACTACCCGCTGGGCTAAGCGCTGCCTGGAAACCCACACCCGTGAGGATCAGTCCATGTTCGGCATTGTGCAGGGCGCGTTTTACGAGGATCTGCGCATCGAGAGTGCGAAGGCGCTCAGCGATATGGATTTCCCCGGCTACGGCATCGGCGGCTACTCGGTGGGCGAGGACCACGAGACCATGTTCGAGACCCTGGCGCCGCTGGCTTCCGAGTACATGCCCAAGCACAAGCCGCGCTACCTGATGGG
>NZ_CAJMEH010000048.1 GCF_905212365.1 uncultured Phascolarctobacterium sp.
ATCGAAAACGGGCCGAGAGCCTTAACCCGCGCCCATAAAATTGAAAATTATTACGGCGCTGCCGCCAGCGGCCTGAAGCTTTACGCCGACGGTCTGGAACAAGCGCGTAAACTGGGCGCGACAATTATTCAGGACGAAGTTGTGGGCGTAGAATATACCGGCGGCTTTACGCTGACGCTGAAAAACGCAGGCGCAGCCTTGACCGCGCCAGCGCTCGTCCTCGCCACCGGCACAAAAAACATTACGCTCGACCTGCCGGGCCTGGCGGAATTGGAAGGCAGGGGCGTCAGCTACTGCGCCGTCTGCGACGGCTTCTTCTTCCGCAATAAGCGCGTGGCGGTCGCAGGCAGCGGCGCTTACGCCCTGCACGAAGCGGAATATTTAAAGCATTTGGCGAAATCCGTAACCGTACTAACCAACGGCAAGGACGATTCAATGGCACTTAGCGCAGGCTTCGCCGCCATCGCGCAGCCTTTAGCGGCGCTGACGGGAGAAGGCAGACTGCAAAGCATAATTTTTGCCGACGGCAGCGCGCTGGCAGTTGACGGACTTTTTATCGCGCTTGGCACGGCGGACAGCGCCGACATAGCGCGCAAGCTTGGCGCACAGCTTAACGGGCGCTTTATCCGCATTGACGAAAACTGCGCCACCAATGTTCCCGGCCTGTTCGCCGCAGGCGACTGCACAGGCGGCCTTATGCAAATCGCCAAGGCCGTCCACGAAGGCGCTCGCGCCGGGCTTGCGGCCATTAAATTTATCCGCGAGCAAAGCGTTGCAAAATAAAATTCCAAATGCAAAAAGCGATTCTTATATTTTAAAGCGAATAGCAATTTTAGCGCATAAGCGCATAAAATACGCTGCGAATTGCGTTTGCGATGCGAGATATGGAGTCGCCGTTAAATATTTAAAATCAAATTTTAAAAGGAGCGAATCATCATGGCATTAGAAATCACAGCCGCTAATTTTGCGGACGAAGTACTCGCCGGCGACAAAACCGTCCTGGTAGATTTTTGGGCGGAATGGTGCGGCCCCTGCCGCATGCAGAGCCCGATTTTAGAAGCTTTCGCGGCGGAACACCCCGAAGTAAAGGTAGCAAAAGTAGATGTGGATGCCAACGGCGAACTCGCCGAAAAATTCGGCATCATGTCCATCCCCACGCTGCTCGTTTTCAAAAACGGCAAGCTGGCAAAATCTGCCGTCGGCCTGCACGACAAGCAAGCGCTGGCCGCATTGACAGAATAAAACTGCAAAAGGAAAACGCCGCCCGGCAAAACGCATTTCATCTGCGTCCGCCCGACGGCGTTAATATTTTGATACCCAGATCAGAACTGTCTTTGACAGATAACTAGGCGACGCAATAAGGGCGTCTAGGATTCCCGTTTACGTCGGCGTAGGACACATCAAAGACATTACTAATGCAGATCTCGTTATTAATCTTTTAGACATCCAATAGGAACAACATAAACTCCATCTGACCTACGATAAGCATACTTGCCTATACCTGTAAGAACCATTAAAAAAGAGGCTGGTAGCATTTTGTTATCATCTATTTTATTCTTAAGAGCCTTTAAATTTATTGCTCCTTCTTCCACTAGCTTATCACCGCCCAACTTAATTTCAACCAAACCATATTGTCCATTTCTTAAATGGATTACAGCATCACATTCCAATCCATCCTTATCCCGATAATGATATACACTACCATTCAAAGCATCAGCAAATATTCGCAAATCCCTAACACAAAGCGTTTCAAAAAGAAACCCAAAGGTATTTAGATCTTTTAACAAATCATTTGGCCCAATACCTAAAGAAGCTACTGCTATAGACGGATCAATATAATACCGCGTTTCAGAAAACCGTATGGCCGTTTTTGAACGCAAATTAGGATTCCACGCAGGCATATCTTCTACTACAAAAATCTTTCGCAGCGCATCCAGATACGCAGCTACAGTATCCTCATTTATGGAATAATCCTCATTCACAGAAATATCTCTTGCTATAACTGTAACAGGTACTTGCGCTCCCTGATGTCTTGCATAAGAACGCATAAGCCGCTTTACTCGTTCCGGATTTTTCCTTGAATTATCCGCACGATTTATATCATTATGCACTACGGCATCAACATAATCCATTGCCTGTTCCAATGCAATTTCATCACGTAACCCAACCGCCTTAGGCCAGCCACCACGACAAATCAAAAAAGCTAATCGCTCAATACTGATATCTGATTCCCCGTCAATATCTTCTAAGCCATCAAATAAATTTCCTAAGCTTACTTCACCTGTCGAATCTTCGGACTCATATAAACTCATAGGCCGCATAGTAAGCCAGGCAAACCTACCGGTTCCAGAATGTGCGATATCTTTAGTATCAGGCGGAACTGCAGACCCCGTTAAGATAAACTGCCCCAGCTCTCCTCTATGATCTACCTCAAATCTTATGGCATCCCATAATTTCGGCGCAAGCTGCCATTCGTCAATCAATCTAGGAGTCTTACCTTTAAGTAATCTTTTAGGACTAAGTTCAGACATTGCTATATTCTGACTTTTAGTCTCCGGATCATCCATATAGAGAACGCTTAATGCTATTTGCTCAGCTGTAGTCGTTTTACCACACCATTTAGGTCCCTCGATCAACACCGCTCCTTTACCTTCAAGTTTACGCCTTAAAATATTATCAGCAATACGTTTCTTATAGACTTGCAAAAAATGTCCCTCCCTCACCTTTAACCGATACCATTATTATAGCAAGCAAAAACTAATGCATCAATATTTTTCGGCGTTTTGGCGGAATGTTTTTCGGCGTTTTGGCGGAATATTTTTCGGCGTTTTGGCGGAATATTTTTCGGCGTTTTATCAATTATGTAGTTACGCTTTTGCCAAAAGCTGTAGCCTATACCAAAATCCGCCCTTCGATATGAAGGACGGATTTTGTTTTTGGTTATTGCTTTTCCAGTCCAAGCAAAAACTCAACACACTGCTCCAATATGCTTTTAAATTTTCTCTCAGCAATTCGATATCAGCAGCCGCGGCCTCGTCCACATAACGTCCTTCATATCGAAAATATCCACGTCCTCGTCCACCAAAATAACTTGCTTCAATTCGGGGAACGCCGAGAAAGCCAGCAAAGTAACCGTACAACTTACCTTTATTGACAAATTTTTCTCGTCATAGTACAATGTACTACAAGAAGGGAGTTGATTATATGAGCTTTTCCATTAGATTAACCCAGGAAGAAAAATCTCTGGCCGAAAGCTATGCTAAGCTCCATTCCTTATCCTTAGGCGAAGCCTTCAAACGCGCTTTATTTGAACGCATCGAAGATGAATATGACATATCCATAGCCCAAGACGCTTACGCCGAATACGTTAAAGACGGCAAAAAGAGCAGGCCTATTGCCGATTTATGGAAGGAACTCGATTTATGAGCTACAGCGTCAAAACAACAGCGCGCTTCGATAAGGAATTTAAAAAGCTGGACCGCTATACGCAGCGCATGATTAAAGCGTGGATTGAAAAGCATCTTATAGATTGCGAAAATCCTCGTCAACAAAGGAAAGCGCTCACGGCGAACAGAAGCGGCCAATGGCGTTACCGCATCGGCGACTATCGCCTTATCTGCCTTATAGAAGACGAGCGCTTAGTTATCCTAGCTTTATCCGTCGGCCACCGGCGAGAACTTTACGATTAAAAATCAAAACTGCCGCAAGGATTATCCCCTGTCGTTTCGACAAAGGAAATTTCCTTGCGGCAGTCTTTTTTATTTTTCGTTTTTACTTTCGCCCTGCGTTTGGCGGCAGCGTTTCGCCGCCAGAAAAGCGCAGGCCTTTGAGTTTTTTATTTTTCAAAAACGACCGCGTAACTATTTAAGAAACCGGAACGCTGGTTTTCAATTAAAATTTTGTCGGCTTCTTCTACAGAAATAATTACGTCACATTTGTTAGTTGCGCGCTCCTGCAAGCTAACTTAGCCAATTCCAAAAATTATCGGCAATTACTTTTTCCGCATTTTCCATAGATTTTATAATAGCATCTTTATTAATAGCGTTCATGCCATCTGCTAGTTCATTTTTCAAGACAAATTCAACTTTACACATATTATAAAGCAAGCCAACTAAAAGAACTGTATTTTGAGTTAAAAGCTTTTCCTCCTCCGTAAAACACTTCCAATCTTCATGCCCCAAATACAAGACAATATTTTTTAGTTGCTTGAAATGCTCTACATATATTTTATTAACGTCGCGTAGCGTATTCTGATAATTATTCGACATAGTATTCAATTCGGCTAAATAAGAGCAAATTTTATTAATTTTAGCTTCTGCTTCTGACATTTGTTTCCATACATCGTCAGCATCATCCAGCATTTTGCTTCCTGCTAAACTAAATATCACACCGCCTACAAGTAAGAAAACACCTAATGTTGACGCGCCTAAAATAGTAGTGCCTAAAGCCACTCCCCCGCCTCCAGCAGCAATAGGTCCGCCGCCTAAGGCTGCCAAGGTAGCGTTCGTTGCCGCCGCACCGCTCAACGACGCTATCGGCGTCCCCGTAGAAGCAGTTCCTAAGGCCATTACAGTAGCTGTTGTCGCTCCTGCAGCTGCAAAACCGCCAGCAGTACCTAAAGCTGCGCCGCTTAACCCGCCTAAAAGTATGCCTGCGCCAATAGATACTTCTTCTAATTTTTCAGGATCATATTCAGGCAAAGTAACGCCGTTTTTAGAATAACTTTGGAAATGTGGTTTATTCTTTATCTTTTCAAATACGTTAGCAAAATCTTTAAAGCTATGCAAGATTTCTAATTCCAGCTTTCCTAAATTATCCATGCTGTTACTAGTCGCTATATTTTTATTCTTAAACTTTCTTATATTCATTTCATGACGACTGTTAGCTTGCCGGGCTATATCTTTGGCCTGTTTTATTTTTTTAGCCCCTTTTACTCCTTTGTTGAGGCCTACCACGCCTGCTGCTGCAGCAAGAGCTGCTAAAATTATTGGTAATGCCATAATTTAATTCCGCCTTTCCTTTACATAATATGCATAATTAAATTTATATGCAAATCATAATCTAAATTATGTTCGTTGAACTGCGCTCATTTTAATTAGCGCTATACAAATCATATCGATGCGTCATCTGAACTCCAAGATAGAATTTTTATCATTCATAAATTCGTCGAAGTTTCCTTGATAAGGCAATGCTATCCCCATTTCCTTATATTCAATTTTCAGTAAGACCTTTAAATCTTTTTCATTATTGACATTCTCCAGACACTTTAACATTTGCCTATATAAAGCTGTTTCTCTCCTAAAGCGTTCAAAATCTATTTTCTGCAGCTGCGTTATATATACAGTCAACGCTTCATTAATCCTGATATAGGCGTCAAGCTGCTTTTGCAACGAATAACTAAGATTAGATCGAATACATAATTCTCTTAATACCAAGTACGCCAACCTAAACCATGCAATAAGATTAATTCTCAAGAAAAAATTTACCCAACTTCCGCCGGAACGAAGCGCAGCATCAGCCCCATCCATTAAACATAAAGTTCCGTTGCCAAAAATCAGCATAACCCGTAAATCGTCATGCTGTTTATTCGGAATACATTCTGCCAAAGGCCGCTTATGATAAAAATAATGTTTAATAGACCAAACTAATTTTATCAATAAATCACACAGTATAACCGGTATAGCCATTGTTAAGCCAAAGCGAGCGTCGTAGCCTTGCTCAAATACTTTAGTAGCTAATTGTGCCAAAGTGTTTCTATTGTTATCAACTTCAAAAGAACCAAAATCACATAATTGAAACAACTCGTAAAAAGGAATTGTGATACCGCTTCCTCTTCCTACCGCGCCGGAACTACCGGCAATATCGGACATAATATGCCCTAGCCAATTTACCATTCCACAATATACCTTAGATATAAAAGTTTTTCCTTTCAGTTCAAAAGTTTCCGTTTGAACTGTTATCAACTGCCCGTCGCTTAAGAATGTTGAAGTTGATGTGAATTGATTTAGTATAGAAAAGAACAAACCTAAAGGATCAGGTGAGTGACCTAACGATTTCATGTGGTGATTTTTAGTAGACATCTTAAATAAATTACCAACCTTGCCAGAATGCTGTTGGTCATAATTCACCCGAAATGTTTGCTCTAATTTGCCTATTGCGCTAGCAACATTGTTTTCTTTTCCTTCTCGCGGATTCCACCCACAACGCCTCGCAAAAGACATAACTGCATTATCTACTTGCACGTCAGACCAAGGTTTCAGTTCGCTATTCGCCGGATCGCCGACAAAAAAGATGTCAACTAAACCAACTACAGCTCCACAGCCAACGAAAATTAAATAATCATATTTATCGCATTTATCATGATAAAACGCAGAACGAATCTCAGCTTTACTGCTACTACCGCTATAATTCATAATATTACCCTACCTTCAAAACGCTCTTTTATTTTACTCAACCATCAACTGGCTAGTATATTTTTATTATAAGTTCTCGTCCCCCCCTGTCAAACAAAAGTCGTGTCGAGCGACTTTTGCTTTGCAGCGCTAACGCGCCGGCTGCTGCACGCCAACACAAACCTCTCTAAAGGAATTCACTATATAAGCTACAATATCAAAACAACGACACGTTTTGAAAAACAAAATCAAAACTGCCGCAAGGATTATCCCCTGTCGTTTCGACAAAGGAATTTTCCTTGCGGCAGTCTTTTTTATTTTTCGTTTTTACTCTCGCCCTGCGCTCAGCGGCAGCATTCTGCCGCTGAAAAAGCGCGATCCTGGCGCTTGCTAATTTTTCAAGCCGCCAGCATATGCTTCCAGAACGGATAAGCGCTCAGAATAATTACCAGCAGCAGTACGAAAAAGTCGCCTGCGCTCAGCGGCTCCTGGGGCATATTTTTATAAGTATTGCTGCCGAAGCCTTTCAGCTCCATGGACAGCGCCAGCGTTTCCGACTTTGCCACCGCCCGCATTACCAGCGGACGGATAACTACTAAATAAGCCAAAAAGCGCTTCACCACATTGCCGCGATTGGAATAGCCGCGGCAGCTCTGCGCATCCAGCGTAATTTCACTGTCCGTGAGAAAGTTAGGCACAAAGCGCAGCGCCGTCGTCAGCATAAAGGCGTACTCGCAGGGCATCCGAAAGCGGTCCACTAAAGATTTAGCGATATCCTGAACGCGCGTGCTGGCCAGCAAGCACAAAAAGGCGATGGTCATAACCAGCATGCGCAGGCCGCCTGCCAGCGATACGTCCAACGGCGAGCCGAAAATCAGCTGCAGCAGCACCATCATGCCCGTGAACACTGCTAAACCGCCCAGCGCCGCCATGGTCATGCGGTCGTGCTTGATGTACAGCAGCAGCGCCAGCTCCAAAACCAAAATCGTCGCCACCGCTTCCACCGGCAGGATGAAAACCCAGGCTGTGATAGCCAGCGTCACAATAATTTTTGTAAAGGCAGTCAGCTTCATCTCATTCCGCCCCCTTCCCAACGGCGTCGATAAATTCTTCGGGCGCAGCGGCGTCCACGCCTAAAGCCGCCGCCAGCGAAGCCACCGTCGGGCAGCGCAGGCCCCAGCCTTCTACCGGCTGGCTGCCGTCGAAAAGTTTTTTCGGCGTGCCGTCGAACACTTTGCAGCCGTTGTGCAGCACAATGGCGCGCTTGGCGTAGCGCCGCACAATATCCATATCGTGCGAAATCAATACGATGGTAATGCCCCGCTGCTCGTTAATGGCCTGCAGGTAGCGCATCATGCCTTCCTTTTCCAGCGCGTCCTGCCCGTTGGTAATCTCGTCTAAAATTAACGTACGCGGGTTCAGCGCCAACGCTGCGGCCACGCCCAAACGGCGCTTTTGCCCGAAGGAAAGCAGGCGCGGATATTCCTTTTGCAGCTCCGTCAGTCCCATAGCATCCAGCGCCTCCAGCGTCTGCCGCTTAATGGTTTCCTCCGTCAGCTTTTTGGCGCGGGGGCCGTAAGCCACCTCGTCGAACACCGTGTCCTCCAAAATCTGCAAATCAGGATTCTGAAAAACGTAACCGATTTTATCGGCCAAATCGGCGGGCTCGCACTTGACGATATCCTCGCCGTCCACCAGAATCTGCCCGCTGCGCGGATGGCACAGCGCCATAAACAAACGGCTCAGCGTAGTTTTGCCGCTGCCGTTATGTCCCAGCAGCGCCACAAATTCGCCGTCGTTAATCAGGCAATCCATATCGTTAATAACAGGCTGCCCACGCAGGTAAGCAAAATTTACGTCCTTAGCCTCCAGCATCAGTCAGCCCTCCCTTCCTTAGCGACGATACCATAGGTTTTAAAATCGGCCAGCGCGTCCTGCTCGCTGCGCCAATCGCCCAAATCCACGGGCAGCTTTTCCTCCAGCCCCAGCTTAATCTGCCACAGCGCGGGCAGCAGCGGGCGCAGCGCCTTATCCTCGTACATTTTGGGCGCGGCGGCTTCAAAAGCGTCGGCAGCCGCCACCTCGCCCTCCTTGAGCACAATCATGTCGGTAACGTACGGCAGCAAATAATCCATGCGGTGTTCCACCGCTACGATGGTCGTGCCGTAGCGCTGGTGAATATCGTAAACCAATTTATACAGCGACTGCGCGCCGTCCGGGTCCATGGCTGAAACAGGCTCGTCCAGCACGATAATTTCCGGATGCACGGCCAGCGTCGCCCCCAGCAGCAAACGCTGCCGCTGCCCGCCGCTCAGCTCGTCCAACTGATAGCTTTCGCGCCCCGGCAAGCCCACGTCCTCCAAAGCGCGACTGGTGCGCTCGGCAATTTCCTCCGGCGCAAAACCGTGGTTCAGCAGCGCAAAGGCCACCTCCTCGCCCGCAGTCAGAGAAACCAGCTGGCTTTCGTAATCTTCCATAATAAAGCCCACGCGCATTGCCAAATCGGAAACGCGCTTACCTTTAGTGCTTGCGCCCAGCACCTCTACCTCGCCGCTGTAGCGCCCGCCCATATAATAGGGCACGATGCCCGTAATCGCCTTGCACAGCGTGGTCTTGCCCGCGCCGCTGGGCCCGGTAATCACAGTAAAGCTACCTTTTTTGATTTCCAAATTTATATCCTTGAGCGCCAAAGCGTCGGAGGATTTATATGCGAAGTAAAAATTTTGCAGCTTGATGACGCTTTCCATTTACTTGCCTCCCTCCTGCACATAAAACAGCTTGCGCACCGGCGCATAAAGGAAGAAGGTGATGAGCCCGTTGAGCAGGCCGACCACGGCTACTACGGGCAGCATTACGAAAACCCAAACGTGCAGCGGCAGCCCCAGCACCAGCTTCAAAATAAAAGTAAAAACGCCGCCGCTGGTCATGGTCGACAAAAAGCCCGTCACAAAGGGACGCAGCTTCCATTCGACCAAACCGGCGCTGAACATAGCCTTAACCAGCAGGCAGCAAACAGTCGCCCCGGCCAGCTCGCTGGCTACATTGCCCAAGGGAAAGGCAGATTTGGACGAAGGCACCAGCGTCAGCCCCGCAATAAAGCCGATGCCGACAGCCTGAGTCAACTTGGGCCGCGTCAGGTTGATAACGATGGAATACATAGCGATAGTCCAGTTAGGAGTAACGCCGCCCACATTGGGGCTCACCGTATGCAGAATAATGCCGATGGCCAGCAGCATAGCGGTAATCGCCACCCAGCGGTAGCCCTCCTGCATGGGCTCCACCTCGATGAGCTGCGGCACAGGCTTGCTTTTTTCATTCATAAATAACGCCTCTCTTTGCCAAAATGGATTGCATTTTATAATCGCCGAAAATTATAGACGGTTTAATTATACTATAATACTTGCGTTTTGTATCGCAAAAAATAAAAATAGACGCCGCAAAAAAAGTTAGCGTCTATTTTTGTTACATAAATACACTTTTATTTTCTGCGCCACAGCTCGTTGTGGAAGCAGGAATAAGCCCCCGTGTGGCAGGCTACGCCGGTTTGCTCCGCCTTAACCAAAATGGCGTCGCCGTCGCAATCGTAAACCAGCTCCACCACCTTCTGCAAATTGCCGCTGGTAGCGCCCTTGTTCCACAGCTCCTGACGGCTGCGGCTCCAAAACCAGGTATACCCTGTCGCCATAGTTTTGCGCAGCGACTCCGCGTTCATATACGCCAGCATCACCACGGCATTGGTTTTCACATCCTGCACCACGGCCGGCACCAGCCCCCTGGAGTCAAACTTAATCTGCGAAATATCTATCTCCATCAGCATCTCCTCCTTGCTAAACGGCAGCGCGTTTTATAACCGGACCTCAACGCCGCGGCTGCGCAGATATTCCTTAACCTGACGGATGGTAAAGGTTTTGTAATGGAAAACCGAAGCCGCCAGCACCGCGTCCGCGCCCCCCTCGGCCAAAACGTCGTAAAAGTCCTCCAGCCGTCCCGCGCCGCCGCTGGCGATAACGGGTACGTTGACCGCGCTGCTCACGGCCTTCGTCAGTGGAATATCGTAGCCGTTTTTCGTACCGTCGGCGTCCATGCTGGTCAGCAAAATTTCGCCTGCGCCCAGGGCTACGCCACGCCTGGCCCACTCCACGGCGTCGATACCCGTAGGCTTGCGCCCGCCCTGCACGTAAACTTCCCACTTATTTTCGCCGCAGCGGCGGGCGTCGATAGCCAGCACAATGCACTGGTTGCCAAAAATACGCGCGCCCTCGGCAATCAGCTGCGGATTTTTTACCGCCGCCGAATTCAGCGAGGTCTTATCGGCTCCGGCCAACAAAGCGCTGCGGATATCCTGCACGCTGCCGATGCCGCCGCCCACTGTCAGGGGCATGAACACCTGCCCCGCAGTTTTGCGGATAACGTCCAGCATAGCCTTACGCTCCTCAAAGGTTGCCGTAATATCCAAAAACACCAGCTCGTCGGCTCCCTCCGCGTCGTAAGCCGCAGCCCGCTCCACCGGGTCGCCGGCGTCGCGCAGCCCCACAAAATTAGTGCCCTTCACCACGCGCCCTTCCTTCACGTCAAGGCAGGGAATAATTCTTTTCGTCAGCATGCTATTCCTCCTTCGCCAAAGCCAAAGCTTCCCGCAAATCTACAGCTCCAGTATAAATAGCCTTGCCGATAATGCAGCCCGTTACACCGTCTGTTTCCACCGCTTTCACCCGGCGGATATCCTCCAGCGAAGCCACACCGCCGCTGGCGATAATTTCCACACCGCAGGCGCGGGCCAAAGCCGCCGTCGCCTCCGCATTAACGCCGCTTAACATGCCGTCGCGGCTGATATCCGTAAAAATAATCTTATCCACGCCGTAAGATGCCATCTGCTTGGCCAGCTCCATGGCAGCCACACCGCTGCCCTGCCCCCAGCCCTCGATGGCTACGTCGCCGTTTTTCGCGTCGATGCCCACAGCAATATGGCCGGGGAATTGGCGGCAGGCTTCGGCCACCAGCTCTGGGTTTTTCACCGCCGCGCTGCCCAAAATAACCCGCTGTACGCCCATTGTCAGCAGCTTGTCGATGGCCTGCATATTGCGGATGCCGCCGCCCAGCTGCACCGGCAGCTTAACGCTTTGCAGAATGCGCTCGATAACCGGCAAATTTTTGCCCTCGCCAGCTAAAGCGCCGTCCAAATCCACCAAATGCAGCCACTGCGCGCCGCAGTCCGCCCATTTAAGAGCCATCTCCGCCGGATCGTCGGCAAAAACAGTTTCGGCGTCAAAGCGCCCTTCGGTCAAACGCACGCAGCGTCCGCCGCGAATATCGATAGCAGGATAAATAATCATAAATTCCACTCCTTAAAAGCCCGCAGCAGGCTCATGCCTGCCCGGCTGGATTTTTCCGGATGAAATTGAAAGGCCTGCACGTTGCCGCGCCCCACGGAAGCCGTAACCTCCATGCCGTAATCGCAGACCGCCGTAATCAGCGACGCGTCTTCCGGCACGCAGTGAAAGCTGTGGACGAAATACACGTACTGCCCCTCCGCACCGTTCATTAAAGGCGACTGGCTGCGCAAAGCCAGCTTGTTCCAACCCATGTGAGGAATTTTATAAGAAGTGCTTAAATATTTTACCTGCCCTTTAAAGAAGCCTAACCCTGCTACTCCGGGCGCTTCGTCGCTGCCCTCGAACAGCACCTGCATTCCCAGGCAAATTCCTAAAAATGGCTTGCCGCCGTGCAAAGCGTCCATAATTACGGGAATCAGCCCGGATTTTTGCAGATTAGCCATGCAGTCGCCAAAAGCGCCCACGCCCGGCAGAATAATTTTTTCGGCAGCGGCGATAACGTCCCTGTCCTGTGTCACCACCGGCTCGCCGCCCACTGCGGCAACGGCGTTGCTGACGCTGTACAGATTGCCCATACCGTAATCGATAATCGTGATTTTATTGTTCATTAAGCTGTTCTCCTTAAATAAAAAATAAATAAACGAAATAAGGATAGTATTATTGCCTTGCTTTGCCTCAACTTTGGCAGCTCCCGCTTGTCCTAAGCGACAATCCCTGTTATAATTATAATATATTAGATCCTTAAAAACTAAAAAAGCAGTAAACGGCAGCGCACACCAGCGCGCCGCAATGCTTGCGTAAAATTTATACGCAGCTTAGCAGTACCAATACGGTTACATCTTTGGCAGTAACCGGCGGTACTGCTTTTTTTATTTTCAGTCAAAGGAGTGATTATTTTGGATGCCATGACGCCGTAATTTCCACCAACGCTTTTACACAAAATATGCTATAATTAAAGGAGAAGCAATATGACGCAGTATAAATTTGAAAATCTGCCCATCAGCAACGATTTTATGTTCAAAAAAGTTATGCAGAATAAGCGGCTCTGCCAAAAATTAGTCAGCGCCATTATGCAAAGGAAAATCGCCGATATTATTTACACCGAAACGGAGCAGACCGTAGACCCCTATTACGACAGCAGGGGCGTGCGCTTGGACGTAATCATTGACAACGCTAAACACACCCGCTATAATCTGGAAATGCAGGTTAAAAATATTTTGGGCGAAACTATCGGCGAACCGCTGCTGCCGAAACGCACGCGCTATTATCAGTCCGTGACCACATTCCTACGGACGCTTTCACGCAGGAAGTGGAAGCGGAGGTAATAAGGCTGCGGCAGGACAAGAAAGTGAGGCGAGAATTTATGGTACTGTCTACTAGATTAAAGGACGAGCGTATGGCAGGGCGCGCCGAAGAGCGTGAAAAGCGCAATCACGAAATAGCGCTAAAGATGCTCAAGGAAAAATACTCCTTAGCGCAAATATTAACGCTTTCTGATTTGAGTAAGGAAGAAATTTACGCCTTAGCCCAGGCCAACAAGCTAAAGGTTACAGAATAAATCCTCGTTTATGGCTCCAGAACGCTCCGTGCATACTCTGCAAGCAGAATGCACGGAGCTTTTTATTGCTCCTACAGGCTGCCCTTGCTGCTCATCACCCCGCGAACGCGCCTGTCCAGAGCCACGGCTTCGGCTAAAGCCCGTGCGAAGCCCTTGAATATAGCTTCAATAATATGGTGCGTATTTTTGCCGTAAAGCACGCGGATGTGCAGCGTCAGCCCAGCGTTGACGGCCACGGCCCGGAAAAATTCCTCGGTCATTTCCGCGTCGTAAATGCCCAGCTGCACCTTAGGGATATCGGCGTCAAAAACGAGATAAGGACGGCCGCTGAAATCAAGGCACACCTGCACCAGCGCCTCATCCATTGGCAGAAAGCAGTTGCCGTAGCGGTGAATCCCCGCTTTATCGCCCACGGCTTCCTTTAAGGCCTGCCCCAGCACGATGCCGCAATCCTCCACCGTATGGTGGCTGTCCACGTCTAAATCGCCCACAGCCTGCACCGTAAGGTCGCTGAAGCTGTGCTTGGCCAGCAGTGTCAGCATATGGTCAAAAAAGCCGATGCCCGTATTGATGTCGCAGCTGCCGCTGCCGTCCAAGCACCATTCCGCGCTGACACCGGTTTCCAAAGTTTTGCGTTCTACCGTACCGCTTCTCATAGCTTACCTCCCTCCGCGTCGATGCACAGCTCCGTCAGGCAGGCCAGAATCCGTTTATTTTCCTCCGGCAGTCCCACGGTGATGCGCAGGCAGCCCGTAAGTACGGGATGGCCGGTAAAATCGCGCACTAAAATGCTGTTTTGCAATAAATATTTAAAAAGCATTTTGCCGCTGGCAGCCTGTTCGTTTAACTTGTCATCGTATTTAGCGGCATACAGCTGCGCCAGCTGCCGCATCAGCCGTCCCTCGGCGCGCAGCAGCACAAAATTAGTCGCCGTCGGCCAGACTCTCAGGCCAAGCTTCTGCATATAAGCCGCCATTTTATCGCGCTCCTCGCGGATCAGCTTAATGCGCGCCTTGTACAGCTCTTTATTTTCGTAAACGGTTTTTGCCGCCATCAGGCTATAAGCGTTGACGTGATATGGCAGCAGCGCCTTGCCCAGCTGGCGCATTAAGCCCGCAGCGCCCACGACGTAGCCGCAGCGCAGTCCCGCCAGGCCGTAAGCCTTGGAAAAGGTGCGAAAAACCATAAGGTTGCTGTAGCGTCCCACAAGGCTCATGGTGGAACCGGCCACCAGCCACAGCTTGTGCAGGGGCCGCATATCGTTGGGCGGCAGCTCCTTGCCGTCGGCAAATTCCATATAAGCCTCGTCCATAATCACGGGGCAATCCACGTTGGCGATAATTTTTTCCATCGCGGCCAGGCTGTTGTAATTGCCCGTAGGGTTATTGGGATTGCAGACGATAAGCAAAGACGGCTGCTGCTCCTTACACAAGGCGATTACCGCGTCCGCGTCTACATAGCCCTCCTCGGTCAGCGGATAGCGCAGCGTTTCGCTTTCGCTGAGGTCGGAGTATTCGCCGTACATGAAAAACGATGGCCAGGGCACGGCGATTTTTTTGCAGGGTCCGCCGAATACGTAGCAAGCCTTTTCCAGCAGTTCGCTGGAGCCGTTGCCCACCTTCACGCAGTCCGCGTCCAACCCCAGCTCGTCGGCAATGGCCTGACAAAGATTTTCGCCCTTAATAGGCGGATAGCGGTTAAAGGGGAAGTGAGCCGTGCGCGCCATTATGGCGGCGGCCACCTCCTGCGGCAGCGGGTAATTGCTTTCGTTAGCGTTGACGATGATATCGGCGGCTACGCTTTCTACGGCGTATTCCTCCATAGACTGAATGCTTTTGCGTACAGAAAACTCTTGCATTTTATTTCTCCTTGCCTACGCGCTTGCGGATAGCGTTGGCGTGAGCCTCGAGGCCCTCGGCCTCCGCCAGGGTGATGATGTCGTCGGCGGCGGCAAAAAGAGCCTCTGCCGTATAAGCGATAATGCTGGTTTTTTTCATAAAGGTTTCCACGTTGAGCACGGAATAGAATTTAGCCGTGCCGCCGGTTGGCAGCACATGATTGGGGCCTGCGTAATAATCGCCCAAAGGCTCCGGCGAATAAGCGCCCATGAAGATAGCTCCGGCGTTGCGGATGTAGGGCATAACCTCGAAGGGCGCCTTGGTCATAATTTCCAAATGCTCCGGCGCAGATAAATTAGCCATTTCGATTACCGTGTCCAAATCCTTGGCCAAAATAATTTTTCCGGCCTGGGCCAGCGACGTTCCGGCGATTTCCTTACGGGGCAGCTTATCCAGCTGCACTTCAATTTCCGCAGCTACGGCGCTAGCCACGCGCTCGCTGTCCGTTACCAGAATAGCGCAGGCCAGCGGGTCGTGCTCCGCTTGGCTTAATAAATCGGCGGCCAGGTAAACCGGGTCGGCGCTGTCGTCGGCCACGATTAAAATTTCGCTGGGGCCTGCCAGCATATCGATATCCACATGGCCGATGACGGCTTTTTTCGCCAGCGTAACGAAAATATTGCCGGGCCCGGTGATTTTTTCCACCTTGGGTACGGTTTCCGTACCGAAGGCCAGCGCTGCTACGGCCTGCGCGCCGCCCATTTTATAAATTTCGGTTACGCCGATAAGCTTGGCCGTGACCAGCACGTTGGCGTTGACCTTGCCGTCCTTTCCGGGCGGTACGGCCATGACGATGCGGGGCACGCCGGCGACCTTCGCCGGGCAGGCGTTCATCATCACGGACGAGGGGTAAGCGGCAGTGCCGCCGGGAACGTAAATGCCCACGGAATCCACCGGCGTTACCTTCTGCCCCAGCAGCGAGCCGTAAGGACGGTTGGTGAGCCAGGTTTTGGGCATTTGCTCCTCATGAAATTTCATCACGTTGGCGATGGCCCGCTGCAGCGCAGCCTTCACCTCCGGCTTTACAATAGCTTCGGCCTCGGCAAATTCTTCCTCGGTAACGCGGATATTTTCCGGCGTCAGCTCCGCCTTGTCTATCAGTTGAGTGTAATAAAATAATTTAGCGTCGCCCTCGGCGCGCACGTCGGCCACAATCTGCTCCACTACCTGAGCGGCGGTCATGTGCCTGCCGAACATAGCGTCCGTGCCCGCCTGAATCCGCGGGGACAGCTCCACCTCGTCAAAGGATTTTTTCTTCATCAAAGCGGCGATTTCGGCCGCGTTCATTTTTCTGGCGTCGGTAACCTGCATTTTTATTTTTCCTCCTCATTTAAAACAATACGCAAATCTTCCACCAGCTTATGCAGTCTGGCAAATTTCAGCTTAAAGCTGGCGCGATTGGCGATCAGCCGGGCCGTGGCGGTAAAAATGGAATCCACCTCGGCCAATTTATTTTCTTTCAGGGTGCGCCCTGTTTCTACAATATCCACAATCATTTCGCTGAGGCCCACGATGGGACCCAATTCGATGGAGCCGTTCAGCTTGACGATTTCCGTTTGAATGCCCAATTTATTAAAATAAGCCTTGGCGCAGTTGGGATATTTCGTCGCCACCCGCAGATGGGCGTAATCCTTCAGCGACGGGCACAGCTTGGCCTCCGGCACGGCCATCATCAGGCGGCAGCGCCCAAATCCCAAATCCAGCAGCTCCACTACGTCCTTATCCTGCTCCAGCAGCACGTCCTTGCCGATGATACCGATATCGGCGGCGCCGTATTCCACATAGGTGGGCACGTCCACCGTTTTGGCAATTATGAAGCGCACCTTGGTTTCCTCGTTGCTGATGACCAGCTTGCGGGAATCCTCCGTAACATTTTCCGCGCTGTAGCCAACCTGAGCCAGCAGGCGCACAGCTTTATCAAACAGCTTGCCCTTGGGCAAGGCTATAGTAATATATTCGTCCATTGCGTTTCCTACCTTTCCTCAGGCTACATAAACTAAACTGCTGCAGCAGTATTCTTTGACGGCGGCGGCAGCGGCGGCCAAATCCATGGCTTCGGTACACAGCTTTACGCTGCGCCCCTCGCCCCGCAAGGCCGTGGCCTTGGCGATAGCCTCCGGCAGCTTGCCCTCGCTCCAGGCCACCAGAACGTCCCAGCTGCGCACGGCGCCGACCAGGCCGCTGCGCTCCAAGGCCAGCGCTACGCGGTCCGCGCCGAGGGAAGGCTCTACGCAGTAAGGAACGAACGTTTCGTTGGTGAAGGGGTCCATGTATTCCATGGACTTGCCG
>NZ_CAJMEH010000049.1 GCF_905212365.1 uncultured Phascolarctobacterium sp.
TGGCTGGAAGCGGCCTGGGAGGATAGAAAGCTGCCGGTTAGAAAAAGACTCAAGCATTCGCTTGAGTCTTTTTCTATATGCTGATAACTGCCGTCTTTTCCTTGCTTTCAAATTTTCTTTGTGATATAATATTACAGATTTTTTAGAAAATATGGAGTGATTTATTCAATGCGCAAGACTAATTATACTTTTTTATGTGCCGTTCTAGCTTTGGCGGCGGTTTTAAGCTTTATAAGCTGGCAAGCGCCTGCTACTGTCGACCCTAAAACCTATCAGCCGGCAGTTTATTCGACTATCGGCGCTTTGCTGCCGCCTGTTATTGCTATTGCTTTGGCTCTGATTACTAAAGAAGTATATTCTTCTTTGTTTGTGGGTATTGCCATTGGCGCATTGCTGTATGCCAACGGTAATTTGGAGCTGATGCTGAACACTATGCTCTTTAATGAGAACGGCGGTATGATTACTAAGCTGGCGGACAGCTGGAACGTGGGCATTTTGGTATTTTTAGTTATTCTGGGCATTATGGTGGCTTTAATGAACAAGGTGGGCGGTTCGGCGGCCTTCGGCCAATGGGCGTCGCAGAATATTAAAACCCGCGTAGGCGCACAGCTGGCAACTATCGCTTTAGGCGTGCTGATTTTTGTGGACGATTATTTTAACTGCTTGACCGTGGGCTCGGTAATGCGCCCAGTGACTGACAGGCACCAGGTGAGCCGCGCCAAGCTGGCGTATCTGATAGACGCTACGGCTGCGCCCGTGTGCATTATTGCGCCCGTATCCAGCTGGGCGGCGGCAGTAACTTCCTCCGTTCCTAAGGGCTCGGATATCAACGGCTTCGGCATGTTCCTCAATACTATTCCTTATAATTTTTATGCGCTGGCTACTTTGCTGATGATGATTTTGCTGACCGTAATGAAATTTGATTTCGGCAGTATGAAGCTGCATGAGGATAATGCGCGTAAGGGCGATTTATTTTCTACTGACGCTCGCCCATATGGCGATGTGGATGAAAAAAGCGAGTACTTGCCTAAAGGCTCTGTTATTGATTTGGTGCTGCCTGTAGCCGTGCTGATTGTTTGCTGCATCGTGGGCATGGTTTATACGGGCGGATTTTTCTCCGGCGAAAGCTTTGTAGACGCTTTTGCCAACGCTGACGCTTCCAAAGGTTTGGTCTTGGGCAGCATGGTAACCTTTTTCTTCGTTTTCTGCTTCTATATGGTGCGCGACGTAATGACTTTCAAGGATTTTACCGAATGCATTCCCATGGGCTTTAAAGCTATGGTTGCGCCGATTATGATTTTGACCATGGCCTGGACTTTATCCGGTATGACCGGCCTTTTAGGTGCAAAATATTATGTGCATGATTTAGTTGCCGGGTCTGCGGGCGTACTTAAAATGTTTTTGCCTGCTATAATTTTTATCGTGGCTATGTTTTTAGCGTTTTCCACCGGCACCAGCTGGGGCACCTTCGCAATTTTAATTCCCGTGGTCTGCAATGTTTTCGGCAGCGGCGATACCCATGAAATGCTGGTTATTTCTATTGCAGCCTGTCTTTCCGGCGCAGTTTGCGGCGACCATTGCTCGCCTATCAGCGATACGACGATTATGGCTTCGGCGGGCGCGCATTCGGACCACGTTAATCACGTATCCACTCAGCTGCCTTACGCTTTAACTGCTGCTGGTGTTTCCGTAGTCGGGTATCTTATTGCAGGCGGCATAGCTTATTTCAGCGAAAGTTCTATGGCACTGATATCGCTGCCGCTTACGCTGGGGATGATGGTTGTGACGCTGTTTGGCCTGCGCACGTATCTAAATAAGAAAAACTAAGAAGAACGCTTCTTTTTATAAAAAGTAAAAAGCTGCGGCTGATTGAGATGTGCTTATGTGCAATCGCCGCAGTTTTTTGTTGCGCTGTTTTACAGAAATCTGTAACAACTGCATAGGGGAATTTGCTGCTGATTATGAAAAGGAGCTGGCTGGCATAAAAAGTTTTGCAAAAATATAACCGCACGTTGGGACGTGCGGTCGGCATCAAATATTTTTATTCTGTTCGAGGAAGAAATCTAAAAATTTTTGCGCTGCAATACTTAACGGCCTGCTTTTATTCCAAAAAAATGTCTGATTGAAAAATAGTTTATCGTTTTTAATCAGCGTGCGCGTGAGTCCGGAGGGAAGTTTATCGTTCGGCAGCATAGCGGCTATGGCGATATTATTGCTGTTCCTGACAAGATCAAGGCAGCTGCCCAGCGTGTTGGTCATAAAATTGACGCGCAGCGTAATGAAACGCTCGTCGCAGACCTGGCGCAAAATGAGAAACTGCATCTTGTTGCTGCAAAGCGGCAGGTTTTGCAAATCTTCGACTGTAATATAATTTTTATTTTCCCATGCGGTTGGCGTGTCGCTGCGATAAATTGCGTAAAACTGTTCTGTGCCTAAATTGACGATGGAAAATTCTGGATAGGCGGGAATGGCGGTATTGGCGAAAGCAAAGTCAAGGCTGCCCGCACGTATTTTTTCTACCTGTTCTATGGTAAGGATAATATCGTATTCGTACATAATTTCCGGATGCAGTTGCGAGAAGGGCGCTAAAAATTGTTCAATTATATAGCTGCTGCGCAGGTGCGAAACTCCAAAGCGCAGCGTACCGCTGACTGCGCCGCTGTATTTTTGCATATCGAAGGCCAGCTCGTCCTCGCTTTTGCAGATTTGCTCTGCTTGGCGTAAAAAATCTATGCCAGCGTTTGTCAATTCTATGGCCTTGATGCCTTTTTGCCGTTTTAAAAGCCTGACGCCATAGCAGCTTTCCAGCTTATGAATTTGCGCGCTGAGCGAGGTTTGCGCGATATTGAGCTTGTGCGCCGCCGCGCTGAGATTGGACGATTCTGCTACGACAAGAAAGTTCCTGTAAAATTCTACATCCATCTTTAAATACCATTTCTTTCGCTATTTAATGACGATTTAATTCGTTTTACTTTATTATAGACTTGCGGTATATTATAGTCAAGCAAGGGATAGCATGTATCTTTTGAATAAGAAATTCAAAAAGGAGTGAAGCGGTATGTCTTCTAAACAAGCGATTACGTCTGCTATAGTTGTGATTCTTTTGGCTCTTGCTTATTTTGGCAAGTAAACACAGGGCAGTCATTAACTGAAAAAGAAAATATTAAATAAATGGGGACAGCCCCGGCTTCACAAGCATAAATATGAAGCTGGGGCTTTATTTTATAATGAGGAGTTTTTCTTATGGACGAAACAAAAAATATTTCGGCTGGCACGGAAAGAAAAATTATTGCAGCCGTAATTTTAGCTGGCGTTGCTGCTTTTGCCGCTCTAAATTGTTTGCAGCCGATTATTCCGGCGATAGGCAGCGCGTTTGGGCTAAGGCCTGCCGCCGCCAGTACGATTGTCGGCGCGGGAATGCTGGGAATTGCCTGCGCGCTGTTTATTTTAACTTTTTTTGCGGAGAGGCTGCCGCGCAAACGCGGGATTTGCTTCGGCCTGCTGGTTTGCAGCTTGCTGACGGCAGCGTTAGGAAATATGCCGGGCTTCGGCGCGATGCTTGCCGTGCGCGTTTTGGTGGGTGTTAGCATTGCGCTGGTGCCGACTTTGGTGATGGCGTATATTCAGGAGGAAATGTCTGCCGATAAAACTGCTTATATTGCTGGGCTGTACATCAGCGGCACAACGCTTGGCGGACTGTCGGGCAGATTGAGCCTGGCGTTCTTAACTGACGTTTTTGACTGGCGCCTGGCAATTACGTTTTGCGGCGCAATTTTATTTTGTATTTCGCTTGCTGCGTGCATACTGCTGCCGCAGGAAAGGCATGAGCCGGGCGTAAAGAAAAAATTTGACTGGGAATTTTTTTCGCTGAGCAATAAATCTTTATACGGGATTTGCTTCATCGCCTTTTCCATTATGGGAAGCTTTGTCGCTATTTATAATTTTATTCCGTTTGTGCTGCGCGCCGCGCCGTATAATTTTAGTCAGAGCCTTATCGGATTGATATTTTTGGTGCAGATTTTCGGTTCGCTGAGTTCGGCTATGAGCGGTAAATTGATTTACAGATTCGGAACTGTTAAGGTTATCGTGATAGATTTATTTATTATGCTTTTAGGAATTTTGCTGACGCTGCACGCGGCTGTTGCGGTAAAGCTTGCGGGGCTGTGCGCTGTCGATTATGGATTTTTTGGCGCGCACGCCTGCGCTATCGGCTGGTGCGGCAGCTTGTGTCCGCAGCAGAAGGCGGCGAGCGTTGCGCTTTATATGTTTTGTTATTACTGCGGCGCGAGTGTTTTGGGCAGCGCCGGCGGTTTGTTCTTTCAGGCGGCGGGTTGGAACGGCATAGTATCGCTGGTGGCGCTTGCCATTTTATGCAGCCTGGTGGGACTTTATTTTGTACGCAGCTGGCAGAAAGTTTATGACTGATCTGTGAAAAAAAGAATCCTTTGCGGTTGGTTTGACAGCGCATTAGTGTTATAATAATAATGATATAAAAGGGGGCTTCTTTATGGAAATTAACGCACCTATTGGCGTGCTGGACAGCGGGGTTGGCGGCTTATCAGTTTTGAAATGCTTGCACCAGCTTTTGCCGCACGAGGATTTTATATATGTTGGCGATACTGCGCGCACCCCCTACGGTACGCGCACAGAAAAAGAAATTCGCGGCTTTGTGGCCGAAATGATCGATTGGCTGGCAGGCCAAGGCGTCAAGCAGGTGGTTATCGCCTGCAATACGCTGACTATGCTGGGGGTAGATAGCTTAAAGGGCGAGCATAAATTTTCAATCGTAGGTATGTCCAAGGGCGAAAAACTGCTTTTAGCGGCCAGCAAAAAGAAAAAGATTGGCGTGCTGGCTACGCCCTTTACTATTGGTACCGAGGCGCATAAAAAAGCGATTTTGGAGCTGGATGTGTCTGCGGAGGTTTATCCGACGGCGTGCCCTAAATTTGTGCCGTTAATCGAAGGCGAAAAATTTGACAGCCCGGAGCTGGCGGCGGCTGTTGCCGAATATGCTGCGCCGCTGAAAAAAGCGGGGATTGACGCTTTGATTTTATCTTGCACGCATTACCCGTTCATTAAAGAGCAGATTGCCAAAGAGTTTGGCGCAGGCGTTACCGTTATCGACCCAGCGGTAGCGACAAGCGAGCTGGCAGCAGCAGAGCTGCAAAGCTTAGAGCGTTTGCGTTCTAAAGGACAGGGTAAATTAAAAATTTGCGCGACAGCTGATATTGAGCGCGTGCGACGATTGGCTTGCAGAATGCTGAACGTGGATGAGTGTGATTTTCAAGAAATAGATTTACAAAAGAAAGGTGGTAGCTGTGGGAAAACAGGTAGCAGTGAATAAAAATAATATTGCAGGCTCACCTTCAGTACATAAGCTTTGCCTGTGCTTAGCGCTTTTTGTGTTTTGGATGGTGCTGTCGGGCAGAAGCGAAACCAAATTTGTTGTTTATGGAGTTTTAACAGCCGTGGTAACAACGTGGCTGACATATCCGCTTTTATTGGTTCCCAATAAGGACGGCAGCAAAAAATATTTTGTGTTTGGCGTTTCGCTTCCTAAATTTATCATGTATTTCTTTTGGCTGATGTGGCAGCTGGTGCTGGCGAATATCGACGTTTTGCTGGCCACGACCAGTCAGGAGCTGAACATCGATCCCAAGGTAGTGCGCTTCTATTTCAAGGCGGACAATCCCATGGCTTCTGTGGTGCTGGCTAATTCCATTACGCTGACGCCCGGTACAGTAACTATTAACGTTACCGACGACGGTTTGTACGAAATTCACGCGCTGACTGCGGGAGCGGCGGCCGGCGTGCTGGACGGTTCTATGCAGCGCAAGATTGCCGAGCTGTATGGCGAAGAATTTAATTTTGCTGTGGCAGAGAGCGAGGAATGATTATGCAGGTTATTTTCTTTATCTTGATGATTTCCATAATCTTTGTTATGGGCGCGATGCTGCAGCGGCTGTTCTATGGCCCCACGATTTATGACCGTATGAACGGCTTGGGCGTTATCGGCGCGGATACGATTTTGCTGCTGGTGCTGTTCGGTTATATCGACGGCCGCCCCGATATGTATGTGGATATTGCCATATCCTATGCCTTCCTGGGCTTTATCGGCTCCGTGATCGTGGCAAAATATCTGGGAGGTAAAAATATATGATAGAAGCGTTCGGTTTTAATTCTCTCAGAGAGGTAATAGCCGCGTTATTTATGCTGTGCGGCTTAGTGTTTTTCGTAGGCTCGGCCATCGGTATGCTGCGCCTGCCTGATTTTTATAGCAGAATCCACGCCTCCGGCAACAGTGAAACCCTGGGCTGCGCACTGTCCTTTATCGGTCTGATGATTTACGAGGGCGCGACGCTGACGACGGTTAAAATGGCCTTTGTCTTCTTAATCGTTTTTCTGGCTAACCCTATCGGTTCTCACATTCTTAGTAAAGCGGCCTATAAATCTGGGCATCCTGTATGGACGCTGGAAAGCAAGGGCGCCAAAAAGCTGGTGGGGCTGGAAAAGCCTGACCATGGCGCTGACGAGCCGGTGGGCAATTTGAAAAAGAAGGAGGAAAAATAAATGCAGATTTATATTATTGAGGCAATTTTATTGATCTTCCTGATTTTGATTACCTGCGCCGTTATCTTTTGCAAGGATATTTTAAGCGCGGCAATTATTTACAGCGGTTTCAGCTTCTGCGCCGTACTGCTGTATTTGATGATGGGGTCGCCGGACGTGGCCTTTACGGAGGCGGTTATTGGTACGATTTCGACGATTTTCTTCGTCGCTTCGTTGAAAAAAATTGACAGGTGGTGTAAATAATGCGCGGTTTAGTAGCTGTAATTCTTGCCGTTATGACGGGTATGTTCTGTTCCGTCGTAACCTATCTGCCGGAAATTGGCGACGCCAATACTGCGCCTAACCAGCATGTTACTCCGACCTATATTTCCCGCAGTGCGGAGGATACGGGTTCGCCTAACATTGTTACCGGCGTCATCATCGATTACAGAGGCTTCGATACGATGTGGGAAACTTCGGTAATGTTTTTGGCCGGTTTGACGACGGTGCTGGTGCTGACCAGTAATCCTGTGGGCAGGCGTCCGGAAGAAGAGCCGGAAGATCCTGAGGAAGGAGAGGTTATCAAATGAAAGAACCGTTTGGCGGCCTCATCCTGAATGTGGCCTTTCGTATGCTGGTGCCCTTTACTATTGTTTACGGCATTTACGTTTTGTGCCTGGGCGAATTTTCTCCGGGCGGCGGCTTCCAGGCCGGCGCTTTGCTGGCGGTTGGCGTGCTGCTTTCCCGTTTGATTTTGGGCATGGACGCCGATTTTAATGTGCTGGGCAAAACATCGGTTGTGCTGGCCGGCGTGGGCACGTTTTTATACGCCTTTACCGGTTGGCTGACGTTATTCGGCGGCGCGGACTTTTTCCTGAATTATGATTATATGCCGCTACATTTGGAGCCGAAGCATGAAATGCATGCGCTGGGCATTTTTCTTATTGAAATCGGCGTAGCGATTTGCGTTATGATGACGATTATCAACCTGCTGGATGCGATTGTGAAAAGGGGTGAAGATGATGGAAGTGTTAAATGAATTTTTAAAAACTAAAGGCATCTACTCCCTGGTCATGATTTTGTTCTTCCTGGGCGTTTACGGTATGGTTTTGAGCAAAAACTATATGAAAAAGCTTATGGCGATGAACGTGATGCAGGTTGCCGTCATTTTCTTTTATCTGTGCTTCGCGCAAAAGGATGGGGCGATGATTCCCATTCAAAACGGCGTTACGACGGACCCTAATTTTTATATCAACCCCCTGCCCCACGGCCTGATGCTGACGGCTATCGTCGTAAGCCTTGGTACTACGGGCGTGGCCATTGCGCTTTTGATGCGCATTAAGGAAATTTATGGCTCCGTAGAAGAGGTAGAGGTATTGAGGAGGGCCAGCAAATGACGCAGCACGCTCCTGTTTTTATTGTACTTTTACCTTTAACGGCGTCGCTTTTATGTATGCTGTTCAGCCGCATCAGTAAAAACCTGGGCTCCTGGATCGTGATGGCGTCCATCGCTGGCGCGTTTATCAGTTCGCTGGCGGTGCTGGAGCAGGTGCTGGTCAGCGGTGGTCAGACCGTGCATTACTGGATGGGCGGCTGGGCTCCGCCGGTGGGCATTGAATTTGCCATGGACCCGTTGAACAGTGTGCTGGCCGTTTTGGTTACGGCTATTTCCATGCTGGTGGCGCTGTACAGCAAGCCCTTCGTTAAGGATGAGGACTGGCTGCATGTCGGCGGCTACTACACCTTGTTCGGTTTGCTTACCGTGGGCCTGTGCGGCATGATTATTACGGGCGACGTTTTCAATCTGTATGTTTATTTGGAAATTATGTCCCTGTCCGGCTATGGGCTGATTGCCCTGGGCGGCAAAAAATCCATGCTGGCAGCCTTCCGCTATCTGCTTATAGGTACTATCGGCGCGTCCTTATACCTGCTGGGCGTAGGCTATTTGTACGCTTTGACCGGTACGCTGAATATGGCGGACCTGGCGGCGCGGGTAGTGCCCCATATGAATTCGCCGCTGTTCGCTATTGCGGTGGCCTGCTTCATCATCGGCTTCGGCATTAAGATGGCACTGTTCCCGCTGCACGGCTGGCAGCCCGACGCCTACACCTTTGCTCATCCCGGCGCTGCGGCCTTTATCGCAGGCTGCATGAGTAAGGCTCCGGCTTATGCGTTAATCCGCTTCATGTATTATATCTTTAAGGTTGATAACCCGGTGCTGCACAGCGCGCTGAATGTGCTGGGCATTTTGGGCGTGGCCGGTATTCTGATAGGTTCCATCATGGCCATGGCGCAGTACGATTTTCGCCGTATGCTGGCTTATTCCAGCGTGGCGCAGATCGGCTATATTGCCATCGGCCTGGCTATGGGCAATTTGTACGGCTTTATCGGCGCGGTACTGCACATGATTAACCATGCGCTGATGAAATGCAGCCTGTTCCTGGTTATCGGCGGTATTGAATACCGCTTCGGCGAGGTTAATCTGTACCGCTTGGGCGGCATGAATAAAAAAATGACCATCAGTACCATTACAGTGACGCTGGCGGCCTTGTCCATGATCGGCCTGCCGCCTACCGCCGGTTTCTTCAGCAAATGGTATTTGATGCTGGGCGCTTATACCGGACAGCAATATTTTTACATTGCCGTGTTGGTTATCAGCTCGCTGCTGAACGCCATTTACTTCTTCCGTATCATTGAGCAGATGTTTATTCAGCGCGAAGCCTCTTTGACTGAGGTGCATCCGCACCAGGGCAAGCTGGGGCTGCCCTTTGCGATGGCGCTGCCCATCTTTATTACCGGCATCGGCATTTTGGTGCTGGGCTTCTACAGCGTGGACATTGTTACGGATATTATTAAATTAGGCTTGCCGGAGGTGTTTCTGAGATGACGATTATAGATTGCAGACCATTTCTGGCAGTAGGCGTTTCCTTCCTGGCCGCGGTGCTGATTGCCTTCAGCCGCCGTTGGCCTAACTTGCGCGAGACGTGGAGCGTTATCGCTTCCGTGCTGAAATTCGGCATTATCCTTTCTATGCTGCCGGCAGTTTTGGATGGCAACCAATACCAATGGACGCTGTGCCAGATTACCGACACTGTGGGACTGACGCTGCGCACGGACCCGGCAGGTATGATTTTTGCCGTGCTGGCTTCCATGCTGTGGGTGCCTATGAATTTCTATTCCATCGGCTATATGCGCTGCAATAACGAAAGCGAGCAGACCGGTTACTTTGCGGCTTTCGCCATTTGCATGAGCGCGGTTATGGGCATTGCCATGGCCGAAAATTTATTGACGTTCTTCATCTTTTATGAGCTGCTGACACTTGCAAGCTATCCGTTGGTGCTGCATAAGCGCAACGAAGAAGCTTTGATGGCCAGCCGCAAATATTTGATTTATACCTTGATTTCCGGCCAGCTGTTCCTAGCTGGCGTGATTGCCGTTTACTGCATCAGCGGTACGATGGAATTTACGCCGGGCGGTTTCCTGACTGCCGATATGGCTCCCAGATGGGTGCTGCAGGCCGTTTTCGTGCTGATGATTCTGGCCGGTTCCGTAAAGGCTGCCGTAATGCCCTTGCACGGCTGGCTGCCTGCGGCGATGATCGCGCCTACGCCCGTATCGGCGCTGCTGCATGCGGTTGCAGTTGTTAAAACCGGCGTTTTCGCCGTGCTGCGCATTATCGGTTTCGTTTTTGGGCCCAAGCTGCTGGCGGAAATCGGCGTTACCGACGTGCTGGCCTGGGCGGCGGCTATCAGTATTCTGGTATCCTCGCTCATCGCTTTGCGGCAGGACCACTTGAAGCGCCGTTTGGCTTTTTCCACCATCGGCCAGCTGTCCTATATAGTTTTAGGCGCGGCGCTGATTTCGCCCATCAGCATTAAGGGCGCGTACCTGCATCTGGTAGCGCATGCCGTGATGAAGATTACCCTCTTTATGTGCGCGGGCCTGATTATCGCCCGCACTCACCGCAACAATATCAGCGAACTGTATGGCATCGGCAAAAAGCTGCCGGTGACTATGACCTGCTTTACCATCGCTTCGCTGGGCATTGCCGGCGTTCCGTTTTTGGTAGGCTTCATCAGTAAATGGAATTTGTGCCTGGGCGCTTTGCAGGCGGGCAAGCCGCTGTACGTTTTGCTGTGGGTGGCCAGCGGTTTATTGGCGGCGGCTTATCTGATACCGGTTTCACAGATGGCCTTCTTCCGTAAGGACCCGCAGGAAAAATTCCGCGAATACGGCGAAATCAGCTATTCCATGCTGATACCCATTTGCATTACGACGCTCATCGCCATCGTTTTAGGTATAGTGCCTAATATTTATCCGCACTTCTACCGGCTGACGGTAATGGTATCCAACACGGTTTGCGCAGGCTGGCATGGGGGGTGGCTGTAATGAATAAAAAATCAGTATACCTGCTTTGTCTGGCAGTGTTAATCGTTTCGGCTGTGGCCGAGCTGTGCGGCGTGCATCTGCATGCGCCCGCCTGGTGGCCGCTGCCCTTTGGCTATAATATTTTCTTTGGCTTTGCAGGCTGTTGGGTTTTGATAATCGTTGCCAAATTGATTATGGCCCCGCTGCTTCAGCGCGACGAGGACTATTATAATGATGATTACGAAGGCAGAGGTGATGATGATGAATAATTTAATGCTTCATCCCGGTCTGATTTTAATGGTCGTCGGCGTGGTTGCTATGCTGGCGCCCAAATGCATCCGTAAATTTGTGCTGGCGCTGGGGCCGTTGGCCGCTGTCGGCGCGGCGCTGCAGCTGGAAATAGGAACGGAGGTCGTCGTTCCCTTTGTCAATGATTTGCAGCTGCATTTGATGTACGTTGACAAATTAAGCTGGATATTTACTTTTATCTTTTCCGTGCTGGCCTTGGTCAGCGGCATTTATGCGGCGCATAACGAAAACCGCATGGAGGCTTTGTGCTGCATGCTCTATGCCGGCGGCGCTATTTCCGTTACGCTGGCGAAGGATTGGCTGTCCTTCATTTTCTTCTGGGAATCCCTGGCGGTATCATCCCTGTTCCTGGTATGGTGCAATCCCGGCGCGGAATCCCGCAAGGCGGGCTTCCGCTATATGCTGGTGCATATGCTGGGCGGCGGCGTTTTGCTGGCAGGCATTTTCCTTACGGCTTACACCAACGATTCCATTATTATGGAAAGCCTGACGGGCAAGACCAATACTTTAGCGTATTGGTTTGTGCTGGTCGGCATGTTCGTCAACGTGGCTATGCCTCCGGTCAACGCCTGGCTGGTGGATGCTTACGCTAATTCCACGCTTACCGGCGGCGTTTTTATGAGCTGCCTGACGACCAAGGTTGCGGTTTACGCTTTAATCAGAGAATTTGCCGGAACCGAGCTGCTCATGTGGGGCGGCGTGCTGATGGCCTTGTACGGGGCCTGCTACGCGATTATGGAAAACGATATGCGCAGGCTGCTGGCTCATCACATCATTTCCCAGACCGGCTTTATGGTGGCCGGCGCGGGCATCGGTACGGGTATGGCGCTTAACGGCGCGACGGCCCACGCCTTTTGCGATATTCTGTTTAAATCCCTGCTCTTTATGTGCGCTGGCGCTATCATTTATGCCACCGGCATTAAAGAAATCAATAAGCTGGGCGGCATGGCGAAAAAGCTGCCGCTGGTCTGCGTTTGCTTCTTTTCCGCAGCCTTTTCCATCGCCGGTATTCCGCTGTTCAACGGCTTTATCAGTAAGGCCATTACTGTCAACGCCGCTTATGCTGCCGGTCACGGCGCGGTATATACGCTGCTGGAGCTGGCTGCCATCGGTACATTTTTGTCCATTCCTTTGAAAATGGGCTACTTCATTTTCCTGCGCAAGGACGATAAGGGCGCGGCAATTAAAACGCCGCTGCCGTTTAATATGAAGCTGGCTATGAGCATCAGCGCTTTTCTGTGCTTCCTCTACGGCGTATATCCTGATTTGCTGTACCGTTATCTGCCCTTTGAAATGGAGCCCTATCATCCCTTTGCGGCGGCTCATGTGCTGCAATATGTGCAGATGCTGGGCATGGCGCTGGTTCCCTTTATGATGTTCCTGCCGCGCATGGAGCCGCATACGGCTATCAGCCTGGATACGGATTGGTTCTACCGCAAGCCCTTCGCCTTTTTGATTTTCAGAGTCAGCTCTTTGTTTTGCGCGCTGTGCGGCGCGTTGGGCGGAGCCTGGGGCGTGCTGTATGAAAAATTTATGGATTTGACGGCTAATCCGATGGAATTTTTGGACGCTAAGCCCTTCCGTAAGCGTAGCCATTATAATCCGGAAAATTACCGTACCTCCGTCGCCGATCCTATGATGATTACGCTGACGGTTTTAGTAAGCAGCATCGCTTACTTTATCGCTACCATGTAAGCGGAAAGAAAAATTAAATTGTTGTGCGAGCGGGCGCTGCGGCGTCCGCTTTCTTTATGTAAAATTACTTACAGTTGGCTGCATCAAGAGCGACCAATAAATAAAAAATCTGGCATAATCTAGAAATCTGTACTATAATTCTATATAAATCGCATATAAATTTTCGAAAGGAAGGATTGTAGTATGGTAAATTTCAAAAAATTATGCGCAGGCGCTTTGCTGGCAACAGCGATGCTGGGTGTGGGCGGTCTTTTGCCGTCGGCCGAAGCGGGCAGATTGCAGGATATTCAGGAGCGCGGAACTCTTTTGGTAGGCAGCACCGGCGATTATAAGCCCATGTCCTATCTGAATAAGGAAACCGGTAAGTATGAAGGCTTTGACTGCGAGGTAGCGGAGCTTTTGGCGCAGTCCTTGGGCGTAAAGGTGCAGTATGTGCCTACAACTTGGAAAACGCTGTCCGCCGACACGATGGCCGGTAAATTTGATATCGCTATCAGCGGCATCACCCGTACCTTTGCCCGCGCCAAGGATATGGATATGTCCCACGGCTATTTGCTGTTTGGCAAAACTATTTTGTGCCGCAAGGAGGACGCTAAAAAATTCACCTCCGAAGCGGATTTGAATAAGAAGAGTGTGCGCGTGATGGTAAATCCCGGCGGCACTAACGAAAAATTTGCTTTGTCCAATTTGCCGGACTGCACCTTGCTGGTACATCCGCAGAATGCGGAAATTCCTTCGCTGATTGCCGAGGGTAAGGCGGACGTGATGATTACGGAAACCATGGAGGCCAGACGTTATGTGCGCGACGACGCGCGCCTGGCTGCGCCGCTGATCGACGACCCCTTCACTAAAAATCAATTCGGTATTTTGATGGCTAAAGGCGATCAGGAATGGCTGAACTATGTAAATTTCTTCATGGAAGAAAAGGATATGGACGGCACTCTGGACAAGCTGGAAGATGAATATATTAAATAATTATTGCTGAAGCTAAGAGCATTACCGCAGGGTAGTGCTCTTATTTTTTGTTTGTTGTCATTTTGAATTATTATAAGCTGCTTGAATAATAATGACATGATAGCTGTTGATGTGCTAAAATATAAATTAGGAAGGAGTGAAAGATGATGTATCAGAAAATATATTCTATCGCAGATATTAAGGAAAAACTCCAGCCAGTTTTTAAAAAATATAAAATAAAAAAAGCTGTGCTTTTTGGTTCGTATGCTAAAGGAATTGCCAAAGACAGCAGTGATATAGATATTATGGTTGATAGTAATTTAAGAGGCTTGGCTTTTTATGGATTACTTGAAGATACGGTGAATGTAATGGGAAGAACAGTCGATTTATTAGATAAAAGCCAAATCATCAATTCTTCTGATATTCAAAAAGAGATAGAAAGCACGGGGATAGTAATATATGGATAATCATGATAAGAAAGTTTTGGAGAAAATTCATAAACATATAAAAGCTGTTTTGAAGTATTGCGATAAGTGTCAATCGTTACATGATTTTGAAGAAGATAGTATGCGAGTAGAAGCTTGTGTTTTTAACTTAATGCAAATTGGAGAATTGGCAAAAACAGATTTAAGTGAAACCGCCAAAACTGAAATTAAAACAATACCGTGGAAGCAAATGTATGGTATGAGGAATAGAATAGTGCATGGCTACGATGGGGTAGAGATGAGTATTGTTTGGGATACTATTAAGTATGATTTGCCAGCTTTGCGGAAAGAATTAGAAAAATATTTAATGATGCCCTAAATAAAATAATCAGGAGGGATGTTGTATGAAGATGAGTAAAAAATTTTTGGCGGTTGTTTTCACTTCCATGATGTTCAGCAGCTTGGCGCAGGCTGCGGTTGTAGAAACTCCTGTGACTGACGCGGCTGCAAAAGCGGAAATTTCCGTGCTGCTGCCCGGCAACGCTAAGGACAACGGCTTTATGGAGGCCGGTTATCGCGGGTATCAGCGCATTGCTCAGGAATTAACTAAAAATGTAAAATGCGTTTACGACGTTTCGGCTACATCCAACAAAGATGTTTTGACCGCTGAGCTGCGCCGTTTGGCGCAGGAAGGGCCGCAGCTGATTATTGCTCATGGCGGGCAGTGCAACGCGCCGGTGGAAGCAATCAGCAAGGAATTTTCGCAGATTAAATTCGTGGTTATTCAAGGCAACGTCAAAAGTGAAAATGTCAGCAGCTATAAAGTAGATCAGGAGCAGTCCGCTTTTTTGGCGGGCGCCTTGGCAGGGTATATGACTAAGACGGATAAGGTGGGGCATATTTCCGGCGCCTGGCCGAAGCCCGGCTTGCAGGCGCGCGCCGCTTTTTACGACGGGCTGCATCGCGTTAATGCCAAAGCGGAATTTTATACCCATTTTACCGGTAATTTGGATGATAACGCTGTTAACGCCAAGGCTGCAGAGGGTGAAATCAAGGCTGGCTGCGATGTGATTTATACGATGCTCAACGGAGGACGCTTCGGCGTGAACGACGTTATCGCCGCTAACGGCAAGGTTAAGGAAATCGGCAATGTTATCGATTGGACGGAGGTTTCACCCATATTCATCGGTTCGGCAGTAGCAGATTCCAGCGTTGCTATTTTTAACGCGGCCAAGGATTTTACGGACGGTAAGTTTTCCGCTAATACTATCAGCGTTATCGGTTTGGAAAACGCGGACGTAGTGCGTTTGGCAGTATCCGAACAGGTGCCGCCGCGCGTCGTTCGCAAGCTGGAAAAGCTACGCACGCAGGTATTGCAGGGCAAGGTAAAAATTAACACCGTTTACGACGGTTTGGAATTTGACCCGGAAGCGCAAGCCTTTGTGCCGCAGGAAGCAAAAAATAATCGCAAGTAGAATTTGTTTGACTGAATAACTTTAGAGCCGCAGCGCTGCTTCAAAAATTTTGGGGTGCTACGGCTTTTACTTTTGTAATATAAATACGGAAACGGAAGAAAACGCTTTATTTTCACCTCGCAGTACTATAAAATAGTACTATGAGGTAAAAAATGATAAAAACATTGGAGATACTTTTAGAAGAGTTAAAGGATTACGCGAATCCTATTACTTTCCTCTCGCTTCTTAATCCTTACATAAGAAAAACTGTAACAGAAGATAAGTTTAACAGAAATTTTCAGAAAAAAGATGTTGACTGCGCGGTCAAAATAGCATATAATAATCACAGTAGCTTAGCAAATGATATACCCTAGGCAAGTATATCGCAGGCTGCTTCCACCCCACGTATTATAAAATTTCTGAGGCACGGGTAATGACTGCAAGCTGGAGGAAACAAGGCAACTTTAGCGGACTGCAGTACATGAGCCTGCGCAAGGAGATTTTGTAATAAATAAAAATCTCTCATTGAAGAGGAGGAAAACAAAATGAAAAAATCCTTAGTACTCGCAATGGCTATGGCATTA
>NZ_CAJMEH010000050.1 GCF_905212365.1 uncultured Phascolarctobacterium sp.
AAATTAACCCATGCTTCCCTTGAAAGAGAGAAACATGGGTTTTTCTACAGTCTGACTCCCCCAGCAATCGCCGGGGGAGTTCTGCTATGCAAAGCATTTTAGAAATCTTCGTCTTGTGTAATAGCGCCTTTACGTTTATTAGTTTTTTGCCACAAATAAGCTACAACGATGCACGCGATACCAATACCATCGGTAATCGTACCGGGGATAATCATGCAGATGCCGCCTACCAGGAACAGTAAACGCTGCGGCAGGCTCAGCACATTCTGGCAGAAACCAATCATCGCCATGGAAGCGCCCCACATACCAATAATAGCGGTGCAGGCGCTCAAGGTAATGGTCAACGGCGTAGCGTCAATCATCAAAAGCTCCGGGGCCAGTACGAAAATGTACGGCACGATAAAGGCGGCTATAGCCAGCTTAGCGGCTATAACGCCGGTACGCATAGGATTAGCGCCGGCAATACCAGCGCCTGCGTAAGCGGCCAGAGCGACAGGCGGCGTTACGTCGGCCACAATGCCGAAGTAGAACGCGAACATATGAGCTGCCAGTACCGGTACATTCATCTGCACCAAAGCCGGAGCCGCAATAGTGGAAGTAATTACATAGTTAGCGGTGGTCGGCACGCCCATGCCCAAAATCAGCGAAGTAATCATGGTAAAGAACATAGCCGGCAGCAGCTGTCCGCCTGCTAAATCCAGCAGCGCGGTAGCAACCTTCAAGCCAACGCCGGTCTTGGTAACAACGCCGATAATAATACCGGCGGTAGCGCAGGCAATAAGTACGCCTAAAACGCCTTTGGAGCCGTCAATTAAGCCCTGCACTATTTGACCGAAGCTGATGCGGGTGGATTTACGCAGACAAGCGCAGATAATGCTCAAGGCGATGGCCGCCAAAGCAGCGCGCATAGGAGTATAGCCGCTTACCAGCAAGTAAATAATAACAATCAAAGGAATAGCCAAATGACCTTTTTCCAGGAACAGGTCTTTAAACTTAGGCAGCTCTTCACGAGGAGTACCCTTCAAGCCAAATTTTTTCGCTTCGTAATGTACGCCCAGCCATACGCCGATGTAATACAACATAGCCGGAATAACGGCGGCCTTAACAACGTCAAAATACGGTACGCCGACAAATTCTGCCATCAGGAAGGCAGCCGCGCCCATAACAGGGGGCATCAGCTGACCGCCGGTAGAAGCGGCGGCTTCAACAGCGCCAGCAAAAGCGGGACGGTAGCCCAATTTTTTCATCATCGGAATGGTGAACGCGCCAGTACCGGCAACGTTGCCTACGGAAGAACCGGATACGGTACCCATTAAACCGGAGGACAGAACGGCAACCTTTGCCGGGCCGCCTGCCGCCCAACCGGCAATAGCGTTAGCCAAATCAATGAAGAATTTGCCCAGACCGGTAGCCTCCAAATAGGAGCCGAACAGAATGAATAGGTAAATAAAGGTCGAAGATACGCCCATCGGCGTGCCAAAAATACCCTCTGTAGTGAAATACAGGTGGTCAAACATTTCCTGGAAGCCCACGCCGCGATGCGCCATAATACCCGGAACATAAGGGCCTAAGAAAGCGTACAGCAGGAAAACGAAAGCTACGATAATCATAGGCCAGCCTACGACGCGGCGCGCCGCTTCAAAAACCATAATCGTACCGATTAAGCCGATGATAAAATCAGTTTCCGTATTCATACCTGCGCGCAGCACCAATTCGTTATAATTGACAACAATGTAGATAGCAGAAAAAGCGCTGATTACGGCGAAAACCACGTCCACAGGATGCATGGAACGCTTGGACCAAGACTGCCGCGCCGGATACAACAGGAAAATCAGCAAAAAGCCGAAAGCTAAATGGACAGCGCGCTGCAGATGCGCGTCCAAAATGCCAAATGTGGCCGTATATAATTGGAAAATAGCGAATAAAATACAAATAGCATTAATGACATAACCCCAGAAGCCTGTCATTTCGCGTTTATTTGATTCTTTATCAAATTTTTGCAGCACCTCTTCTGCAGAAAGCTCTCTGACCTCTTTTTCTTTTGCAGACATCGGTTATCAGCTCCTCTCATTAAATAAACCTAAAAATAATTTTCCAGCAAATACTGGTAGCGATACTGAACTTTTATTGTAACCGCAGTTCCCTGGCCGTACAGCCCAATTAAATCGTAATCGTCCTTTCCGTGCGCCAAATGCTGCATGGCCTGCTCGGAAATACGCAAATTTATCTGCCGGTATGGTCTGTTCATTTCTACAATAAATTTACCGTCAGGCGTACTGGATAATTTACCGTCGGCAGGCGAATAGGGATAGCCCCACCCCAAAGATTCAAAGCGGGTATGCGTCATAGTCATATCGTCAACGGCGTTCACTCTAAAATATTCGTCCCATTCCGTTTTTTCCACAGAATGCGTCAAACGTATATTCCAGGCATCGCCAGGATAAGTACCAAAACAAAATGGTTTCCTTACTCCCTCCGGCACCACAGCTACCACCAGCCGCGTGCCGTACCAAACACAGAATATCGCAAAAGCACTTACTAAAATTAAAAAAAGCGTTATTGGGAAAAAAGACCGGGAGCCGGCAATCGCCGGTTTCCGGTCTTTGAAGTTCGGCATCATCGAAGAATCTTATTTTTCGCTAAAGAATTTCTCTGCGCCCGGGTTAACGGTAATGGACATACCGTCTTTAGCAGTTTCTTTAGTAATAGAAGCGGCTACTGCATGAGCGGTCTTCATGCGGTCCAGATTGGTGTACAGAGCTTTGGTTACGCTGTAAGCGGTGTCAGCATCCATCTTATCGGTAACTGCCAGCATGCATTTTACAGCCACGGCCGGAACATCGGCTTCTTGTTTAGCATAAGTGCCTTTGTTGATAACCAATTTGGTGTAGAACGGATATTTCTTAATCAGAGAGTCGGCTTTGTCTGCTTCAACCGGAACAAGAACTACTTCGTTCTGAGTAGAAATATCCTGAATAGCTGCGGTCGGATGGCCGGCAGTTACGAAAGCAGCGTCAACATTGCCGTCTTTCAAAGCGCTGGCAGCTTCGCCGAAGGACAGATATTGAACTTTAATATCATCGTAAGTAATGCCGTATTCCGCCATAATCTGACGAGCGTTGGCTTCAGTACCGGAGCCAGCTGCGCCTACGGCAATGCGTTTACCCTTAAAATCGGCTACAGTCTGAATACCGGATTTTTTCAGGGTAACGATCTGCACGGTTTCAGGATACAAAGTTGCCAAGCCCTGCAGGCCGGGAACTTTTTTATCCTTGAACATTTCGGTGCCGTTAGCGGCATAATAAGCAATATCGTTTTGAATAAAAGCAATTTCTACTTTACCTTGGTTCAGCAGGTTTACGTTAGCAACGGACGCGCCAGTAGATTGAGCGGATGCGTTAGCGCCCGGAATATTCTTGTTGAGAATATCGGCCAGAGCGCCGCCCAACGGGAAGTAAGTACCGGAAGTACCGCCGGTAGCAATATTAATGAATTTCTGAGCAGCCGGTTTCTTTTCCTCTTTTTTATCGCCGCCGCAGCCTGCGATCATAGTTGCCATTACCATGATACCAAGTAAAAAAGCTAAGATTTTTTTCATTTAAGATTCCCCTCCTTGTCTTTGAATATGCGCTAGGACAGAAGCAACATATCTTTGTTATTCTAATTCGTGGTCTTTTGGCAAAATCCTGCTAGAATTAAGTCAAAAAGCGATTGTATACAAAATACTTTAAGAATAAAAATTCACATTTGCCCGCCTGCTTTCACCTTTTCGGCAAGCATATGCACTAAAAATGTATATTTTTACTTTTGTCAAAGCTTATTACGATAGTTTTTGCCTATTTACGTAATTTATGTTACAATATTAGTGCTATAATTATTGTTTATTGAGCAGCCCTTATGCAAAGCGCATACAACGCCGCCTGCCGAAGGGTCTGAGCCTGAAATTTTTGAAGGAGTGAATTTTATCCATGAGTTCCGGAGCTTATCAATTAAGACTGGTACGCACCCTGTACCAAAATGTTTACGGCTGTATGCTGTACAATGAAAACCAACAGCCCATCGGCCAGCTGGAAATCGTCCCCAATATTCCCCTAGATCGCAGCCAGGTGCCGGAGGACGCTCCCGACGTTCCCGCCTACCTGCTGGTTATCGTCAAGGACGCTGACATCAACAAGGACAACCTCATCGACTTTGAAGAACGCGCTTCTTACGCTCTGCTGAAACGCTTCTCCACCGAAGCCATCAACTTCCAGCACTGCCAGTTCTACTATCCGTCCCCGGCGTTTATTTTTGAACAGCCCGACGCCGTCAGCCAGCCGCTGCAATAAGCAAAAAAAATTGCCTCCCCTGCGGGAGGCTTTTTTATTGCCTGAATTACCTGCAACAATGTGAGCAGAACCGGCGCTGCCACCGTTCATTTATGCTTAATCGCCAAACTGCGGATAGAAACGTCCACATTCTTCACCTGCATAGCCGTCATGTATTCAATTTTTTCTTTAATCTTAGCCTGCATCTGCCGCGTAACGGCAAAAAGCTTCACACCGTAATACAGCACGACCTCTACCCTGATGACGATGCCCTTGCTGCTGTCGCTGCGGCGGCGCACCTTTATGCTTGTCACCCGCTCCACACCCTCCAGCTTGCCGCCAATAATATGGATGATATCCTCGATAGCGTTATCGGCAATCAGCAGCTTACCGTAAAAGCTGAACGCAGGGCGCACGATACTGCGGTCAGCGTCCTTTTCCTGCCGCCGCTGGCTGGAAAAAATATTATAGGGTAAATCGGCAAAATAGCCGGTAAAATGCGGCTTTAATTCTACCGTGGGCACGGGCACGATATGCTTGCCTTCCTGCAGGCGGGAATAACGTGCCTTTTTGATTTCCGCCTTGCTGGCAATCTGGTTGATATACACCGTTTTCACCGGCAGGCCCAAATGCAAACGTCCCACAATTTTCTTAATCATATTGTCCGAGGTGGCGATAATCAGCAGACGGTGGATATTGCTGCTCTCCAAGGCTTCCCGTACCGCGCGGGCATGCTCGTCCTCCGTAAAGATAGCCCTTTTCACGGCCTGTATTCTGTTTTGCTCGTTCTTCGCAGAGGTACCTGCTAAAATCTTCGTGCCCTTAATCAGCAGGCCGTCGTCAATAATAGCGTCGCATTTATTATCGAAGGCCACGCCTATGGCATGATGGCTTTTGCCCGTACCGCTGGGTCCCACAAAAGCTACTACTTCCATTCTATAACACCTTTAACATCATTATATTCCACCTGCCACACGCCTAAACGGGTAGGAAAGCGGTCGGGAATAGCGTGAAAATCACTGCCGCCGCTCACCAGCAGGCCGCGGCTGCGCGCCACCCCCGGCCAAGGCCGGCGCGCCGCCGCATCTGCGCTGGGGTGATAAACCTCCAGCCCGTCAAAGGGTACGCTGCTTAAAAGCCGCTCCGGCAATGTTTGGTCCGCCAGCTCCGAAGGATGCGCCAGCACGGCACTGCCGCCAGCAGCATGAATCAGCGCCACAGCCTCGTCCGGCAGCAGCTTGGGCTGGGGCACATAGGCCGGGCCGCCGCGCCGCAGCAAAGCGTCGAACACCTGCTGCACGGTAGCAAAATAGCCCTTAGTCACCAGCGCCTTAGCCACATGTGGCCGCCCCACCGCCCTGTTGCGCGGGTCGCAGGCCTCCACCTCCACATGATAGCCCAAAGCGTCCAGCTTTGCCAGCATTTCGTACAGCCTGCGCTCGCGGGCATGACGCATCTCGTCCATTTTATTCTGCAAAGCCAGGCAATCGGTACGCACATGGTAGCCTAAAATATGCACAGAATCGTTCTCGTACTGCGTACCCAGCTCCACTCCCGTCAGTACGCGCACCTTGCCGCCTAAACGCGCTGCGGCAGCCTGCGCTTCAGCCACGCCGTTCCAGGAATCGTGGTCAGTAATGGCCAGAACCACGATTCCCTGCGCTGCCGCCTCCTCCACCAGCATGGTTGGCGTATAGCGTCCGTCGGAAAAGGTGCTGTGCGTATGCAAATCCACCAGCATCACAGCATACCCGCCAGCTTAATCAGGGTCAGCGTGCCAAAGCCGCTGCCTCCCTTAACCTTGTGCCCTACAGTCTTTTCCGCGGTAGAAGTGCCGCCTATATCGATGTGAGCCCAGGGAATATCCTTGTCCACAAATTCACCGATGAACAAGCCGCCGGTAATGCAGCCTCCGGCACGTCCGGTGCTGTTCAGCAAATCGGCCACGTCGCTTTTCAACGCTTCCTTGCAGTCCGGCAGGCTGGGCAGCTGCCAATAGCCTTCGCCGGCATACTTACCAGCCAGCTTAATCTGCTCCGCCAAAGCGTCGTCGTTAGCGATAATACCGCTGGTTTCCTTGCCCAAAGCAATAATAACGGCTCCCGTCAGCGACGCTATGTCGATAACACGCTTAGCGCCCAGCTGGCAGGCATACCAAACTGCGTCCGCCAAAACCATGCGCCCCTCGGCGTCAGTGGAAACAACCTCGATTGTCTTGCCGTTGGCGGCGCGCACGATGTCGCCGGGACGTTGAGCGCTGCCGCTGGGCATATTTTCCGCGCAGGCCAGAATGCCAAACACATTGCAGGGAAGCTTCAGGGCGGCAATAGCCTTCATCGCGCCCAAAACTGCGCCTGCGCCGCTCATATCGTCCTTCATTTCGCCCATATTATCGTCAGGCTTAATGGAAATACCGCCGCTGTCAAAGGTGATGCCCTTGCCAACAAAGGCCGTAAAGGGAGCGTCCCCTGCTCCCTGATATTTTATCGCCACCAAATAAGGCGGATGCACGCTGCCCTGTCCTACCGCCAAAATAGCGTTCATGTTCTTGACTGCCAGCATCGTAGCGTCTAAAACCTCTACCTCCAAGGGCAGCTCCTCTGCCAGCTGCAAGGCTTCTTCCGCCAAATTCTGCGGCACCAGTAAATTACCGGGATTATTCACCAAATCGCGGGTATAGCAAACTGCTTCGGCAGAAATATATGCCTTGGACATTAAAGCGTCCGCCTCGTCCACTGCCGATACAATTTGCACAGCGCAAGGAACAGCAGGCTTAGACTCGCTTTTGAAAATATCAAAGGTATACGCGCCCAAATATAAGCCCTCGGCTATGGCCTCCAAATAAGGCCCGCGCTTAGGATTCAGCAGAATCGGCCCAGCCAGCACAGCCTTGCCCGCCTTAGCCTTGTGCAGCGCCCGCGCCGCAGCACCGGCAGCACGCCGGAACACGTCAGGCTTGCACTCCCCGCCTGCGCCGCAGCCTGCCAACAGCACCGTCAGCAAGCCATTTTCTACCGGCAGTACCAAGGTGTGCAGCGCTTCTGCTTCATAAACATCGTCATAAGCTTTTAAATAAGCACGCACAGCCTGCTCCACAGCCGCAGGCAGCTGCAAGCGCCCCAAAGCAGGAATACATTCCTTACATAAAAAGATAACTATACTATCCGCACCATCATAAGCCGCATTGCTCACAGCTGCGGTCCGGCATTGAAATCCATTAAGCATCTTCTAATCTCCTCATTACATATGTAAATTATTTAAATTCCACAGCAGTACGCAAATCCGTCAGGAAGCTGTCGCCCGTACTGCGCTGCAAGCTCAAATCACTGACAACCACCTTCATGACTACATGGCGCTGTCCGCCGCTGAAATAAGAGCCTAACGAATGAATAGCATAGGGCACGCCGTTAATCTGTCCCAAATAAAGCACTACATGCCCATCCATATACAGCGCCGCGCCCGGACGCAGACTGTTGATAGCCGCAGTTTTCTGCTTATCGTCCAGCGTTTCCAGCAGCTTCTTCGTGCCTGCGCCTTCCTCCTGCTCGTCTGCATTGCGCGGCAGGTAAACGCCCACGGTGCGGTACGCATTGAACACCAGTGAAGAACAATCCACACTGTCTTTCAAGCCGCCCCAGCCATAGGGCATATCATAAAACGCAAAGGCGGCGCGCAGAATATTATTAGAGGTATACGGCAAATAGCCCTTATGCACACCGGCAGACCTGGGCAGCAGCAGCCTTTGCTTCTGCAGCAGGCCGGTTTTGCTGCGCACAGGCGCTTCCACCATATAAGTGTCGCTCTGCTCGCTGACCAGCGGCAGCCGTGCGCCCTGCTGGTAAATCACCTGCTCGCCCGAAGTTTTCAGCGAAACATTAGCGGCTGTCACTACCAAGAAATCGTCTGGGTCCGCATATTGCTGCCAGGTCTTTTTATCGGTAAAGGCAATATTAAAGGTGCTTATCCAGCCGCTGTAATTAACGCTCTGCACATAGTAAAAATACTTGTTGGCGCTCTGGTGCAGCACCACAAGCGGTTCGCCCGGGTCAAGGGATGTTTCCTGCAGCACATCAAAATTGCGTTCCGCCGCATAATAGAAAAGCCCCTCGCCCGTCGGCAGGTTGCGCAGCGAACTGCGGCGTACCGTCACCGCATAACGCGGCGTAACAGTCGCCGGAATAGCGCCCACGTTAGTCTGCTTGCGCAAAATATTTTTATAGTTTTCACTGACCTTATTGCCATGCAAATACAGGTCATCCTCCAGCACCAAATAGTCCATAATTCTGGTTTTGAGGGAATCGCCGCTGACTGTCGCCGGATAGTGTAAAAGATCCGGCACGTTGCGGGAAGCAGCGCGAACCTTGGCGTTGAAGAACTGTACGCCCTTCGCATCCAGAAGCAGCTTATCGCCATCCTTATTCTGCGCCGTCCAATAATCGGCCTCTACCAGCTTAGGGTATTGCGTAATACCTGCGGCGTCGCCTGCCAGCGGCATGCTCGCTGCACAGAATATCAGCAGCAGGGTACAAAGTAATTTATAAAGCAAGACACATCCTCCTTCGTGAGAACTGTAATATTATATAATTCTTGTTCACAAGGAAAAATCCTGCCGGAAGGAGAAAATAAAAAAAGGTTTGTGGCAAAGCCTGTCATTAATTATTGAGCAACCAACTATTGCATATTAGTGCAAAACAATAAAATTAAGTTTATAAAAGCGAAAATTTATCTAATCGATTGAACGTATTATCGAGAGTGTGTGAAATCCATTAACAAACAACTGTTGGAGGACAGAGTACACCACACACTTTGGTGGAGTGTTAATTAAAAAGACGAAAATAAAGCAAATACAAAGTATAGTCACTTAAAATTGATGCACACCTAACCGCAAATAAAGATACACGTTAGCATAACATGAATCTTGTCTTTCCATAACAAAACTCCGCCCTCACACGAGCGGAGTTTTGCTTCATATTAACCTCATCAATCCCTCTGGAAAATATCCCTCGTATAAACCTTATCCTTCACATCGTCCAAACAGCTATCATACCTGTTGGCAATAATCGCCTGACTCTGCTTCTTGAACTCTGCCAAATCATTTACCACTACGCTGCCAAAGAAGGTATCGCCGTCCTGCAGCATGGGCTCGTAAATAATTACCTTCGCACCCTTTGCCTTAATGCGCTTCATAACGCCCTGAATCGAGCTTTGACGGAAATTATCGGAATGGCTCTTCATCGTCAAGCGGTAGACGCCTACAACAACATCTTTTTCCTTAGCCGCGCTCCAGTTATCATTAGCCTCATAAGCTCCGGCAATTTCCAACACGCGCTCGGCAATAAAATCCTTACGGGTACGGTTGCTTTCCACAATAGCCTCGATCAGATTTTCCGGTACGTCGCTGTAATTTGCCAGCAGCTGCTTGGTATCCTTCGGCAGGCAGTACCCGCCATAGCCGAAGCTGGGATTATTGTAATGACTGCCAATACGCGGGTCTAAGCAAACCCCGTCGATAATCTGCTGGGTATCCAGCCCCTTCATCTCCGCATAGGTGTCCAGCTCGTTGAAATAGGAAACACGCAAAGCAAGATAAGTATTGGCGAACAGCTTCACAGCCTCAGCCTCCGTAAAGCCCATAATTAAGGTATCGATGTTTTCCTTAATCGCGCCCTCCTGCAGCAAAGCGGCAAAAGTATGCGCCGCTTCCACTAAACGCTCGTCGTTCATATCCGTGCCGACGATAATACGGGACGGATACAGATTATCGTACAAAGCCTTGCTTTCCCGCAAAAATTCCGGGCTGAAAATAATATTCTTACTCCCCATCTTCTCACGAATTGAAGCAGTATAGCCAACAGGAATCGTGGACTTAATGACCATCACAGCGTTGGGATTATACTGCATAACCAGCTTAATCACCGTTTCTACAGCGCTGGTATCAAAGAAATTCTTCTTGCTGTCGTAGTTAGTCGGCGCAGCGATTACTACAAAATCCGCGTCCTCGTAGGCTTCCTTAGCATCCAAAGTCGCTGTCAGGTGCAGCTCTTTTTCCGCCAAATATTTTTCAATATAATCGTCCTGAATGGGCGATTTTTTATTATTGATCAGTTCCACCTTTTCCGGCACAATATCCACGGCAGTTACCTGATGATGCTGGCTGAGCAGCGTCGCAATGGACAAGCCAACGTAACCTGTACCGGCTACGGCTATTTTCAAATCCTTAAAAGCTTTCATTTTACTTTTCTCCTTCTTCTTTCATATAAAATTCTTTATACCACTCAGCGAACTTACGCAGCCCCTCACGCAGGCTGGTGCCGGGCTTAAAGCCAAAATCTCTTTCCAAAGCCGAGGTATCGGCATAGGTCACAGGCACATCCCCCGGCTGCATGGGCACAAGCTCCTTGTGCGCCGCAAAATCATAATCGGCTGGCAGCACGCCTGCATGAATCAGCTCCTGCTGCAGGATATCGACAAAATCCAGCAAGTTTTCCGGGCTGTTATTGCCAATGTTATACACAGCATAGGGCGGCAGCGGCAAGCCGTCCTCGCCTGTTTTCCTAGCAGGCGGCTTAGCCATAACGCGGATTATGCCTTCGACTATATCATCCACATAGGTAAAATCACGCTTGCAATTGCCATAATTAAAAATCTGAATCTTTTCCCCTGCCCGCAGCTTATTGGTAAAGCCAAAGTAAGCCATGTCAGGACGTCCGGCAGGGCCATAAACCGTAAAGAAGCGTAAGCCTGTGGAGGGAATATTGTACAGCTTGGAGTAAGCGTGCGCCAAAAGCTCATTGCTCTTTTTCGTCGCAGCATACAAACTAACAGGATTATCCACCTTATCGTCCGTGCTGTAAGGAACTTTTTTATTAGAACCATAAACAGACGACGAGGAAGCATACACCAAATGCCCCACGCCAGTCGCGCCGTTATCGTAGGAATGACGACAGGCTTCCAATATATTATAGAAGCCAATAATATTGGAATTGATGTAAGCATCAGGATTGGTAATACTGTAGCGTACACCCGCCTGCGCCGCTAAATTGACGACAACACTTGGCTGATAATCGGCAAAAATCTTATCGATAAGCGCTTTATCCGCCAAATCTCCTTTGATAAAAATAAAATTAGTAAAGCCTTGCAAAATGTCCAGGCGGAAATGCTTGAGCCTTACATCATAATAATCGTTGATATTATCGATACCAATGACTTCATAGCCCTGCTCCAGCAGCCTTTTCGACAAGTAAAAGCCGATAAAGCCAGCAGCGCCGGTCACAAGAATTTTTTTCATACATCTCACCTTTCGTTTATATATTTAACCCAAGAATATTGCGGCAATAGAAAGCCTTTGAGTTTAGCAGATATTATATGAGCATAGAACAAAACAGGTACTAATCGATCTCTTAATAAACTGCATAAAAAGCCCGATTTTAAAAGTTTGTGCACTAAAGTGCATAAACTTTATTTTTTTAGAAGTTTATGCTATAATTATTATAGAAAGAAGGTATGCAAAATGATTGACACACATACTCTCAAAAAAAGAGATTTATATTTAAATAAGCTTATAGCGTTTAAGGACACAGAACCTGTAAAAGTTATCACAGGTATTCGCAGATGCGGAAAATCAAGCTTACTCAAATTAACGGCTTACCATCTGAAAGAAAACGGTATCACAGCTGATCAAATTCTTGAGATGAATTTTGAATCTCACGCTTTCAAAAATATTAGCAGCGACGATTTGTATGAATATGTCAGACAGCGCATATCGCCAAATAAAAGAACTTATCTTTTCTTTGATGAGGTTCAGCGTATTCCCAATTGGGAGGATGCCATCAATTCTTTTCGTGTTGATTTTAACTGCGATATCTATGTAACAGGTTCAAACGCCTATATGCTCTCCTCAGAATATGCCACTTATTTATCAGGAAGATGCGTAGAGATAAAAATGCTGCCGCTTTCCTTTTCTGAGTTTTTATCTTTTCATGGCTTTGAAGTAAGAGAGACTAAAAGCGCCTTAGGAGGCATGCGAAAGCAAGCTTTTGATAAAAACGGCGAGCATTATGAAATTAGTGAAGTCTTTGATGCGTACATGCGGTTTGGCGGTATGCCGGGCATTGCCGACGTGGGATTGGAGCAAGAAAAAGCATTAATGCTGCTGGAGGGTATTTACTCAACTGTAATTATGAGAGATATCCTTGAACGTGAACGCCGCAGAGGACAAAAACGAATCTCAGACCCTATTCTCTTGAAAAAAATTGTTATGTTTCTTGCCGATAACATCGGCAGCAATATATCCATATCCTCTATCGGAAACACACTTGTAAACGAAGGATTGCTTGAAGACGGTAAACGCAAAGGAATGCCAAGCGCCCATACCGTCCAAGCCTATGTCAACGCATTACTGGAAGCGTATTTCTTTTATGACATTAAAAGATTTGACATCAAGGGCAAAGAATTTCTGCGAACACTGGGAAAATACTATATCGTTGATATCGGTATCAGGAACTATCTTCTTGGTTTCAGAAACCGTGACACCGGACATGCTTTAGAAAATGTTGTGTACTTTGAACTGCTCCGCCGCGGCTACGATGTATCCATCGGCAAGGTGGATAATGCAGAAGTGGATTTTATAGGAACAAAAGCAGATGAAAAGGTGTATATTCAAGTAACTGAAGCAATGACCAGCGAAGACGTGCGCAAGAGAGAGTTGGCCCCACTACAGAAAATTAACGATAACTATGAAAAGATAGTTCTTTCTATCAATCCAGGTATGAATACGTCCTATGATGGAATAAAATCTATTAATCTTATAAACTGGTTAATTGCAACATAATAGCAAGACTTTTTTTCTATTAAAAATTTCCAGAATTCAAGCTATTTTGCATAATAAACGCAAAATTATTGTAGATACATCTATCAGATTAGGTCATTATTTTGGCATATCTGATAAATACTTTACTAAAGCTTAACTTCTTAAAATCTCTACTTTGGCTACGAAGCAACGTGCTAAACAAAGGAAACTATTGCTCACGGTTCGTGGATTTTGGCAATAAAAAAGCTAAAGCGTTAGTAAAAGCTGCACCAGCATCATTAGACGATTGCTTGATATGACTATCAACAATCCTGATATGCCCAAACAATGTAACTTTTGATACCTAACTTCTTGCACTGCGAAGATCTTTCTTTTTATCCACAAATTCTTCGCCATACTACAAATATATTACTTTAGACATCCCCAAATATAATGAGCAAAATTCTATACTACTTATACATTAATACAATCAATCATCTTACACACAATATATGACAATAAATTTGCATTCTAAATGCTTTATGTAATCAATTTATTTTAAATGCTTTATTGATTATCTGGCGTATTTTTTCGAAGAAGAATACGCTATTAATTATCAATGAAACCAAAACACCGACTACTAAAACTTTAATAGCTAGAAGAATCCATCCATAATAGTTGTTTTCAAATATAATAATATTACGAGAAAATAAAAATATAGCTACAGCAGTAACAATATCTACTAAAACTTGTTTGTAAAATTTTTTCAATGGCCAATTGATAAAATTGTTAGAATTATACCAAGCCATCCACCAAGTCTGGTACAAAAGAGCTACTAACATACCCAAAGAAGCTCCTGTTAATCCAACATACATAACAGCAATAATAGATATTATAATATTTGCTATGGAAGCATAAATATAATTATTCTGAGTTTGTTTATAATGTCCAGCAGCAAGTATCATAATGTTATACGGCAATCTATAACAATGCAAAGAATTTGCTAACACAAGTATTACAGCGAAGTTTGTTTGTATGTAATCTGCATCATTTATACCATTTGTATAAATTCTGACAAATGGGACTATTAAAATAGCTGTAACTGTAAAAATTACAGTTGTACCAGTATGAATTATCCATTCTGTCCAAGTAAACACCTTGTTTAACTCTTCAAAATCTCTTTTAGCCCATAAATTACCAATCAAGGCTTGAATGCCACTAATCATTGACATTATGAGCATTCTAGAACCAGCTACAGGTAAACAATAAACAGAATAAATGGAAACATTTGATAAGGTAGAAAAAATACTAAGTATAATACTTCCAGATCCTGTTAATATTACTGCAGCTACATGTTGTGCAATACCATTCCATTTTTGTTTTATAGGTTCTTGCTCATAACGTATTTTTCTATCAATTGGGTACGTATGAGTTACGTAAATATATACTGCAATTGGTTGCAACAAAAAAACTATGGAAGTTGTAAAATAAACTATTTGAATAGAATTACCATGGTATATAAAAAAATAACACATTAACGTATTCAATATTACAGTTAATGCTTGGGTAAAATAGTAAATATAGCCCTTTTGATCTGACAATAATAGTAGTCTATTAGTTATACCAAAAAAATATTGTGCAAAAGATTTAATCGAAATTGCAACAATAAGCATCATTATAAACAAAAAGCTAAAATCATTTTTAACAAGATATGGATAAAAAAATATCATAAGTATTACATATACTATAAGTATATAGCCCAATCTTCTAAAAAATCTATCTGCTGAAGCAATCACTTTACTAATATCACTATAATTTTTTTTGCTAATGGTTCATATAATGAAGATTGAACTACAGCTCCTATACCTAATTCTAAAAAAGAAATAATTGATAAAAATTGTGTAATAGAATTTATCAATCCATTTATATTCGTCCCATAAGAGCTTAAAATTAGCCTCGGTAATATGAATCCACAAATTATAGAGGATATTTGATAAAAAAGCGGCGAAATGGAGTTATATACTAATAATTTTGTTTGCACCTATGATACCTCATATATTTTTATAAAAATATAATACAGTGGTCAATGCCATGTTTATACTATTGGTTAACACACCTATATAACTTATTCTAAAATATATTTCTTTTATATTCTAAATTATTCTTTTTTGATACCTAATAATTTCTTCGTCCCGTATGATTCCATCCTCAACAATCATTGCTGATTTTAAAACAGTACCAATAGAATCTAAAGCTAATTCTTCTAAATATGGAAGTATTATTTTAGAATTATTGTAAGAAAAGGTTTTATGAAAGATCGAAGGAGTATGGTCGACAACATAATGTAAAATTCCATCAACAAAATAAGTTGGGCTTTCAATAGTAGTTGGTATACTAGTTTCTATACCCCCATTACGATCGCAACTAACATCAATTATCATTGAATCCTTTTTCATTCTACTCAAATCTTTCCGGTACAATACATGATCTTTTCTCTTAACATCCCATAATATACAATTGACAATAACATCAAAATCCCCCACTTCCTCTCGTAATAGAGATTCCATATTTCTATCGTACTGTATAACACTAGCCCCCAGCATATTTAATACTTTTATTGCACCTCTAGCTGTATTCCCCTTACCAATAACTGCTACTTTTAAACCAAATGGTAGCTTTCCATAACATTGAAAGGCATGCATAATTGCCGCTTCGCCAGCTAATTCATTGTTGAACCAAAATACATGCCTACCTTTCTTAAACATTTTTTCCCATGCGTAGGCAGTTAATTCCCTTGAAATTAACTTATCCGTAATATCTCTATTTTGTGTTGCATGTACCCAGCCAAAAATTATTTGTCCTGAATTTAGCATTTCCAAATAATCCGCATCCCCTATTTTCGGATCACAAATAATGTCTTTCAAGAGGACATCTTTATGCGAAGCAATATGGCTAC
>NZ_CAJMEH010000051.1 GCF_905212365.1 uncultured Phascolarctobacterium sp.
CCATTGGCAGCTGGCGCAGCAGCTTGGCGTGACCCGCCTGCACCTGCCGCTGAAAAATTTACTTGCGCTGCCGCCCTCAAGCCGCAGCTTTTTCAGCGACATCAGCGTTTCCGTCCACAGTTTGGAGGAAGCGCGGCAAGCCGTAGAATGCGGCGCAACGCAGCTGGTCGCCGGGCACATTTACGCCACAAGCTGCAAGCCCGGCCTGCCGCCGCGAGGGCTGGATTTTCTGCGCCAAATCTGCCGCAGCAGCCACATGCCGGTTTACGCCATCGGCGGCGTAGGGCTTAACGCCGCGCAATGGCAGGAATTGCGGGAGTGCGGCGCCGCAGGAGCCTGCATTATGTCGGCCTATATGCAAATTTAAAAAACGCAGAGAATTTTGCGCCGCCTCCCAGCGTCAGATTTTTGAGTCTGACTTCGCGGGGACCGGTACATTTTTCTCTGCGTTTTTGCTTGCGCAAATTTAGTTTTTAAAAAGAAAAAAGGACTGCCTTTGGAAAAATCCTCCGGCAGCCATAAAATAAGGGAAAGCGTAAGGAAGAAAAACGCCGTCTGCGTGCAGCGTTTTAATTGCCGCGTACATATTCACGCGGCACTCGCGGACTTACATTGCAAACGATTTCATAGCAAATGGTATCCGCCCATTCGGCGACCAGCTCCATCGGCAGCTCGCGGCCGCCAAAGACGACTACCTCGCTGCCCAGCTGCACTCCGGGAATATCCGTAACGTCCAGCATGACCTGGTCCATGCAGACCTTGCCCACAATGGGGGCCCGCATACCGTTAATCATCATATAGCCCTTATTGGACAAGCGTCGGCTCACGCCGTCGGCATAGCCGATGGGCACGGTGGCGATAACGCTTGTGCGGGGCGTAGTATAAGTGCGGCCATAACCGATGGTATTACCGGCAGGCAGCGTTTTGACAAAGCTGACCTGGGTTTTTACCGTCATGACCGGTTCAAAATTTTTGTAGCAATCTATCATATGCGCAGGATGCAGGCCGTACAGGGTTATGCCCTGACGCACCATATCCAGCTGATATTCCTGCAGCTCCGTCAAAGCGGCGCTGTTGGCTATATGGCGAATGGGCACATGCACGCCCTCGGCTTCGATTAAAGCCAAGGCCTCCTGAAAGCGGGCGAACTGATACGCGGCATACTGCTTATCGTCGGCGTCAGCCGTAGCGAAATGAGAAAAGACGCCTTCGATATAAATTCCCGGCAGCGAAGCGGCCAGCTTGGCAAAGCGTCCGGCGTCGCGCACATGCACGCCGATGCGGTGCATACCGGTATCCACGGCAATGTGAATTTTCGCCCTGGTATGCAGCTTCACAGCCGCCGCATTTAATGCATACAGCCTTTCTTCGTCAAAAACCGCATGACTGATATCGTAGCGCACGCAAATATCGGCCACCTCCGGCAGCAGCGAGCCCAGCACCAAAATAGGCTGGTCAATCCCGGCGTCGCGCAGCTTGATAGCCTCCTGCAATAAAGCGACTGCAAAAAAATCAGCTCCGTTGCGCGCCGCCTCCTGAGCCACGCGCACCGCGCCATGACCGTAGGCGTCCGCCTTAACCACGGCGCACAGTTTGGTAGTCGGCTTGAGGTTGGCCTTGGCCGTCTGCACATTATGAGCTATAGCGTCAAGATTAATTTCCGCCCACGCGCCGCGCTGAATATGCATGTAATCGCCTCCTGCCTGAAGATACTCAAAAAATAAGCCGCAGACAAAGCGTTCTTGCTGCGGCGTTAGTTCACACTACAGTTTTCGGCTGACGCCAGTAAACAAACTGTATTATAAGAATATATCTTGTAGATGATTTTGTCAATGATATAATGATATTTTATTTTTTATGTGAAGCACAGCCCTTGGCATAGGGGCAGTCCTGACAGCCGCCGCAGCGCCTCTGGCCGCCGTACTTTTTGCCAAAGTAACGGCGCGCCGCCAGCACCAGCAGCAGAGCGGCTGCCGCGCCTGCGATATAATATGCCATAGCCGTGCCTCCTTAATTTTATTCCTTGCCTGCCAGCTTTTTATAGCCGTCCAGGCGTTCCTTAGCGTCCTTTTCCGTCTTCTCAAACAAAGCCTCGGCAGTGTCGGGGAACATCTTTTGCAAGGAGCTGAAGCGAACCTCGCCCATGAGGAACTCGCGGAAGTTTTGCGTCGGCTCCTTGGAATCCAGAATGAACGGATTCTTGCCTGCTGCCTTCAGCTCCGGATTGTAGCGATAGGTTGCCCAGTAGCCGCAATCCACAGCACGCTTTTCTTCCAGCTGGCTGCAGCCCATGCCCACCTTCAGGCCGTGGTTGATGCAGGGCGCGTAAGCGATAATCAGGGACGGGCCTTCATAAGCCTCGGCCTCGGCAATAGCCTTCAGCGTTTGGTTCTTATCTGCGCCCATAGCTACCTGAGCCACATAAACGTAGCCGTAGCTCATAGCCATCATGCCCAAATCTTTCTTCTTAGTCTTTTTGCCGCTGGCAGCGAATTTGGCGATAGCGGCAGTCGGAGTGGATTTGGAGGATTGACCGCCGGTATTGGAATAAACCTCGGTATCGAATACCATGACGTTAACATTCTCGCCGGAAGCCAAAACATGATCCAAACCGCCATAGCCAATATCGTAAGCCCAGCCGTCGCCGCCGAAAATCCAGTGGCTGCGTTTTACGAAGAATTGCTTTTCAGCATACAGAGCGGCGCATTTATCGCAGTCGTCCTTGTATTTTTCCAAAGCTGCGGTCAAAGCGTCGGCGCGCTCGCGAGTGCCTTCGCTCTCGTTCATATGCTCCAGCCAAGCGGTAGCAGCCTCGCGCAGGTCTGCGGGGGCCTGTTCCAGCGGCATAGCCTTAATCATTTCGGCTACGCGCTCGCGGGATTGCTTAACGCCCAGGAACATACCCAAGCCGTATTCGGCGTTATCCTCAAAGAGGGAGTTTGCCCAGCTGGGACCATGACCGGCGCAGTTTTTGGTGTACGGCATGGAGGGAGCGGACGCGCCCCAAATGGAGGTACAGCCAGTAGCGTTGGCAATCATCATACGGTCGCCTACCAGCTGAGTTACCAGCTTAGCGTAAGGAGTTTCGCCGCAGCCTGCGCAGGCGCCGCTGAATTCCAGCAAGGGCTTTTCAAATTGAATGCCCTTCATAGTCTTTTTATTTAAAGGATTATCCTTAGGCGCAACGGTATGCTGGCTGTATTCCCAAGCTTCGGTCTTAGGCAGCTGGCTTTCCAGCGGCTTCATAACGAGAGCCTTGGCTTTGGGAGCCGGGCAAACCTGAGCGCAGTTGCCGCAGCCGGTGCAGTCCAAAGGCGAAATAGTAATGGCGAAGTTCATGCCCTTAGCGCCGATAGCAGGCTTGGACGGCAAGGTTGCCGGAGCCTCGGCAGCTTCTTCCTCCGTCATCAAAACGGGACGGATAGCTGCGTGCGGGCAAACAAAGGCGCACTGGTTACATTGAATGCAGCTGTCAATCTGCCATTCGGGAACGTTGATAGCGATGCCGCGTTTTTCATAAGCGGAGGTGCCGCTGGGGAAGGTGCCGTCGGCATAATCCTTAAAGGCGCTGACGGGCAGCTTGTCGCCCTCCAGGCGGTTCATGGGAACCAGCAGCTTATCTACGAAATCATTGCCGGTAGCGGCGGCGACAGGAGTATCGGCAGCCTCGGCCCAGGAAGCGGGAACATCTACCTTGACGATAGCGTTGATGCCCTTGTCGATAGCAGCGTTATTCATATCGACGACGTTCTGGCCCTTCTTGCCGTAGGAATGCTCTACGGCGTCCTTCAGATACTTCACAGCATCATCCAAAGGAATAATATCAGCCAGCTTGAAGAAAGCCGACTGCATAATCATGTTGATGCGACCGCCCAGGCCGATTTCCTGCGCAATCTTCACGGCGTCGATAATATAGAATTTAACATCGTTCTCGGCAATGTAGCGTTTCAGCTGGCCGGGAAGCTGTTCGTCCAGCTCGTCCGCAGTCCAGGTGCAGTTGAGCAGGAAGGTGCCGCCCTTTTTCAGGCCGGAGGTAACGTCATAGCCGTGAACATAGGACTGATTATGCACGGCTACAAAATCGGCTCTGTCGATAAGATACGGAGCCATAATCGGCGTATGACCGAAACGCAGATGGGAAACGGTTACGCCGCCGGACTTTTTACTATCGTAGGAGAAATAGCCTTGAGCGTACATATCCGTATAGTCGCCGATGATTTTAATAGCGCTCTTATTAGCGCCGACAGTACCGTCGCTGCCCAAGCCCCAGAACTTGCAGGCTTTAGTGCCGGCAGCAGTTACGTCCACGCCCTCAACTCTGGGCAGAGAGGTATGGGACAAATCGTCGGTAATGGAAATAGTGAAATTGTTTTTCGGCTCGGCAGCAGCCAGATTATCAAATACGGCCACGATATCGCCGGGCAGCAGATCTTTGGAGCCTAAGCCGTAACGGCCGCCGATAATCAACGGCTGGCGGTCGCTGGTGTAGAAAGCGGCGCGCACGTCCAAATACAGCGGTTCGCCAAAGGAGCCGGGCTCTTTGGTGCGATCCAGAACGGCAATGCGCTTTACAGTCTGCGGAATAGCGTCCATAAAATGCTTTACGCTGAAGGGACGATACAGATGTACGCACAGTACGCCGACCTTTTTTCCTTCGGCATTGAGCGCTTCCACAACGGTGCGCGCGGTTTCCGTGCTGGAGCCCATGGTAATGATGATATTTTCAGCATCGTCAGCGCCGTAATAATTAAACAGATGATATTCGCGGCCGGTCAGCTCTTTAATTTTGCCCATATATTCTTCCACGATTTCCGGCAGCTCTTCATAATAGCTGTTGACAGCCTCGCGGGTTTGGAAATAAATATCCGGGTTCTGCGCCGTGCCACGGATAACAGGATTATCCGGGTTCAAGCCGCGTTTGCGGAACGCTGCAACGGCATCCTTATCCAGCAGCTTAGCCAGATCATCGTAATCCAAAACCTCGATTTTTTGAATCTCATGGGATGTACGGAAGCCGTCAAAGAAATTGAGGAAGGGCACACGGCCTTTAATAGCGGATAAATGCGCTACGCCGGCTAAATCCATAACCTCCTGCACACTGCCTTCGGCCAGCAGGGCAAAGCCGGTCTGACGGGCGGCCATAACGTCCTGATGGTCGCCGAAGATGGACAGAGAGCTGGTAGCCAGCGCGCGGGCAGATACATGGAATACGGCGGGCAGCAGCTCGCCGGCCATTTTATACATATTAGGAATCATCAGCAGCAAGCCCTGGGATGCAGTGTAGGTAGTCGTCAGCGCGCCGGATTGCAAAGAGCCGTGCACTGCGCCGGAGGCGCCGGCCTCGGACTGCATTTCCAACAGCTTAACTGATTGACCAAAAATATTCTTTTTGCCTTGAGCAGACCATTCGTCTACTACCTCCGCCATGGGAGAGGACGGCGTAATGGGATAAATTGCGGCAACATCAGTAAAAGCGTAAGAGATATACGCAGCGGCAGTGTTGCCATCCATAGTTTTCATTTTGACCATTAAATTCCCTTCTTTCCAAATGTACTTCTAAATTATAAATTAAGCGCTTGACCTTATTCAGAGCCGGTCCTAATCCGGCCGACACATTTAGTATACACTATTCGTTGTGTTTTGTAAAACCAAAAGCCGCAGTAAACGATGATGTATACAGAATTTTTACAAGTATGGCTTGAATGTAGCATAAAAAGCTCCGGCAGGAACCCCACCGGAGCTTGATCTTTTCATTTTACGATTGTTACGGGAACGGTCGCGCCCTCCAAAACCACCTGGCTGACGCTGCTGCGGAACAGCCCCTCCAGCACGCCCATGCCGCGGCTGCCCAAAACGATGCCGTCGCATTTTTCCTCCTGCACCGTCTGCAGAATATTTTCGGCAATATTGCCGCCGTTTTCCAGCAAATAGGTACAGTCGATATTTTTCGCCAGCATCATAGCGTGAGCCGAATCCAGCACCTCGTCGCCTATCTGGGCGTACAGGCAATCGCCGTCGGCTGCAACGACAGGCTGCGTATGATGTCCCGAAGAAACCGTCATGACCACCAGACTGCCCCCGCTCAGCGAAACTAAAGCGCAGGCGTATTCCAACGCTCTCCAAGAATAATCCGTACCGTCAATCGGTACCAAAATGCGGCGCAGCATTTTATTTCACAATGAGAACGGGAACGCTGGCATACTGGGATACCTTGGAGCTTACGCTGCCCAGGAAAAATTCGGCAATGCCGGACAGACCGCGGCTGCCAATAACGATAGCGTCGGCGTTGGCCTTTTTCGCCAAAGCGATAATGCGCTCGGATGGATGCCCTACCTCCAAAGTAAATTCAATTTTATGGGGATAGTCGGCCAATCTTTCTTCGGCCATCTCCAAAACTTTATCGCCAACCTTTTCCAGCTCGTTATTGCCCTGAGTAATAGTAGCGTGATCTAAAGGAACCGCCAGCAAAGCGGCGTTATTATACGGTTGAATTACGTTTACTACCAGCAGCTCGCTGGCAAATTTTTCACCCAGCTGCACAGCTGTGGACAAAGCTCTCCAAGAGCCCTCGCTGCCATCAACAGGAATAAGAATTTTCGTAAACATATAAAGCACCTCCATAGTGTTGCATTAGCTATTTGCCAAACGAAAGATGCAGCTCAAACATCCTTATACTATATTATTCTGTTTGCAGCGGCGTTTTTCCTGCTTTTTTATTTGCCGCCGCGATTTTTTCTTGCGGCGTGAATGCGCGCGGATTTTTTGCTGAACTTTTTCGGCTCCGCTGCCAGCTGCGCCAGCTCGCTGGGAGATTTTTTAGCTTCGGCAAAGTTTTCGCCCTTAACAAAACGAAAGTACAGCGCGATAGCGGCGCAGGCCAGCAATGGCAGACCGCCGACCAGATAACGGTAGCCGCTGGGCGCGGCCATCGTAATAAAATCATAGATAACGATGCAGGCGGGCACTAAAATAATCTGTCCCAGCCGCGAAGCGAAACCCTCCTTGCCCATAAAGCGCACTACCATGCCATAAGCTAAAAAGGCCACGCTGAAGGACACAAAGGACATAAACACCAAGAACGCAAAGAATTCAAAATTCACTCTTTAAACACCTTCCTTAATATTGCCTGCGGATAAAATTTTCAGTTCTCGGCAGCGCGGCGGCCAATAACTCGCGCCGCCCACACGCCGCTGGCACTGGCCTGGCTCAGACCGCGGGTAATGCCTGCGCCGTCGCCCACAGCGAACATATTGGGAATCTTCGTTTCCAAATTGCCGTCCAGCTCCAAACGCGCGCTGTAGAATTTTACCTCCACGCCGTACAGCAACGTGTCGGCATTAGCCATACCGGGCGCAATCTTATCCAACGCATAAATCATTTCAATAATATCATCTAGCTGGCGTTTAGGCAAGACCAAGCTTAAATCTCCCGGCGTTGCGCTCAGCGTCGGCTTGGTAAAGCTCTTAAGCAAACGCTTTTCATTAGTCCGGCGTCCCTTTACCAAATCGCCGAAACGCTGCACCAAAACGCCGCCGCCCAGCATATTAGAAAAAGAAGCGATGCGCTTGCCGTATTGCAGCGGCTCGTGGAATGGCTCGGTAAATTTGCTGCTGACCAGCAAAGCGAAATTGGTATTCTTGCTGTGCAGTTTGGGGTCGCGGTAGCTGTGGCCGTTAACAGTGATAATGCCGTCGGTGTTTTCCGCTACCACATAGCCGTAAGGATTCATGCAGAAGGTGCGCACCATATCGTTATAAACCTGGGTGCGGTACAAAATTTTCGCCTCGTACACCTCGTCCGTAATGTGCTTGAACACATCGGCCGGAACCTCGACGCGCACGCCGATATCCACCTGATTATTAATAAAGCTTAGGCCCATTTTGCGGCACTGCTCCGTATACCATTCCGCGCCTGCGCGTCCCGGCGCGGCGATGAGATATTTGCAGCGCACATTTTCGCCCTTAGCCGCAGCCAGCTCGAAGGTACCATCCTCCAAGCGCACGATTTCCTCCACCGCCGTATTGCAGCGGATGGTAATTTTATCGCGCAGAAACTTATAAATATTTTCCATAATCACCAGATTATTTTCCGTGCCCAGATGGCGCACCTTGGCGTTGAGCAAATGCAAATCGTAACGCAGCGCCTTGCGGCCGATATCGCTGTTCTTAGTGGTAAAATATTCGCCGGGAGCGCCGTGACGGCAGTTCAGCTCGTCCACATAATCTATCAGCTCGATAACCTGTTCCTCCGGCAGGTATTCGTTAAGCCAACCGCCAAATTCCGTCGTAAAATTATACTTGCCGTCGGAAAAAGCTCCGGCGCCGCCAAAGCCGCGCATAATGCTGCAAGGCTTGCAGTTAATGCAGTGGTCAACCTTTTTAGCCGCCAAAGGGCAAAAGCGTTTGTCAATATCGTTGCCCGCCTCCAGCAGCGCCACCTTCAGCTTCGGATACTTCATCACAAATTCATAGGCTGCGAAAATTGCGGCCGGACCGCCGCCGATAATAGCTACGTCGTACATGCTCATTCTCCTAAATGTCATAATGCTTTTTCTCGTCGCCCAAGGGTTCGTCCTTCTTCGGATTATTCTTGAACAAATTAATATTTTTCTTGGCGCTGGCCAAAGCGTCTTCGTACACAGTTTTAAAGGCGCTCATATCCTTGGGCTTACCGGCCTTGAGCCATTCGGTAACGACGCGGCCCAAAGCGTAGGTAGTGCCTACGGCCACGGGAATCTGCAGCGGCGCAAAGGGAATCAAGGTCGTCAGCGTACTGCCGACAAAATACGCGCCCAAGCTGCCCAGTACGCTGACCGCAGCCTGCTCGCTGATTTCTTCGCCGTAAGCCTTGCCTAATTTTATAATCAAATATATTTCGTTGGCAATCAAGCTCATAGTACCCAGCAAAGGCGCCACTACAATTACTCCTGCGCGGGCTGCCGCCCAACGGCACAGCGATTCCGCTTCTTCCTCGCGCATCCGGTCGTCGATAACCTCCACAGTCTTTGCCTCCTCCGCTTCGTTCTGCCGTTTTTCCTGTTCCATGATTGCGCTCCTTTCTGAACATCACGAAAAACCGCAGTTCAAAATCTGGACTGCGGTTTTCATTTTTACACCTTATTCTTACTTTACTGCTGTTGTTGCTGCTGCTGCAAATTTTGCTGCGCCAATTGTCTTTCCTTTTGCGTTTTCGGAGGAGCGCCAACCATACGGTCGCCGTAGCCGCGCTTCCGCATATAATCCGTCACCATGAAAGTGCTTTCCTGAATCGTCACTAAAGCGTTAGTAGCGTTCTTTTCCAGGAAGGGCAAAATCTTATCGATATTTTCACGGCTGTCCACAATTTCTACGACAACGGGCAAATTAGCGTTGCCGCTGATAAAGGTATTGACAGCGCGTCCTACGCCGCGCATCTTAGTAGCAAAGCCTTCGACTCCCTTAATGACAGTGCCTCCTGCCAGGCCAAGCCGGTGCGCTTCGCGCATGATAGCCTTATACAAAGGCACGTCGTTATAAAGCACATCCTCGCCGGTATAAACTTTTAAAAACGTCGTTTTATTGAACTCAAAAGTCATTAGCGTCACCCCCAGAGTAAATATTGCTAACTTATTTTTATTTCATTATAGCACGTTGCGTTTCTCGATGTAAGCAGAATTTGTAAAGGAATTTAGAATTTAACAAAAATGTAATAGAAAATACAGAAATTTTTCTATTACATACCCCGCCAGCCGTTAATCAGCATCATTACGGCTCCGGCTAAAACTATCATCAACGACAGCCTGCGGAACAGCTCCTGATTAAGCCTGTAAAACATGCGCTCGCCTGCCATAATGCCTGCGATAGTTCCCGGTACCATCGTATACATATAGTTCCAGTTTTCCACAGTACCGATATTGCCTGCGAAATAGCTGACAACTACCATCAGCATACCAGTCAGGCCAAAAATCCAAATCATATTGGCGCGCATCAAGTTTTTTTCCGTATGCTCATTCAAGAAGTACAGCACCAACGGCGGTCCGCTGACGCTGGTACAAGCGCCAAAAAAGCCGCTTAAAAAGCCTGCGCCCAACCTGCCGCCGGTTTGACTGCTGATTCTTACCGTGTACTGCCTGCTCATCAAAAAGGTAGCCAGCAGCAGCACCACGCCTAAAAAGATTTCCATATGGCTCACAGAAAATTTATGCAGCAGCATACTGCCCGGAACCATGCCGACCAAGCTGCCGACGGAGGTAGTCAGCACCGTGTTCCAATCGAACTGGCCCCATACGCGATACATAGTTAAAATACGCAGCACCACGGTCAGCACCAGAATAAAGATAATGGCCCATTTTACCGGCATGATAAGCGACAGTAGCGGCGTCGCCACCAATGCGAAGCCAAAGCCGGAAATCGTCGCAAAGAAAGAGCCGAGAAAAATTATGCCTCCCGCCAGCAGTAAATTTTCGATATCCATAAAGCCTCCAAAAACAGCGGCAGACAGGAAAGCTTTGCAGGCAGCTTACGCCGTCTGCAAAGCTCCCCCTGTCCGTCCTTTATTTCTTCTGCGAATCCTGTTCCAGCAGATAGGTCCAGCCGTCCTCCTGCCTGATTTTTCCTTCCTTCATCAGATGCCCCAAAGCGCGCTTAAATGCCGCCTTGCTGATGCCAAATTTCTGCTTGATGATTTCCAGCGGCGTAGTATCGCAATAGGGCATACTGCCGTTACGCTTTACCAAGAAATCGTAAATATCCTGTGCGTCGGCAATCAGAGCGTTTTCCTTCTGCAAGCGCATGGATACGTTAATGCGCCCATCCTCGCGGATATAGGTAACGCGGCAATTTACCTGCTGGCCGAAGTCCAGCCGTCCTCCCGGCACCTCGCTGCGGTGCAGAAAGGCTAAGAAGCGTTGGTCTGTCAGAATAAAAAAGCCTTCGGGCAGAATATTATAAATAGTGCCCGTTACCTTATCGCCCACCTTTAAGCCTGTTGCCGGTTTAGAGGCGCGCACCATATCCTCCTCCACCCGCATGGTAACTGCCGGGCGGCCGCTTTTATCGCGGTACAGCTTCACCCACACCAACTGCCCCGGCACTACATGGCCGCGCATTTGGCTGTAAGGCAAAAACACGCCGCGTTCCGCGCCGATGTCCACAAAGCCGCCGTCGCGGGTAACGCTGAGCACACGCACATAGCCCAGCTGGCCCTCGCGCATTTTAGGCAGGTTCATGCTGGCGGTCAGGCGCTTGCTTGGGTCCAGATACAAGTATACCTTAACCTCGTCGCCTATCTGCAACTCCTTAGTCTGCTGTTGCTTATGCAGCAGAATGTCGTCGCTAGTATTGCCGGTGGCGGCGTCCAAAAAAGCGCCCATTTCACCTAAGCGCACTACCTTCAGCGTAACCACGTCTCCGGGACGGTATTTGGTATTATTCTGCGGAGCCGCCGGCTTACGCCCAAAGCCCCTTGTATTATCATTCATTGCTATTCTCCACAAAGGCCTCGGACGGAGCGTCGGCCCACAGCTGCTCTAAATTATAAAAATCGCGTTCTTCCTCCAAAAAGACGTGAGCCACGATGTCGCCGTAGTCCAGCAGAATCCAACGGCCGTCGGCATAGCCCTCCTTGTGCTTGGGGAAAACGCCGTCCTCGCCCAGCTTATCTTCAATATTATCGGCAATGGTTTTTACCAGATTGCTGTTGCCGGCGCTGCAAATTACATAATAATCAGTTACAGGGGACAAGCCCTCCATATTCAGCAGCAAAATATCCTTTGCCTTTTTATCGTTAGCCGCAGCGGCAATTTTCGTTGCGATTGCTTTAGTTTCCATTTAATGTCCTCCTTTTAATCCTCTATCCATAATGCCTGTGGCATTTATTGCTTTTCCTTATCAAGCTGGTCCCTGTCCAGCGGCTGTAAATGCTCGACAGGAGTTTCCTCGGCCGCGGCCTGTTCCGCAGACTGCTCGTTGGCTGCATCCTCCTTCTCATAGGGAATGCCCAGCTCCTCCAGCGACTTATTCACAGACTCCTGGTCCGCAGCCCAATAGCTGACGCCGCTGCTGTCGTCAAATTGGCCATACAGCATGCAGATGCGCACCTTATCGTCGCCGAACAGCTTAAAGCTGTTGGCTGCCTTGAGCATCGTCACCGTATTCAGGTCGGTCTGGATATATTTATCCAGCGCCGCCAGCAGACTGCTGACCTTAGTCATATTCTGTACGGAAAACATCTGCTCCGCCGCAGCCTTTAAAAACTTTTGCTGCCGCTGCACACGGCCGATATCGCCCAGCTCGTCCTTGCGGAAGCGCACATATTTGCCCGCCGTCTCGCCGTCCATATGCTGGTAGCCATGCTTAATATCGATGACCAGATCGGCGTAGGGGTCCTCGTAATACATATCCTTATCCACATAGATATCGACGCCGCCGATAAGGTTCACGATGTCGATAAAGCCGCGCCAATCTGCCAAGCAGTAATAATGGATAGGCACTCGCAGCAAATTCGCCACCGTCTGCTTAGCCATTACCGCGCCGCCGTAAGCATAAGCCGCGTTGATCTTATCCGGGTCCTTATGCCCCGGCAGCACCACCTTGGTATCGCGGGGGATGGAAAGCACCGCCACCTTGTTCTGCTGCGGGTCAAAGCTCAGCAGAATAACGGCGTCCGTCCGCTTAGGCTCCGATTCGGCAGCCTCGCTGTCGCCGTCGTCAATGCCTAAGAGCAGCACGTTAATGCGCTCGTTAAGCTTTTCATTCTGACGGATACTGTCGTCAGCCGCAGCAATTTGTGCCTGGGGCGGGTTAATCAGGTTATCGTAAATCCAAACGCTGCACCAAAATAGCCCTGTGCCAAATAATCCAATCAGCAGCAAAAAGCACAGCAGCCTGCCCCAGCGCAGCTTGCGCTTTACGCGGCGCGGATGCTCCTGCTGTCCGTTAGTCTGTTCTTCCATAACAACACCCGCCTACCGCTTTTTCGCTGCCAAAAGCAGCTCGTTATAGCCGCTGATGCAGTGAGGATGAATCAGCTGCCCCTCGTCCAGCAAATAACGGATAGTATTCCCGTAAGCCAGCAGCATGGCCTTGTCCAAATCCTTACGCGCCAGCCTGCGCAGCTCCTCCACACCGGGAAAATCGCGGCCCGGCTCCACCATGTCGGCCAAAAAAACCACCTTGGCCAAAGGCGTCATCCCGTCGATGCCCGTAGTATGGTACAGAATGCCGTCCAAAATTTCCTGATCGGCCACGCCGTACTTGTGCATAGCGTTATAAACGCCGATTTTAGCATGGAGCAAAATCGGCTGCTGCAGCTCCACCTCGTCAACTGGCAGTCCCAGCTCCCTGGCCTTAGCCACGCTGTCCTTGCTGCCTACCTCACGACCGCAGTCATGGAGCAGTGCGGACACCGCAATCCTCTCTACCGGCAGCTTATGCGCTGCGGCGAGCTCCAGCGCCGTTTCATAAACATTAACGGAATGCCTGTACCGCTTGGGCGGCAAAGATTCCTTTAAAACACGCTTCATTTCTTCCAGCTTCATCATTTATAGTTTCTCCTGCTTTATATACAAATCATGCCGGTAAATATATTGCTCCACCGCCTGCGGCACCAATCCGGCCAAGCTTTCCTGCCGTCTGATGCGGGCGCGGATATCGGTAGAGGAAATATCGTATTCAGGCGTATCCAGCAATATGATGCGCTCCCGCGCCCGTTGCCCCAAGCGCTGCGCCACCTGCTCCATCACACCCTCGTAACCCGGGCGTCCGGCTGCCACAAAGGTAATCAGCTCCAGCATTTCTTCAATATTATGCCAAGTGTGCAGCTGCGCCACGCTGTCTGCGCCGATGATAAAATACAGCTGCTGCTCCGCATAAAGCTTATGCAGCTCCCGGATAGTATCGATGGTGTAGGACACGCCGCTGCGCCGCAGCTCCATATCGGACACAGTAAAGTATGGGTAAGCAGCCACCGCCAGTTCGGTCATGGCATAACGCTCCTCCGCCGCAGCGAAGTACATACCCACCTTATGCGGAGGCACATATGCGGGAATAAACAGCACCTGCGACAGCCCCATGCGCCGGTAAACGGCCTCTGCCATTTGCAGGTGTCCCATATGAATCGGGTCAAAGGTTCCGCCCAATATGCCAAGCTTGCCGCCAGCCACAGCCATCCTCCTCACGCTCAGCCGCCGCTCTTGCCGCGGCAGCCGGCTTCATTGTACATGGGCTTGCGCCGCATCTACTCTATCATTTTATTATATCAATCACAAAGCAATTCTACAACCTTTTGCAGCAGAATAATTACAGCTATCAGCAGCAGCGCCAGTCGCAGTCTGTCCTGCAAATCAAAAACAGTTTTAGGCCTTCTCAGAAAGTCCAAGAAGGCCTGCACGTATTCGCCGAAAGCGGCGTTATTTTTTTGCGGGCAGCGTTTATCGGGAAGATTTTTCAAATAGTTTTTCATAAGTTATTATTGAGCAGATGACGTGCTATGGCGCTTCTAAATTACTCATATCTTAAAGCGTCGATAGGATCCAACAGCGCCGCCTTCCTTGCAGGATAAATGCCGAAGAACAGGCCGATGCCCACAGAAAAGACTACCGCGATAATAATTGCCCACATGGAAATCACCGTATTCCAGCCGGCAAAATGACTGATGGCAAAGGAAGCGCCCACGCCCAGCACCACGCCCAGCGTACCGCCCACGATGCCGATAACCATGGCCTCAATCAGAAATTGCAGCAGAATATTATTATAGGTAGCGCCTAACGCCTTGCGAATGCCTATTTCCCTGGTACGCTCGGTTACGGAAACCAGCATAATATTCATAATGCCGATGCCGCCGACCAGCAGGGAGATAGCCGCAATGCAGCCCAGCAGCAGCGTAATGCTGTTGGCCGTTTCCATCATCGTATCCATAATGGCCGCCATATTGCGCACTGTAAAATCGTCGTAATCGTTTTCTTTTATCTTGTGGCGCGAACGCAGCACCTGCTCCGTTTCCGCCTGCACATCGTTAATGGTATTTTCATCCTCGGCCTGCAAGGTAATGCGCTGCACATGAGTAATACCCATCATACGGTTCTGCGCCGTCGTCAGCGGAATATAAACCACGTCGTCCTGGTCCTGCCCTACGCCGCTCTGTCCCTTGCTTTTCAGCACGCCGATAACCTGAAAGGGAGCCTTGTTGATACGCATAACCTTGCCTACAGGGTCGCCGTCCGGAAAAAGGCTGTCGGCTACGGTTTTGCCGATTACGGCTACTCTGCCGCGGCTGGACAAATCCTTCTCATTTAAAATACGTCCATCCTCTATCTCCAGAGTTTGAATCGTAAAGTTGCTGGGAGTAGTACCCTCCACGCGGCTGGTCCAGTTTTGATTCCCCGCTACCAGCTGATAGCTTTGGGTCACGCTGGCGCTCATAGCGGCGATTCCATCCACCTGGCGCACGATGGCCTGCGCGTCGTCGTAGGTCAGCTTAGCGCCCTCGCCCGCCGCCAAACGCGCTCCCGTAGCAGTGCGCCCGCCGCTGGTGATAACCAGCAGATTGCTGCCCAAGCGGGAAATATTCTGCTTGATATTTTCCTTAACGCCAAAGCCCAGGCTGACCATAGCGATAACCGCGCCTACGCCGATAATGATGCCCAACAGCGTCAGGAAGGTGCGCAGCTTGTTGGAAATCATGCCGTCCAGGGCCATTTTGATAGATTCGTTTAACATGCCGCTACCTTCTTTCGTCGCTGACCAGCCTGCCGTCGCGCATTACCAGAATGCGCTTGGTCTGCTCGGCAATGTCCGGCTCATGCGTAACCATAACCACGGTTTTGCCGCTGCTGTTCATCTCTTTAAAAATATCCATAATCTCATAGCTGGACTTCGTATCCAGATTGCCCGTCGGCTCGTCGGCCATAATAATCGCCGGGTCGTTAATCAGCGCGCGGGCAATAGCCACACGCTGCCGCTGGCCGCCGCTCATTTCC
>NZ_CAJMEH010000052.1 GCF_905212365.1 uncultured Phascolarctobacterium sp.
AGGCGAAAAACACGGCGCACGCTGCCGTAATCGCCCCGCGCCAAATAGCCGGACACAATAATGGATATTGCCACCGGAATACCGGCGGAGGAAATGGACAGCAGCAGCAAATACACCGGATAGGCCATCTGATAAAGGCCGATGCCCTCTCCGCCTAAAAGCCGGGAAAGCAGGATGCGGTTGACGGAGCCGATAACCTTGACCATCAGTCCGGCCATGGTCAGAATCATAGCGCCGCGCAAAAATTTATCCTTACTCACCTGCTTTCACCTCCATTTTATTTCTTATTGAATTTATTGCCCAAAGCCAGCAGCGGCAGCGTGCGCTCCAGCCACGACAAGGGCTGCTCCTGCATACTTCCGGTGCGGTAAATCAGCTGCGATTCCTCGCCGCTTTTAAAGGTCATCGTCTTTTTATGCAGATCGATAAGCTTCATAAAAGCCTCCGGGTCCACCTGCGCCTTAGGCGCAAAGGTTATGCGGATGGTTCCCTGCCGCACATTGATGCCGCGCACGCGCATCAAACGGCATAAGCCCTTCAGCGACGACAAGCGCCACAGGGTTTCCACCTCCGGCGGCGGATTGCCGAAGCGGTCGATAAGCTCGTCCATTAAATCGTCCCGCTCGCTGTAGTCCATCTCTGCAAAACGACGGTACAGCTCCATTTTATAGCGCGGGTCGGCAATATAGGAATCGGGAATATATGCCTCGGCGGGAATTTCCAGCACCGGCTCCGGCTCCTGCGCCGCAACCTTGCCGCTCTGCAAACGCTCGATAGTCTGCTCCAGCATTTCGCAATAGGCGGCAAAGCCTATGCCCACGATATGCCCGTGCTGCTGCGAGCCCAAAAGATTGCCTGCGCCGCGGATTTCCAGATCGCGCATAGCAATCTTAAAGCCTGCTCCCAGCTCCGTAAAATCACGGATGGCCTGCAGCCGCTTTTCCGCGATTTCACTCAGCGCCTTATTGGGCTTATAGACGAAATAAGCGTAAGCCAAACGGGAGCTGCGGCCCACGCGCCCCCGCATCTGGTACAGCTGGGACAGGCCAAAATTTTCCGCCCCGTCGATAATAATTGTATTAGCCAGCGGTACGTCCAAGCCGTTTTCCACGATGGTAGTACAAAGCAAAATATCGCAGCCGCCCTCGTAGAAGGTTATCATAGCGTCCTCCAGGGCGTCCTCGTTCATCTGGCCGTGAGCTATTTTTATGCTCACGCCCGGCACTAAACGGCGCAGGCGGGCAGCTATCGCGTCCAGGCCGCTGACCCGGTTATGAATATAATAAATGCGCCCGCCGCGCCGCAGCTCGCGCTCGATGGCCTCCTTAATCATGCCGTCGTTATATTCGCTGACATAGGTTTCCACCGGCAGGCGATCCTCCGGCGGCGACTCGATAACGCTCATATCGCGGCCCTTAACCAAGGCCAAATGCAGCGTGCGGGGAATGGGCGTTGCCGACAGCGTCAGCACGTCGATACCCGTGCGCCACTTTTTAATTTTTTCCTTCTGCGCCACGCCGAAGCGCTGCTCCTCGTCGATAATCAGCAGCCCCAGATTGGGGAAACGCACGTCGGCCTGCAAAAGGCGGTGCGTGCCGATTAAAATGTCGACGCGCCCGTCCTCCAAATTTTGCAAAATGCGCTTTTGCTCCTTAGCGCTGCAAAAACGGTTCAGCATTTCCACATTCACGCCAAAATTACGCAAACGTTCCTTAAAGGTTAAAAAATGCTGCTGGGCCAGCACCGTGGTCGGCACCATAACAGCCACCTGCTTGCCGTCCACCACGGCTTTAAAGGCGGCACGCAGAGCCACCTCTGTTTTGCCGTAGCCAACGTCGCCGCACAGCAGCCGTTCCATGGGCTGGGGCTTTTCCATATCGGCTTTAATCTCGGCAATGGCTTTAAGCTGGTCGGGAGTTTCCTCATAGGGAAATTCGTCCTCAAACTCCTTTTGCAGCGGCGTATCCGGGCTAAAGGCAAAGCCCGGCACAATCTGCCGCTGGGCGTACAGCCGCAGCAGCTCCTCCGCCAGCTCTGTAATAGCCTTAGCCGCCTTGGAGGTAGTGCGTTTCCAATCGCTGCCGCCCATCTTGGATAAGCGCGGCACAGCGCCCTCGGCGCCCACATATTTATGCAGCAGGCTTACCTGGTCCACCGGTACATACAGCTTATCGTCCCCGGCGTAGGCCAGCAGCAGATAGTCGCGGTGAATGCCGCCGACCTCCACGTTTTCCACGCCGATGTAGCGGCCGATGCCATGGTGCTTATGGACAACATAATCCCCGACCTTAATATCCGAAAAATATTCCAGCTGCTGCCCCTGATGCTTGCTGTGCAGCCGCTTGCGCTTCTGCATACCGAAAATATCGTTTTCCGTCAGCAGCAGCCAGTTGGTATCCCAAAAACGGAAGCCATGGTCCAGCTCACCGTTCATCACATTAACCTTGCCCGGCTTCAAATCCAGCTGCACATAAAGTCCCTTCAACCCGTAATTATGCAGATTTTCCGCAAAGCCGCGGGCCTTAACGCTGCCGGACAGCATCACGATGGGCGTAATGCCGCTGGCCAGCCAGCCGGTCAAATCTTCAACCAGGCGGCTGGTATTTTTATTATAGGGAGCCACCGCCCGCACAGGAATATTCAGCGCCGGCAGCTGGGACAAATAGCTGTGGGACAGCGCGGATACCAGCTGCACATTGCTCCGGCTCAGCTGTTCCAGCAGCTCGTCCTTAGTAAACAGCTCGTCGGCATCGGCCTTATTTTCCTTATCCAGCTTTTCCAGCATTTCAAAGGTTCGCACCGGCTCATCCACAACCACAAGCGTCCGCGCCGCGCAGTAATCCAACACCGAAGCCTCGTACACATCGTCCAAAGCCGCAGCCAGCGCCGCAATTTTAATATTTTCCAGCGTTTTGATGCTGCGCTGGTTATTAACGTCAAAGCTGCGCATAGCGTCCAGCTCATTATCAAACCATTCAACACGCACCGGCGCGCTGCTGTTAATGGGGAAAACATCTAGAATATCGCCGCGCAGGCAAAACTGACCGATAGCGTCCACCTGATCGGTACGCTCATAACCCAGCTCCAGCAGCGTCGCTACTACGTCCTTCTGCTCGTGGGTTTCGCCCACTGCCAGCCGCAGCTCCTTACTATTCTGCGCCGAAGGCCGCAGCTGTTTCTGCTGCAGAGCCTCCGCCGTAATAAAAACTATGCCCCTCTCCTCGCCCTGCAAAAAGCGCAGCGCCGCCGCACGCCCGGCCTGCAGCTCCAGGCTTTGGGTATCGGCCTGCACCCGCGGCAGACTGACGGGATACAGCTCCTGCATGGGCAGATCGGGATAAAAATAATTCAGCTCCCGGCGGTAAGCGCGAATTTCCTCACGGGACGCCGTAATAAAGGCCAGGCTGCCGCGCTCGCCTGCAAGCTTATCCACGGCAGCAAAAAAGACCGGCTTGCAGCTTTGCGCCAACCCGGTTAAAATACAGGCCTGTTTGTCCAAATGATAAAGGGCTGCCTGCCGCACCTCGCGCACGGCGGCTACCTGTTTAAGTAAAATATTATCCATCACTTTTGCAAATTCTAAAGAAAACTTAGGACTGAGGCAGGCGTCCTCTGCGCGCAGCAAAGTCGGCTTGCCGTCAGTCCCTGCAAATAAACAAATTACAGTTTTACTGCCAATACCTTGCGGTCCAGGCTATGAATAGCGTCCACAAAGCGAACCGTGCCAGTTTTATAGCGGGCGGAAATAGTATGGGTACGCACGCCGTCGGCAAAATAACGCAGACCGTGCAGCATATTGCAGTTTGTAATAGCCGTAGCGGTAAACATGCAGTCGTCGCCTTTTACCAAATCCTCCAAGGTCAAAACCTTATTAACGTCGGCAATGCCCATCTTCAGGCAGCGCTGTACCTGCGCGTCGTCCTCAGGGCACAGGCGGGCCTGCATATCGCCGCCCAGGCATTTTACGGCTGCCGCGCCCAAAACGCCTTCGGGAGCGCCGCCCTTGCCCACATACATATGAATGCCGCTGCCTTCAATGCAGCATTCCACGATGGGGTTAACGTCGCCGTCGGTAATCAGGGAAATACGCGCGCCGGCCTTTCTGATTTCCTCCATCAGTGGATAATGACGCTCGCGGTCCAGCAGCACTACGTTCAAATCGGAAACCTTACGCTCCATAGCCTTAGCTACGCGCTCCAGATTTTCGGAAATAGGCGCGTCAATATCGATGCAGCCCTTAGCGCGGGGGCCGACGGCAATTTTATCCATATACATATCGGGAGCGTGCAGCAGACATCCGCGGGGAGCGATAGCAATAACGGCGATCGCGCCGGGCTGGCCTTTAGCCACCAGATTAGTGCCTTCCACCGGGTCAACGGCAATATCAACAGCCGGGCCGCCTGCGCCAACCTCTTCGCCGATATACAGCATCGGCGCTTCGTCCATTTCGCCTTCGCCGATAACTACTGTACCGTTAATATTTACGGTATCAAAAGCAGCGCGCATAGCGTCAACCGCCAAACCGTCGGCGCCGTTCTTGTCGCCCCTGCCCACCAAACGGCCGCAGGCAATAGCGGCAGCCTCGGTAACGCGTACAAATTCCATAGAAAGCTCTCTGTTCATCCTTACATCACTCCTTAATATTTTTGCACAGTATGCGTGAAAATTATCAAATATTTACTCTTTAATTATGACACTTTCGGACTGTTTTAGCAACGAGAAAATCAAATCCCTTTTACCATCCATAAGTTATCAGCTTAACCAAAAGCTGCCAGGGCAGCACGAAAACAATATACATTAAAAGCAGGCTGAACAGCAGCGCCACCAACGAGCGGAAGCAATCAATAAGATAAACCGCCTCCAAAGTGCGCACCAATAGATACAGCATCCAAACAAAGCCCGCTAAAACAATGATCCCCAGCAGCGGCAACCCGCCAAGTCCCAGCTTGCCTGCCAGCAGCGCTCCCGGCGTCAGCAGCAAAAAGGGCAGAGTGGTATAGCCCAAAAGGCATATCAAGCCCACCGGGTCGCCGGCCAAAGCGCCGAAGGTTTCCATAATGCCGTGCAGCAAAAAGCCGTATAACGACAAAGCCGTCGCCATAATCAAAACAGTCGCCAGTATAATGGCAAAGCGCACCTGCAGCGGCTGCTCCAGCAGCCAGCAATTAGTGACCACACCGGTGAAAAAGCCCACGCTGATGGTAAAATAAAACGCGCTGCGCCACAGGCAGGGCTGCTTGACCAGTGCCGCCAGCCCCGCTCCCGGCTCAAAAAGCACGTCGAAGGTTTTGCGCCTCATAGCTCATCACCTCACAACGGCAGGCGCCGCACTGGGCTGCAGGCTGCTTTGCAGCTGCTGCAGCAGCTCTCCTTTAATCATATTGGCAATCTGAGCACTCAGCAAAAATTCCCAGGGCTGCTGCTTAGCGCGTTCTTTAACGGCAGGCAGGCCGTCGCTGCCCGGCTTAATGCCGCCCAGCTCGCCAGCCGCTGCCAAAGCATCGTAATAATCGCCTATCTCGTCCACCAGCCCCAGATTCTTCGCCTGCTGGCCGGTATAAACGCGGCCGTCGGCCAGCTGCCGTACCTTGCTCTGGTCCATCTGACGGCCCACAGCTACCGTAGCCACAAACTGCTCGTAAATTTCGTTGACGATATTTTGCAGAAGGGCTTTTTCCTCCTCCGTCATAGGACGATCGCTGCTCATAATATCCTTATAGGGTCCGCTCTTAATCTTATCGCTGGTAATGCCGATTTTCTTAAACAGCTCCTCCGTATTCATATACGGCATATACACGCCGATGCTGCCGGTTAAGGTCGTAGCGTTAGCGTAAACCTTATCGCTGGCGCAGGCTGCAATCCAGTAAGCTGCGCTGGCCCCAGTATTGCCCATCGTCGCTACAATGGGCTTTTTGGTAGTGCTTTTGAAGCGCATCAGCTCCCGGCCCACTTCCTCGGCTGCCGTAGCGCTGCCGCCGCCGCTGTCGATACGCAGCACCAGAGCCTTCACGCTGTCGTCAGCCGCAGCCTCGCGGATTTGACGCATCAGGCTGCCGCTGGTAACGCCCCCGGTCTGGTTAAACAGCGTATCCCGGCTATCTCCGCCGCTGATAATCGTACCTTCAATATTGATAACGGCCACTCTGTCGGGTACCGTCACGCTTTTTTCATTATTATTATTGCCCTTGAGCAGCGATACCACAAAGCTCAGCACTGCCAGCAGCAGCACCGCACTGATAAAAATTTTCTTGAGCATAGCAACCTCCTTTTATGGCGCTGATAAAATAGGCAAACTGCCATTCAACAGTCTGCCTTTGAAAAATTCTACTTTTGTTCCCGCAAAGCAGCTGCAATAAAATCGCGGAACAGCGGATGGGGATTGGTCGGACGGGATTTAAATTCCGGATGGAACTGCGCGCCCAGGAACCAAGGATGCACGCTTTCCGGCAGCTCCACAATTTCCACCAAACGTCCGTTAGGCAGCGTACCGCCCAGCTTCAGGCCTTTATCCACGATCTCTTCGCGGAAGGCATTATTAAATTCGTAACGGTGACGATGGCGCTCGTAAATCAGCTCCTCGTTATAAGCCTTCATGGTCAGCGTATCGGGATAAACCTTGCAGGGATACAGGCCAAGGCGCATAGTACCGCCCATATCCTCTACATCCAGCTGCTCCGGCATCAAATCGATAACAGGATGCGCAGTTTCCGGCGCAAATTCCGAGCTGTTGGCGTCGGCCATACCGCAAACGTGGCGGGCGAACTCGATAACGGCGCACTGCATACCCAGGCAAATACCAAAGAACGGAATCTTATTTTCACGGGCGTATTGAATTGCCTTAATCTTGCCTTCAATGCCGCGATTGCCAAAGCCGCCGGGCACCAGAATGCCGTCCACGCCTTCCATAACCTCAGTCATATCGACGGAATCGCCCTCAATCTTTTCAGCGTTCACCCATTTAATATCCAGCTCCGCTTCGTTGGCTACGGCAGCATGGCGCAGGGATTCGGTAATGCTGATATAAGCGTCCTGCAGCTCCACATATTTGCCTACGACGGCGATAGTTACCTTGCGGTCGTATTTTTTCAGAATGCGTGCTACCATATCATGCCAGCCAGACATATCCTTAGGCTTATCCTCCATATCCAGCTTGCGCAACACAATGGAATCCAGCTGCTGCTCCTCCATCAGCATGGGCACCTGATAAATACTCTTAGCCGTCAGATTTTGAATAACTGCATCCGGATCAACATCGCAGAACATAGCCATCTTTTCGCGCATCTCTTTGGAAATGGGCTTTTCGCTGCGACATACGATAATGTCAGGAGAAATACCTATGCTGCGCAGCTCCTTAACGCTGTGCTGCGTCGGCTTGGTTTTCAGCTCGCCTGCTGCGGCAATGTAAGGAACAAGCGTAACGTGAATGTAAAGCACATCGTTGCGCCCTACTTCTTTCTTTACTTGCCGGATAGCCTCTAAAAAGGGCAGGCTTTCAATATCGCCGACGGTACCGCCGATTTCCGTAATAACAAAATCAGCGTTATCCTGCTGCCCAACGATGAATACGCGTTCCTTAATAGCATTGGTAATATGGGGAATTACCTGCACCGTACCGCCAAGATAATCGCCGCGGCGCTCTTTATTGATAACGGACTGATAAATTTTACCCGTAGTAGTATTGGAATTTTTGGACAGGTTAATATCGATAAAGCGCTCGTAATGACCCAAATCCAAGTCGGTTTCCGCACCATCGTCTGTTACGAAAACCTCGCCATGCTGGTAAGGGCTCATCGTGCCAGGGTCGATATTGATATACGGGTCGAACTTTTGAATAGTCACGCGATAGCCGCGGCTTTTCAGCAAACGCCCCAAAGAAGCAGCTGTAATGCCCTTGCCTAAAGAAGAAACAACACCGCCAGTTACAAAAATGTACTTAGTATTAGCCATAATAGTAATCCCCCTCAAGATTTCAAAAATGTCTGCGGTAAAATTTGCTATATTAAATTATCTATTTTCAAAGCCCATCGTCAGCAAGTTTTTTATATATATTAGCTGCTGACAACAGAATTTAAAACTAACCGGCAAAGCTCCTGCTTACATTCTTTCAGGCGCAGATACGCCCAAAATGCCCAAGCCATGGCGAATGGTATGCCCTACTGCCTTTACCAAAGCAATACGCGCCTGCTGCAATTCCGGCTCCACGCCCAAAATGCGGCACTGATTGTAGAAGGAGTGGAAAAGCCCCGCCAGCTCGTAGGCATAAGTTGCCACATGATGCACAGCACGATCCCGAGCTGCCGCAGCAATCATTTCCGGATATTTGCCCAGCTTTTTAATCAGCTCCAGCTCTTCCGGAGCCTGCAGCGCATCCAGCTTCAGCTCGCTTGCAGTCACTTCCTCAATGCCTGCTTCCGCCAGCTGCCGGCCAATACTTGCTATACGCGCATGGGCATACTGAATATAGTAAACCGGATTCTCATTGGATTTTTCCGTAGCCAACGTCATATCAAAATCTAATTGGCTGTCAAGAGAACGCATACAGAAGAAGTAGCGCGCAGCATCAGTTCCAACCTCGTCCATCAGCTCCCGCAGCGTAATAGTTTCGCCGGTGCGCTTGGAAAGCTTAACAACGTCGCCATTACGATAAAGCCGAACCATTTGCAGCAGCATAACCTCCAAATCCGCAGGATTATAACCCAATGCTTCCACAGCAGCCTTCACACGGGCAATATAGCCATGGTGGTCAGCACCCCACAGATCAATAACATGCTTAAAGCCGCGTTCAAATTTATTGCGGTGGTAAGCTATATCCGCAGCGAAATAGGTGGGTACGCCATTGTCACGGATTACCACGCGGTCTTTATCATCGCCAAAGGGAGTGGTTCTGAACCACAGAGCGCCGCCTTCTTCGTACAAATGCCCTCGTGCCTTCAGTTCAGCGCAAGCCTCACAAATCTTGTCGGCAGCGTGCAGGCTCTTCTCGCTGAACCACACGTCGTATTTTACGCCAAAGGCCTCCAAATCCTCCTTCAGCCCTGCCAGCTTTTCTTTATAAGCAATTTCCAGGAATTTAGCCAGACGCTCCTTTTCATCTAAATCTGCAAATTCCCTGCCATAAATGCGGATAATGCGCTGCGCCGTTTCAATAATATCATAGCCATGATAGCCATTTTCAGGAAAATCAATTCCCGTAGGCAGCTCATCCAGCATTTTTACTGTCAAATCAGCAGGTACGCCGCCCATCTCCTCCAGCTTTAACAGCTGCAGATACCTAGCATTGACGGACGCGGCCAGATTGTTCATTTGATTGCCGGCATCATTGATGTAAAATTCGCTCTCCACATCATAGCCAGCCGCACGCAGCAGGTTCACCATAGCGCTGCCCACAGCAGCGCCGCGCGCATGACCAATATGCAGCGGCCCGGTTGGGTTGGCGCTGACATATTCTACCTGCACACGCCCAAGGCTATTAGCAGGCAAATTGCCATAATTCTCACCTGCAGCCAAAATTCCGGACAGCAGCTCCGCCGTCCAGTTCTGCTTTAAATAAAAATTGATAAAGCCAGGCCCTGCGATTTCCATTTTCTCCACGGAAGCACAGTCCAGATTGTCAACAATAGCCTGAGCAATCTGACGCGGTGCGCAGTGCAGGCTGCGAGCAGACTGCATAGCAAAATTAGTTGCAAAATCGCCAAACTCCTTTTGTGGCGGCACCTCAAGCATCACCTCAGGCAAGGTTCCCGGCTTCAGCTTCCCGCTGTCGATTGCTTTTTGCGCCGCAGCCTTAATAGCAGCAGCTAATGTATCTTTTATATCCAAAGTAAGTCTCTCCTTATTTCTTATTTAGTTTCATACACAGGATCATTGGTCAGCTCCACACCCAACTTCTTGAAGATCTTGAAATCGCCGTCCGTCAGCATCACTGTGGAATGCGCCTGACAACCCTTCAGCTTAGGCAGCTGCTCCAATGCCAGCTTAGCCAAGCTATCCGTGGCCGCGCACATCGACAGGGCAATCAGCACTTCATCCATATGCAGGCGCGGGTTTTTGCTCCCCAAATACTGTGTCTTTAATCCCTGAATAGGATTAATATAAGTTGGAGAAATAAGATGCATCTCATCTGCAATTTTTCCCAACGCCTTGACAGCGTTCAGCAAAACAGCGCTGGCAGGCCCCAGCAAATCCGTAGTTTTACCAACAGCGAACTCTCCATCGGGCAGCTCCAGCGCAATCACAGCGCACTTACGCTCCTCCGCCACCTTTTTGGCCACGGTAACTACACGGCGGTCATTGATGCTGACCTTTGCCTGCTTCATAAGCAGCTCCAACGTGTAAACCTCCTGCTTCGCAGCTTCATCCTTTATCATGCGGTTCCACGACTGATAGTAGCGGCGAATGATTTCCTGACGGGATGCTTCACAGCAGACCTCATCATCGCAAATACAATTACCGGCCATATTCACACCCATATCCGTAGGCGATTTATAGGGACAATAGCCATAAATACCCTCAAAAATCGCCGCCAGTACAGGATAAATTTCCACATCTCGATTATAATTAACGGTAGTAACGCCATAGGCTTCCAAGTGGAATGGGTCAATCATATTCACATCCTGCAAATCCGCAGTAGCAGCCTCGTAGGCCATATTCACAGGATGCTTCAGTGGCAGGTTCCAAATGGGGAAGGTTTCAAATTTGGCATAACCGGCTTTAATGCCCCGTTTATTTTCATGATAGAGCTGGGAAAGGCAGGTAGCCATCTTGCCGCTGCCAGGGCCAGGCGCCGTAACAACTACCAGCGGACGAGTTGTTTCCACATAGTCATTCCTGCCGTAGCCCTCATCACTGACTATATGCTCCACATTGTGGGGGTAGCCCTCGATAGGATAATGGAAATAAACCTTAATATCTATAGCTTCAAGCTTATTCTTAAAGCTGGCAATAGATTTCTGCCCTTTATATTGGGTAATGACCACACTGCTTACATAAAGCCCTTTGGAGCGGTACACATCTACTAAACGCAGTACATCCAAATCATAAGTCAGACCCAAGTCATGCCGCACCTTATTATTTTCAATATCATCGGCATTGATGGAAATAATCATTTCCGCCTGCTCCGCAAGCTGCAGCAACATTTGCAGCTTGCTGTCGGGAGCAAAGCCTGGCAGCACTCTAGAAGCATGGTAATCATCAAAAAGCTTACCACCAAATTCCAAATACAGCTTATCGCCAAACTTACTGATGCGCTCCTTAATATGCTCAGACTGCATAGTCAAATACTTGTGATTATCAAAGCCAATTTTCATCTCAAACTTCCTCGATTTCGATTAAAATCCGCATCTCGCCATAAGGATTTTCCCCATGATATAATGTATATTCTATCTCCAGCCGCCAAACGCCTTCCCGGAAATAAGTGTATAAATAGCTTGTTTCCGTAGTCAGAGGAATGGTCAGATAGGGAGTTTTATAAATGCTTCTGTCCAAATAGCCACGGCAAAATTCCTGACGGTGATCCACCGTACCGCTGCGCAGAATAATAACGCGCTCCTGATCCCATTTCACAGTAGTCTTGGTACCCTCCAGCCCCGACTGGGAATCTTCGTGGTACATCACATAATACTTGCCGTTTTTATCCGTCATCGTACCCTTGTAATGCTGCTCGATGGAGTGCGCCGCGCTGCCGCCTTCTTTAGTTGTACTTAAAATACGAATTTTTACCGCCTGCATCTAAATTCTCCGTAAACACGACTAGAGCCTGCAGCCTTTTCGTTCCAACTTTATGATCGAAAGGCAGCAAGCCCTAAAAGATTTTTGTCAATCTAATGCGGTGTTCTGCACTAAAAAAGACTTCTATATTCTTCAATATTATATAACAGGCGTCAGACTGCGTCAAGAAAAAGTACGCCAGCAATTCAGCCTGTAAACAAGTACTCAATTTCCTTTCATATAAACAAGATTAGCAAGAGAATCAAACTCTACATTCACTCCAGCTCCGCAGCGGCCAGCCGCAGCTGCTCCAAGGCCCGCAGCAGCGTAGCCCGCGGACAAGCGATGTTGATGCGTTCAAAGCCTTCGCCTGCCGCGCCGAAAATGCCGCCGCTGTCCAGCCACAAATGAGCCTTATGCCACAGCCACTGCTCCCGCTGAGCGGCAGTCATGCCCAAAGCGCTGCAATCCAGCCACAGCAGATACGTTCCCTCCGGCTCGATGAGCTTAATCTGCGGCAAATGCTGCGCCAGATAATTTTTCACAAAAGAAATATTGGCGCGAATATATTTCTTAACCTGCCGCAGCCAGTCCTCGCCGCCGGCATAAGCCGCTTCGCAGGCCGCCAGACCCAAAGCGTTGAGCTGGCTGTAGCCAGCAGCGTTGACCTGCTTGCGAAAAGCGCGGCGCAGCTGTAAATTGGGAATAAAAATGTTGGACGCCTGCAGCCCGGCGATATTAAAGGTTTTGCTGGGCGCAGTGCAGACGATGCAGTTATTGGCATAGGCTTCGCCTAAATTGGCAAAAACCGTATGCTGATGACCGTCCCAGCAAAAATCGGCGTGAATTTCATCGCTCAAAACAATAACCTGATGGCGCAGGCAAATATCGCCTACGCGGCTCAGCTCCTGCCGCGTCCACACGCGCCCCACCGGATTATGGGGCGAGCACAGCAGCATGAGCTTTACCTTTTGCTCGACGATTTGTCGCTCCAAATCCTCAAAGTCCATTTCATAGCGTCCGCCGCGCAATACCAACGGCGAATCCGCCAGCCGCCGCCCGTTATCTTCGATAACTTCGGAAAAAGGATAGTAAACCGGCCGCTGAATCAACACCGCATCGCCCGGCCCAGTATAAGCCTTCACCGCCATAGCCAGCGCAAAGACTACGCCGGGAGTTTTCGTCAGCCATTCGCGCCGTACCTGCCAGTCAAAATGTTTGGCGTACCAATCCTGCACGGCGGCAAAATAAGCGTCGCCTGCTTCGCTGTAGCCAAAAATTCCGTGGCGGCAGCGCTCCGCCAACGCCTGCGTAATTTCTGCGGCCACGGGGAAATCCATATCCGCCACCCACAGGGGCAGCACGTCCGCCGGACGCCCCCGCTGCACGGCAAAATCATATTTCAAACAATCGGTGTTACGGCGGTCCACCACCTTATCAAAATCATATACGGTCATCATGCCACCTCTTTAAAGCCCGGCAAAGGCCTGCTGCAAATCGGCCAGCAAGTCCTCGATGCCCTCGATGCCCACGGACAAACGCAGCAGGCTGTCGGTAATGCCCTTGGCCGCGCATTCCTCCGGCGGCAGGTCGGCGTGAGTCTGACGGATGGGATAGGTAATCAGGCTTTCCGTACCGCCCAGGCTTTCGGCAAATTTAATCAGCTTCACGTGCTCCAAAACGTGCTTAGCAGCGGCGGCGTCCTTCACAGCAAAGGATATCATGCCGCCGCAGCCGCTGGTCTGCGCCGCGTTAATGGCGTAGCCGGGATGCTCCGGCAAACCGGGATACAGCACGTACTGCACCTGCGGCTGCTTTTGCAGCCATGTGGCCAGCTCTAAAGCGTTCTTTTGGTGCTGCTCCATGCGCAGCGGCAGCGTTTTAATGCCGCGGATTGCCAGCCAAGCGTCCAATGCGCCCAGGCAGGCGCCGGTGGTTTTGTAAATCAGGCGCAGCTTTTCGGCAAGCGCCGCATCCTTAGCCACAGTGAAGCCAGCCAGAATATCGTTATGCCCGCTGAGATATTTAGTACCGCTGTGAATAACGATATCTGCGCCCAAAGCCAGCGGCTTTTGGAAATACGGCGTCAGGAAAGTATTATCGACGATGACCAGCAGGCCGCGCTCCTTCGCCAGCCTGCCGATAGCCCGCAAATCGGAAATTTCCATAGTGGGATTGGTCGGCGTTTCCAAAAAGACAGCCTTGGTATTGGGGCGCAGCGCCGCCTTGATTTCCTCTAAGCTGGAGGTATGCACGCTGGTAAATTCCACGCCGTTAGGCGCATACATAGAGCGAAAAATGCGGAAGGAGCCGCCGTATAAATCGTTGCCCGTAATAATGTGGTCGCCGGGTGCGAACAGGCGCAGCACCGCATCCACCGCCGCCATGCCGGAGGCGAAAGCCAGCGCGTCCACGCCCTCCTCCAGCGCAGCCACCAGCTGCTCCAGCCGGGCGCGGGTGGGGTTGGATTCGCGAGTATAATTAAAGCCCGTGGTATCGCCCAACTTAGGGTGAGCGAAGGTTGAAGAAATATAAATCGCTGGAGTAATAGCGCCGGTGGCGTCGGTTTCGCCAATGGCATGAATACATTTAGTTGCAAAATCCATAAGTACATCCCTCCTGAAATTTTTAACGCGCGCATCAAACAGTACGGCGGCGGTACCTGCCGCAGCGGTTTTCCGCCAGCCGGAACAGCGCCTGCGTCAGCGAGCATAAGATAATATAAGCGACGAAAACGTCGATATAGGCTTCCACATAATTATAGCCGTAGGAGGCAGCAATTTTCCCCACAGCCGTCACGTCCTTCACCGCCATCATAAAGGCCAGCGAGGTATTTTTAAGCAGATTAACCGCCACATTGCAGAGCGAAGGCAAAGCAACGGTCAGCGCCTGCGGAATAATAATACGTATATAGGTATGAAAGGTAGAGATACCTATAGCCCAGCCGGCTTCCAATTGCCCGGCAGAAACGCTGCCCAACGCGCTACGGAAAACCTCGGACAGCACGGCGATAGTGCTAATGGTAAAAATAATATAAGCGTACCAAATGGTGTTCAAATCGAAAATATTATATTGAATGCCCAACTCCTTAAAAATTACATTGAGCACGCTGGGCAGCAGGCTGTAGATAATCAAAATCTGAATTACTACGGGAACGCCGCGAATCAGCGAAATATACAATTTGATAGGCCCCTGCACATAAGGAGTATTGCGCAAGCGGGCCAAAGCCATAAAAAAGGCGAAGGGAGCGGCCACCAGAAGCGCCACCGCCGTCAGGGACAGCGTCACCGGCACGCCCCGCAGCAGCAGCCCCAAGGTGTTCAGCATAAATTGATAATTCAGCTCCATTTAACGCGCCTCCCTTCCGCCTTTAAACTTCTGCGGCTGCAAAAAATTTTCCAGCCGCAAAATTCCTTCCGCTAACAGCAGCGACAGTAGCCAATAAATCAAGCCAACGGCAATGTAAACCTCCAAAGCCGACGCGCCGTAGGCACGGGCAACAATCATCTGTCCAGCGCCCAACAAATCAATCAGACCTATGGTATAAGCCAGAGAGCCTTCCTTGAGCAGGCTGAGCAGCGAATTGCCAAAATTCGGCAGGGCAATAACCGCCGCCTGTGGCAAAACAATACGGCGCAGCGCCAGCAGAGGGGAAAGCCCGGCGCTGACCGCCGCCTCGTACTGCCCCTTGTCCACCGCCAGGTAGGCCGCCCGCATCACCTCGGAAATACTAGCGGCAAACAGCAGCGTGAAGGTGATGATAACAAATACCGCGCGGCTTAAATCATTGATATCGTAATCGAAAACCTCTAACAAAAATTTGGGCAGACCGTAAAAGACGATGAACAGCAGGACGATGGACGGCGTGCAGCGCAGCATATAAATATAAGTTTC
>NZ_CAJMEH010000053.1 GCF_905212365.1 uncultured Phascolarctobacterium sp.
CCGGCCAGCGTCTGGGCCGCCAGCTTAATGGCCAGCGCTCTGGGCAGGCCCGCGCGCACGCCGGCGTCGGCCAGCGCGTCGATAATCACGAAGCAATAGCCCGGCCCGCAGCCGGAAATAGCCGAAATAGCGTCGATAGCGCTTTCGTCAACAAATTCAATTTCACCGCAGGAGCCGAAAATAGCCGCTGCGTCCCGCCTCATAGCTTCCGTTAACCGCTCGGCGCAGCACAGCGCCATGCCCGCGCCCACGGCCAGCGGAGTGTTGGGCATGGTGCGGATTACGGGGAACCCCGGCGCATAGCGGTGCAGCTGCTCCAGCGTTACGCTGCCCATAATGGACAGCACCCAGGAGTCCTTTTTCATCGCCGCAGCCAGCTCCGGCGTTAAAGCGACGGGCGCTACCTGGGGCTTCACGGCGAAAATAACCAGGTCGGCCCCGGCCACAGCCGCCGCGTTATCGGTCATGGCCTGTACGCCGTAGCTTTCCTTTAAATAATTGCAGCGCTTCTGCGTGCGGTTGCCCACGCTGATAGCTTCGGCAGGCAGCAGGCCCCCGGCGATAATGCCCTTGATAATGGCTTCGGCCATAGCGCCGCCGCCTACGAAGGCTAATTTTTTAACGGATAAAGCCTTTATTTTTTCCATGGCTGCTCTCCTTTATCGTCATACATTTCCTCACCGGCGTCAATATCCACGTTCTTGGGCGCGCACACCAAAATATTGCGTCCCAGCTTGCGCATACTGCCGCCCAAAGCGTAAATCGTGCCGCTGATAAAATCGGTCATGCGCTTAGCCACCACGTTGTCCGTGTTTTGGAAGTTTACTACCACGGGCTTGCTGCTGCGCAGGTAGTCGGCAATTTTCTGCGAATCGTCGAAGCTCACGGGCTCCAGCACCACCACGCTGACCATCTTGTTGGCCACGGGCAGGTTCAGCGTGCGGCTGCCCATTTTATTTTCCTCCGGCTTGGCCGCGCTCTGCGGTTTCTTAAAGCTCAGCAGCGGCTTCTTTTCCTTGGCCGGGGCAGGAGCGGCAGACGGATTCGCCGCGGTTACGTTCTTCTGCCGGAAAAGCGTGCCGCTCTCCTTGGGTTCTTCCTTCGGCAGGGGTTTTTTCAATTCCAGCTCCTCGTCCAGAAGCTCCTCCTCGTCATATAAGCTTAAAGCGTCCATAATACGGTCGATAAATTTCATATATTCACCAGCTTTACATAAATTTTTAGAATTTCAGACTATAATCGCGCTGACCAAAAAGCGCCGTGCCTACGCGGACGCAGTTGGCGCCCTCCTCGACGGCGATAATATAATCGCCGCTCATGCCCATGGAAAGAATATCCACCTCTGGGCGCTGCTCCTTTAAACGGGCAAAAGCGCGATAACCGGCGGCAAATACCGGCCGCGTTTCTTCCACATCGTCGCACTTCTGCGCAATGACCATCAGCCCCCGCAGGCGCACGTTTTTATAAGCCGCCAGCCTGGGCAGCAGGGCTAAATAATCCTCCCGTCCGAGACCGCTCTTTTGCTCCTCATGGGCGATGTTCAGCTGCAGCAAAATATCCTGCACCTTGCCGATGCGCTCGGCCTCTTTATTCACTGCCGCCAGCAAATGCTCGCTGTCCACCGATTCGATAAGGTCGAACAAGGCCACGGCCTGCCGTGCCTTATTGCTCTGCAAATGGCCGATTAAATGCCAGGTTCCCTGCTTGCCTAGGGCCTCCTGCTTATGCTTGGCTTCCTGCACGCGGTTTTCGCCAATGTTCCGCACGCCCAGGGCCAGGGCTTCCGTAATCACCTCCGGCGGATGATTTTTCGTCACTGCCACCAAGGTCACCTCGCCGCCCGTAAGCCAGTCCTTATGCTCGCGCCGGGCAACAGCGTCCGCTATCTGCTTTTGTACTAATTTTAAATTATCAGCTAACAATTTCATTGCCTCCCACTCACCGGCGAATTTACAGCAAAGATTGCTTTCTGCAATTACCAAAACGGTTTGCCGCCCAAGGGCGAACTGCGCCATTCTTATCATATTATTTTAGCATATCTGCTTGCGCTTTGTCTATGAAACGCGGTCCCGGTGAAAATATTCGCCGGCAATTTTTTTCTTTCGTCCGATATCCCCTGCTATACCGGTCGGTAAAAGCGCGAAAAAAATCACCGCCCCGAAAGACGGTGAAGGAAAATTTTCATGGCCTCAGTGCTGCTCCATGCCTAAAACAGCGCCACTAGCCTGCGCGATATGCTTTTTTCTGCTGTGAACTTTCTCCCAATACGCAAAATACAATTTCGTCTCGGCAAGCACCACGCCGCTCAAGCCCAGCAGAGTGATAAGATTCGGTATGGCCATCAAGCCGTTAAGATAGCGGCCGTATACAGCACGGGCACGCCGAAGGACACGTTAGTAATGGAAGTAATGGCGTTCACCTGCGTAAAGGTGCCGCTGTTGCGGGCGGTAAAAATCAACTGCAAAGCCTTGGGCAATTTTAAAACCTGCAGCAGGCCCAGGCGCAGCGGCAGCCAGCAAATTATTTCAGCACGCCAATTTCTTTATAATATTTTTCAGCGCCGGGATGCAGCGGCAGGTTGGCGATATCCTTAACGGCGTCGGCAGGCTTCAAGCCCTGCAGATTCTTCTGCGCCTTCCCCAATTCGTCGATGTGCTCCCAGAAGGATTTCGTCAGCTTATACACGGTGTCCTCGCTCAAATCGTGACGGCAGAACATAACCATTTTAATAGCGGAGGTTTGGATATCCTTATCCTGATTGGGATAGGTCTTGGCAGGAATGGTATATTTAGCGTACCAGGGATATTTAGCCTTCAAAGCTTCCAGTGTTTGGTCGTCGATTTCCACCAGCTGGCAGTTAGCTGTCAAAGCCTGGGATACGGCTGCGGCAGGAGCGCCGGACATAATCCACGCGCCGTCCAAGGTGCCGTTTTGCAGCATATCGGCGGCAGGGCCGAAGGCAATCAGCTCGGCTTTAATATCCTCCGGGAATTTCATGCCCACGGTGGTAAAATGGTTCTCGCATTCGTTGTAAACGGAAGAACCGGCAGCGGCTACGGCAAAATGCTTGCCCTTAACGTCGGCCAGAGTTTTAATGCCGGAGTTTTTCGTAACGACAACCTGATTCGGGTTCATGTACAGGCCGCCGATAACTTTTAAATCTTTGTAGGCATGGTCCTTAAAGCTGTCGGTACCGTTCAGGCATTGCAGCACGTTGGAGCTGATGGCGATGGAAACCTGCGCTTCGTTTCCGGCAACCATATTCAGGTTGGCGATACCGCCTGCGGAAGCCTGGCTGGCAGCCTGCACTCCCGGAACATTTTTTGTCCAGTTGTTGGTAATAGCGGCGCCAACTGCATACAAAGCGCCGGAAGCGCCTGCGGTCGGGAAGTTAATCTTCACAATTTTTTCCGGAGCCTTAGCGGCCTCCTTCTTTTCGCCGCCGCAGCCAGCGATTGCACCGGCCATCATGGTAACTGCCAAAGCAACGCAGGCCAGCTTTTTGAATTTAGCAAATGATTTCATAAAATCCTCTCCCTTTGAAAATTTTATTATTGAGCCTTCACCTGAAGGCAAGGTAAACAGATTATTTTTTACGCACAAGCTGCACGCCCGCTACGGCGGCAAAGACGGCGATACCGATAGCGTCCGTCAGCACGCCGGGGTACAGCAGCGTCGGCGCCAAGGCGATTAAAATTACGCGCTCCAAAATATTGCAGCGCTTGATGAGCCAGCCCTCCAGCCCGGCTACCAAGCCAGCCGTGCCCAGCAAAGCCGTGAACACGGCCCAAAGCGTGGCATACATGGTGGCGTCGGGGTCCACGCCGATGAGCAGCACCGGATTATCTAGGAAAAAGAACGGTATAATGAAACCGATAATGCCCAGGCGCATAGCCCACAGGCCCGTTTTCGTCTGGTCGGACCCGGCAATTCCCGACGCCACGTAGGCGCTGATGGCTACGGGCGGCGTAATATTGGACAGGCAGGCGTAAATCAGGCAGAACAAATGCGAGGTCAGCGGCAGAACGCCCGCGTCGATAAGCACGGGCACGGCTACGGCCTGCACGATTACGTAAGCCGCCACGCCCGGCACTCCCATGCCCAAAATCGTGGACATAATCATTACCAAAAAGCCCGTCAGGTAAATATTATTATTTTCCACCAGATAGAGAATCAAATAGCCCATGTTCAAGCCCATACTGGTCAGCGTTACCGTGCCGATAATGACGCCGATGATAACGCAGCACACGCCGACGGAAACAGCGCCCTTCGCGCCCTCCACCGTAGCGTCCAGAATTTTTTGCGGCGTCATGCGTGTTTCCTTGCGCAGCCAGCTGGCGGCGATAGTGCCGAAAATGGAAAAGACCGCCGCGTATAAAGGCGTATAACCAGCGAACATCAACCCGATAAGCATCACCAGCGGGATAACCAGATGGCCCTGCTCCTTCACTACCTTCATCGCGTTGGGAATATTTTCTTTGGACAAGCCGGACAGCCCCAGGCGCATCGCCTCGAAATGCACGGCCATTAAAAGGCCCACGTAATACAAAAGCGCCGGAACAATGGCCGCCAGCATAACCTTCGTATAGCTGATGCCCAAAAATTCCGCCATGACGAAGCCCACGGCGCCCATAATTGGCGGGCAGAATTGGCCGCCGGTAGAAGCCACCGCCTCAACGGCTCCGGCAAATTCTTTTTTGTAACCCGTTTGCTTCATCAAAGGAATCGTAATCGTGCCCGTCGTCGCTACGTTGGCTACGGCGGAGCCGTTAATCATGCCCATAAGCGCGGAAGCCAACACGGCAACCTTCGCCGGACCACCGGGAGTCTGCCCCACCAGCGTCAGCGAAAAGTCGTTGATGAATTTGGAAAAGCCGCTGTATTTCAAATAAGCGCCAAAAAGTACGAACAGAAAAATATAAGTGGCGGATACGCCGATACCGGTGCCAAGTACGCCCTGCGTGCCCCAGAATTGCGTAATCAGCACACGCTTGAGCGTAAAGCCGTTATGCCCCAGATAGCCCGGCAAATATTCGCCGAACCAGTTGTAGCCCAAAAACAGCAGCGCCAGCACCGCCAAATTTCCGGAAGCACGGCGAGCCGCTTCAAACACAACCAGCAGGGCCGCGCCTGCAATAACAACCTCAAAATCGTCGATGCGGCCGCCCGTCATAGCGATACGCGGAAAATTCAAAATCAGATACGTAAAGCTGCCGACGCCCACGGCGATAAGCAGCATATCCCACACCGGCGGCAGACTGCGCAGCCGCTTTTCTTTTTTATATGTAGGAAAAAGCAAAAAGGTAAAAACTAACAGGAATATACAATGGATAGCGCGCAGGTTGATGGCGCTGATAGCGCCCAAAGTTGTAAAGTACAGCTGAAAGGCAGCCCAAACGCACAGCAGCCCGACTATCAGCTTATTCAGAGGCCCTTTATAGGTACGCATACGCGCATCGGATTCCTTTTCCTCCAGCAGAGCCTGCGCCTTTTTATCTAAAACCTCCTGCGAAGCTTGCTTTTCACTCATACTATTTCTCTCCCTTGAAAACAATGTATTTGTAATTCAGTGCAACAGTCCTGTTAATTATACACCTTTTTTACTAAACTTTCACGTATTTTTTAATAATTTTATCACTGCTTATATTTATGTGTTCGTGCCGCAAACAGCAAAGCCCAAGCGCGTGCAGCAAGAAGCAATTTAGTCAAATATCGAAAACGCTCAGGCCGCAAAATACATGATAACTGCCGCCAAAGGCAAACACACTAGCTGGTGCAGCAGATAAATCATCAGCGTATGCCGCCCGGCAGCCGTTACCAGCGGCAGCTCGCCAACAGCCAGCCGTTCCGGCGTTCCGCGCTCCTCACAGTAAGCGTACAAATAATAGCCAAAAATAAACATGCCCATCCACGGCAGCAGCGGAAAATAATCGCTGGAATAAAAGCCAGGATAAGGAAAGCCCAGCGGCAGCAAAATTTTACTTTCGTATAAAATATCCGGCATCGCCGTCGACCATAACGCGCTCAGGCCCACTGCGCCGTCAGCAACATCGCGGAAGAAAAGAAACGCCAGCAAGCTCAGCGCCATACCGAAAGGCGACGGCAGTTTATCAAACAGCTCGCTTAACGGCAACATTAATAAGGCGGCGCAGCCCATAAAATTAAGCATACCAAACAAAATAATCTGCGACGGCATAAACGCCAAGGTAAGCAACGTAATCAGCAACCCCAACAGGTTGAGCTGCATGCCCCGGCGCAGGCAGGACTTTTTCCCTAAGCGCCAGACGAACCCCGAAACCATAATGAACAAGCAGCAGGTTCCCTCCTGCCACAGCTCCACTACAGGACGCTTTACCCAAGTCGGCTCCAGGCCGAACACTACATTTAAATCATACAAAAAATGGTACAGGACCACGCCCATGATGGCGGCGCCGCGTATAGTATCTATTAAAAAATAGCGCGCACGCCTTCGCGTTGTATTTTCTCGTTCCATCCTATTTTCCCCGTTTTGTATCAAACTGCGTAGTGATAGTTTAACACAAGCGGCGGCTTTTGCCAAAAGAAATCGGCGCAGGTTGCCTGTTCGCCGCCTGCGCCTGAGTTAATACTTTAGTATTTATTTTTTATGTCTCGTTTCAAAATCCTTGTGATTGCTGATATTTACTACCTCTACGCCGGTATCCACGTCAGCCTGCGCCAGCTTTTCGCCCTTAGCCATAGCGACGGCCGCCTTTACGCCCTCCATAGCCATTTGATATTGATTCTGCGCAATAGAAACGGCCTTTAAGTCCGGGTCGGCAATCAATTCGGCGATTTCTTTAGAATAGTCGAAGCCAACCAGCATAACGTCCTTGCGTTTACTATTTTTAACGGCGTTAGAAGTAGCCACGGCAGCGTGGTTATTGCAGGCTATAAAACCCTTCAAATCAGAAATATTGGCCATAGCTTCTTCGCCCAGCTTCGTGGACAAATCCTTATCGCCAAAGTCAACCAGCACCTTGGAGTCCAGCTTCCAGGCAGCGGGAGCGTTAGCCTTCCAATAAGCGTTGATGCCTTCCACACGTTCTACCATGTTCTGGCTGGTCAAGCTGCTGACCTTAATAGCAATAGTAGCGTTAGCGGTTTCTTTGACGCCATTGTCGCGCAGCAATTTCAGCATTTCGGCAGCGGCCTCAGTGCCTGCCACATAGTTATTAGTCATAAAGGCGGCGTCAAAGCTTTTGCTATTTAAACCGGTATCTATCAAAACTAAAGGAAGCTGTTTCTTTTGTACGGCTTCTGCTGTAGGAATCAGCTTCAGGCTGTCGGACGGTGCCAGAATAACTGCGTCCGCTTTTTTATCTCCCAACTCCTCCAGCATGGACCTTTGCGTTTCCCAATCCATTTCTTTAAAGGGGCCGCCCACATACACATTGCAATCGGCAGCGTCGCCGCCAGCCTTCAAGCCGTTGACTACCTCCTGCCAGTAATCTCCCTTAATGACTTTAATTACAGCATAAACATTTTTGCGACCTTCCTTAATTTCGGTAACAGGCATAAAATCCTGCTTTACTTCGGCCTTGCTGGCTTTATCCGCCAACATTTGCTGCATGCTGGCCGGAGCGTTGGCGTCCTTTTGCTCCTGGCCGCATCCGGCAATGAAAGAGCTCAGACTGAATGCCAAAAGCCCGACCATAAGTTTAGATACTAATTTCATACTTAGCCCTCCTATTTAATTCCGTTTTATAATTAAGTATACGCGACTTAATCTCGTATCTTTAATCATCATATCACATATTTAATTGTAACTCTTACTATTAGACTTGTCAAGAACTCAGCCGAACAAATTCTAAAATCTGTTCAGATATTCATATATTAACATAAACCGCCTCTTTTGTAAATTACCAAAGCATCGCCAAAGCCGCTAAAATAATTTCACAAAAAAATCTGCACAAAATTATTATTTTTTCTCAAAAAGGGCTTGCCAAATTCTTTGAAACCTGCTATAATTTTCATTGTTCTGATGAACACCAAGTACTCCGGGATGGTGTAATGGTAGCACAAGTGACTCTGGATCATTCGGTCTGGGTTCGAGTCCTAGTCCCGGAGCCAAATGGCGCCATGGTCAAGCGGCTAAGACGTCGCCCTCTCAAGGCGAAATCCGGGGTTCGATTCCCCGTGGCGCTACCACGAATAGGAAAACGCTGAGATTCAAATGAATTTCAGCGTTTATTTTATTTACGATGACTTTCACGTCAAGCGAACTAAAAAAGCAGCAAAAATTAAATTATCACTATAAAAATACAAGGCAATAAATTTCTTTGCCTTGTATTTTTGTATGCCTATTCTCTTACAATGTAGTCTGGAGTTGACCGTGAGTCTTGTAGATTCCTCTTCTTGAGTAAATACTACTTCCCAATTCATTCAAATTCAACCTCATCAAAATCAGAGGTATCTATTTCATCGACACCATATTTTTTATAAACTTCATCAGCAGTCACAGTATTTTTTAAATCAAAGGATTCCATGCGTTTAGCAGCAACAGCAGCCAACTTCGCATCTTCAGCCAATTCTATAAGGCGAATGTATTCGTTTGGAGCCAACAAAACACATTCAGCACAATTATTTTTCATAACAACCCTAGCGCCTTTTTCTTTTACTTCAGCAAAAATTTTACCAGCCATGCCTCTATTAAACTGACTAATAGGTATGGTATCCAAAATCGCACTAGCAACATTAGACATATTTATTACCTCCTTCACATTTCTATCTACATATAATAATACCATCCTCTAATAAAAAGTCAAGAAATTTATCAGTTAATCCACCAATAAATATCTCTACAAATATCTTTCCTATCGCAATTTTCTTTCATACTATCTTAATCAGTTTGTCAAGGTTCTACTATACATTCTACAAAAACTAATTAATAAAATTCACGCATTTTTATCGCTAGCTCCTAAACCTGCGGTAATAGCAACAAAAGTCACAAGATTATCGCTGATAAATCGGGCCAAATATGTTACAATAAAATTCTAAACAGTAAAATAAAGCTGCCGTTAAAAATTACGGCGACTTTACATAACAAGGAGGTAACTATGCATCAATATTTATTTTTCATAGGCGATTTCCCCGTGCGCATGTACGGCCTGATACTTTGCACAGCAATTTTTCTGGCGACGGGCACGGCCTACTTTTTAGCCAAGCAGGACGGCCGCTGGCACCAGCACGTTTTGGACATCGGTATTTACGGCGGCTTTGCCGGACTCATCGGCGGCCGCTTATGGGACGTATTCTTTTTCGATTGGGATTATTACAGCGAGCATCTGCTGGAAATTCCCTTTGTCTGGCAGGGCGGCATGGCGGTGCAGGGCGGTATGCTGGCAGGCATCGCCGCAGGCGTAGCCTACTGCAAGCTGCACGATATCGACTGGGTAACCTTCGGCGACATCGTATCCCCTTCCCTGCTCATCGGCCAGGCTATCGGACGCATGGCGAACCTGCTCAACGGCGACGCCTTCGGCACGCCTACAGGAGGTAATTTCGGCCTGCTGTACCCGGAAGGAACGCTGGCCTATAAAACCTACGGCCCCGTGCCGCTTTGGCCTGCCGAAGTCTGGGAAGGACAGCTGGACGTCGTAATCTTCGCTATGCTGCTGCTTTTCCGCACCACTAAGCACGCCCGCGGCCAAGCGCTGTGTATGTACGCTATGCTTTATTCCATAGTCCGCTTCTTTTTGGAAATGCTGCGCGGCGATTACGCCGAGCCTTGGCTGTTCGGGCTAAAGTCGGCCCAAGCTACCAGTCTCGTCTTCTTCCTCTTTGCTCTGACCTGCTTCATTTACTGCGGCTGGGCGGAAAGACGCGCCAATGCTGCCAAACAAAACAGCAAAAGCAAAAAGCCAACGTCAAATAAATTATAAAAAAACATTGACAAATCTATTTCCTTTCGCTATAATATCAATGTTGCTTGAAACAAGCGCAATCTTGTGACTCCATAGCTCAGCTGGATAGAGCGTTTGACTACGAATCAAAAGGTCGCAGGTTCGAATCCTGCTGGGGCCACCATTTAAAATATTCGCTGTGCACCATTTTCGTGCGCAGCTTTTTTATTGCCTTGAATTGTCAAGTCAAGTGCAACGCTACATCGAAGAAAACCTCATAGGGAGATTTCCAACCGAGGCATTTGCGGGGACGTCGATTTAGTTTTGCGGTGAATGTGGTGAAGTAACTTTCATCGAAAGTTTCAAGATCAACAGATTTGGGACAATACTCTCGGATCAGTCCGTTCGTATTTTCGTTTGTCCCTCTCTCCCACGGTGCGTGAGGCTTGGGGAAATAGAACGGAAGGCCCTTCATTGCTTCTGTAATTTCTGAATGTCGAGAGAACTCTTTGCCTCTGTCTGGCGTAACTGAAGACACTTTGTCATCTGGGAGCTGCTGTAAGAGTTCAATGATTCCGTCTCTGACAAAGACAGAGTTTTTCTTTGGAATCTTCCTGAGGAGAAGAAAGCGAGACTTTCTATCTGTAAGCGTAATCATGCACGAAGAGCCTGTTTTTCCTGATACAGTGTCGGCTCCCCAATGACCGAATGCACTTCGCTCATTCGCTTCTTGAGGCCGTTCTTCAATGGGATTGCTGATTTTTAGCTTGCCTCTGGTTTCTTCGGTTCCTTTTTTATGACGGGTTTTGCCGCGGTGACGCAGTTTGCGAACAACTCCACGTTCGCCATGAGACAGTTTCTTTTCGTCCAGCATTCTGGCGTAAATTGCACGATATATCGTTGAGTAGCTTACATGGATAGCATTCCCTTCTGCTTTCAGTCGTTTGGCTATTTGCTCAGGCGACCATTGTTCTTCCAGAAAGAGCCTTTTCACAACGGCCTTTGCGTTAGGATATGCCAATATCTTCTTTCGACAACAACGCTTTCTTCTACGCCGATACTTTTTTTCGGCCTGTGATGGCGAATATTCGTTCTTTGTTTGATTTCGTTTCAACTCTCTGCTGATTGTTGAAGCCGATCTTCCAAGGGCTGTCGCTATCGCTCGGATTCCTTTTCCTTCGCCTCGCATAAACAGTATACTTTCTCGCTCTTCTATGCTAAGATAGTGATTCATAGCCGTCTCCTTTTCTGGTAGTCCGCAAATACCATTTTAAAGGTTCTTCGGCTATGAGTCACTATTTCTTTTTTCTGTTGCACTTAGATTGTAAATTCAAGGCTTTAAAACGGCTTTTGCTTCACAGTTTTTTCACTTGACTAATTCATACTATTTTAGTAAAATTTAATCAAGAAAAAATTAGCTTTAAAGGAGGCTTACCTATGAAAAAAATAGCCGCTATCATCACTGCCGGTTTGGCAACCCTCGCTATTTCCGTTACTGCTTTTGCAGCTTCTTTAATCAGCGCGGACGAAGCTCTTGCTATCGCCCAGAAAGAAGTGCCTGCAACCAGCACTCATATCTATACTAAAGCAGAAAATCTGAAACATTATCATCCGTTATATGAAGTAAAATTCTATGACAATACCACCAATACTGAATATGAGGTTGAGGTTCTGCAGGCCACCGGTGCTATCAAAGAGTTTTCCATGGATATTAAAACTCAGATTGGCAGCACCAAAATTATCCTTTCTGCCAACGACGTACAAGCTATCGTTGCTAAAGAATATCCCGACGCCAGAATTTATAAGCTGGAATTAGATAACGACGACGGCCTTTATGAATACGAAGTAAAATTCCACACTCCCGCTCTGCGCGGCGAAATGACCATTAACCCCGAAACCGGCGTTATTATGGAAAAAGACTTAAAATACAAAATCTAAGCTTAAACGACAAAAATCCGCTGCCCAGCAGCGGATTTTTTATTTACTCGTTTACAGTTGTTAAGCTGCGCAGCAGCCGTGTTGAAAATTTTTTCAAAATGTTTTCGCACGCTTATTTTACACCCGGCAAGCCGTTTAAAATTTCTTCATTATCTTCGCCTAAGCGCGGCGCTCTTTTGCGCAGGCTGGCAGGTGTTTTGCTCAGCTTCATAGCGAAGCCAAGCTGCCGGTATTCTCCCAGTTCCTCGTCCTTCACCGTCAGCACCATCTCGTTGGCTTTGGTCTGCTCCGCCGCCACGGCTTCGGCAAAATCCAGCACCGGCGTCACGCAGGTATCCTGTCCTGCCAAAAGCTGCGACCATTCCTCCAAGGTGCGCTTGGCAAATTCCTGCTGCAATTGCTGCATCAGATACGGATGCTTAGTATTATCGTCCACTAAGTCCACCATATCCTCACGCTCCAGTACCGAACACAAATTGCGCCAGAATTTCTTTTCCAAACAGCCTACGGAAAGATAACGATGGTCCTTGGTTTCATAAATATTATAGTTAGCGTTAGCGCCCGTCAGCCAGTTATTGCCCCGCTGCGCCACAACGCCGCTGCCGAAATACAGGCTCGCCGCGCCGGGCATCAGCGTCATAGCAACATTGTACAGCGAAATATCTATTTCCTGCCCCTCGCCCGTGGCCTGCGCATGACGCAGCGCAATCATAATACTCATACCTGCCGCCAAAGCCGCGTTCATATCAGCCATGAGCACGCCGGGGATAGCAGGCTTGCCCTCAGCTTCGCCGCTCATAGCCGTAATCCCGGCCAGACTCACATAGCCGATATCATGGTCGGCCTGCTTCGCTAACGGCCCCTTGGAGCCATAGCCGGTCAGAGAGCAGTAAATAATTTTAGGATTGACCTTGCTGGCAGCGGCGTAATCCACGCCCAACTTTTGCAGCACGCCGGGACGGTAGCTTTCCACAACCACCTCGGCAGTCTTTACCAGCTCCAAAAAGGCTTGCTTGCCGCCCTCGCTTTTTAAATCCAGCGTCACGCTTTTTTTATTGCGGTTCAGCTGCAAATGCCAGTAGCCGAAATTCTTTAAAAAGGGCGGAAAGCTGCGGGAATAATCGCCCTTGCCGGGCTCCTCGATTTTAATGACCTCTGCGCCGAAATCGGCCAGCAGCATGGTGCAGTACGGCCCCGGCAGCAGCCGCGACATATCCAGCACCCGAATACCCTCTAACGCCAGCATAAGCATACCCTCCTTCGCTTAAACGACCTGGAAAATATAAAATTTAAGATAATTAGTTTCCGGCACGGACCACAGAATCGGATGATCCGGCGCCTGCTGCCGCGCTTCAATCTGCCGCAAAGACACATTGGCGTCCTTAGCCGCCTCCCTGAGCATTTCCACAAAATATTCTTCCTTCATAAAATGCGAGCAGGAGCAGGTAGCCAAATAGCCGCCGCGGGGCAGCAGCTTCATAGCCTTCAAATTTATTTCCTTGTAGCCGCGGATAGCGTTTTTCACCGTGCTGCCGGATTTAGTAAAGGCCGGCGGGTCGAGAATGATAAAATCATACTCCCGCGAATGCTTATTGACCAGCTCGCTGAGCAGATCGAAAACATTGGCCTGCAAGCCATGCATCACATCACCGTAGCCATTGATAGCTGCGTTATGGTCGGCCATCTGCACAGCCTCCGCGCTTATATCCACCGCGGTAACGGAAGCCGCGCCGCCCTGCGCCGCGTTCAAAGCAAAGGAGCCCGTGTGCGTAAAGCAGTCCAGCACATGCTTGCCTTGGGCAATTTTAGCGATGGCCTGACGGTTGTACTTCTGGTCTAAAAAGAAGCCTGTTTTTTGTCCATTTTCCACATCCACCGTATAGCGAATGCCGTTTTCTATAATCTCGGTTGCAGGCAGGCCCGGCTGCGACAGCAGCGGCGTGGCAAACCAATGCTTGCCCTCTTCCATGCCCTCCAGCAGGCGAATCTTCACGTCGTTGCGCTCAAAAATACCGCGGATCTCCTGCCCCATTTCCCGCAAAATTTTCAACAGCAGCTCAAACAGCAGCTGCTTACGCAGCTCGATGCCCAAGGACAGAGTCTGCGTCACCAGCAAATCATTAAAGCGGTCCACGGTCAAGCCGGGAAACATATCCGCTTCGCCAAAAATCAAGCGGCAGCATTGAAAATCCTGCTCGCCCATCACCGTGCGGCGATAATCCAAAGCGTAGCGCAGACGCCGTTCCCAAAAGGCTTCGTCAAATTTATCATTCGTATTCGTAGAAATAATACGTACTCTGATTTTCGACGTGTCATTAACAAAGCCTGTTCCCAAATACTTTCCCTTAGGCGTAACTACGTCTACCAAATCGCCGTTGACATAGCTGCCCTCCACATGGGTTACTTCCTCGCCGAACACCCAGGGATGGCCGCCGCGGGCTGCGCGCTCTCCCTTGGGCGTCAGATAAAATTTTGCATATTTACGCATGATTTACCTCGTCCATTTCTTCATAAATATTACTAAACGCGCTTGCAGGCGCTTTTTATAGCTTCTCACAGCAATTACCTTGCGAAAAACAAAGCGCTATGCTTAATTCAGCGGCTAAGCATAGCGCATAAATTATCCGTATTTAGTATATCACATCAGCCCTCAAGCTGTACAGGCACAGGCGCGGTAATCTCCAGGCTGTCCAGTGTCACGCATATATACTCCTTCATACAAAAAGTCCGGCCCACAGCCGGACTTTTACGCTTTTAATCAAAATGCCGGAACGACGGCGCCTTTATATTTTTCTTCGATAAATTTCTTTACCTCAGGAGATTGCAGAGCCTTCATCAGCTTTTGAATTTCCGGACGGCTCTCGTCACCCTTGCGTACTGCTACGATATTAGCATAGGGAGATTCCTTCGGCTCGGTGAACAAAGAATCCTTCACAGGGTTCAGCTTAGCCTCCATAGCAAAGTTGGAATTGATAACGGACAAATCGGTATCGTCCATGGAACGGGGCAGCAAAGCGGCCTCAATTTCGATGATCTGCAGCTTTTTATCGTTGCCGGTAATATCGCCTACGGTAGCCTTAACGCCTACGCCGTCCTTCAGCTTCAGCAGCTTAGCGCTTTCCAGCAAAGCTAAAGCGCGGCCTGCATTGGATGGGTCGTTCGGGATAGCGATTTTCGCGCCGTTAGGAATATCCTTCAAATCCTTAATCTTCTTGGAATAAATACCCATGGGCTCGATATGCACCTTGCCTGCGGAAATCAGCGGCATATTGCGCTCCTTGGCAAAGGTATCCAAATAGGGCTCGTGTTGGAAGAAATTAGCGTCCAGCTCCTTGTCGTTCAGAGCCATATTGGGCTTTACATAATCGCTGAATTCAATGATTTGCAGATCAACGCCTTCTTTAGCCAAAGCTGGCTTGATATCGTTAAGAATTTCAGCATGGGGCACAGCGGTAGCGCCAACCTTCAGCACAACCTTTGTGTCGGCGACGGGATCGGCCTTTTTGTCGCTGCCGCCGCAGCCTGCCGCTACAACAGCCAGGCTTACCAGCGCCAGCAGCGCGATAAATAATTTTTTCATGTTTTCTCACTCCTTAACACGACTTCAAGAATAGTATAAAGATATCTTATCCTACTCTTTTTGTCAACATTTTAATCGAGTAGGAGGCCGCCCATTATTTGAGCAGCCGACCTCTCACACCACCGTGC
>NZ_CAJMEH010000054.1 GCF_905212365.1 uncultured Phascolarctobacterium sp.
ACCACAGTAACTGACAAAGGGGCGACCACACCACAGAAAATGACAAAGTACTTTTAATAATAACGAGGACTGAATCCTGAGACGAGCGGGGTTCGGTCTTTTTTTGTGCGAATTATTGTAAACCTGAACTCAATAACCTCTACAACAGAAACAGCGGCTGCTGAAGAAAAGTTGACGAAAAAATACGGAGATAATATAATTTTAGTATAAAGAAGCTGTAAATGGTTTTGGTGAATCAGCTGGAATTTAAAATTAGTGGGAGGTGTTGGCGTGCGTACAAATCTTCAAGAGAATCAGGAAATAGAAAAATTAAAAGAAAGTATAGTTAAAGCTCTCAATCCCACAAAAATTTATTTATTTGGTTCTTTTGCTGAAGGCAAGCAAAAAGAAGATAGCGATTTTGATTTTTATGTCGTTGTGCAGGATGATACTGATGAACGAATGTTGTCTTTGACTGCTAAGGCATATAAAGCAATTATAGGGATAGGCAATCGCGCGGTAGACATAATAGTAAATAAAGAACACCGTTTTAATAGCCGAAAAAATTTGAGTCTTACAGTTGAAAACGAGGTTGCAAGAAAAGGAGTACTTGTATATGGCAAATGATTTTCAAGAATGGCTGAATTATGCAGTCCGTGATTTAGAAGCAGCAAGATTTTTACAAGCTATGAAGCCGCAGCCAGTTGAGATTATTTGCTATCATTGTGAACAGTGCGCCGAAAAAGCGATAAAAGCTATAATTGTCTACAAAGGTGCGCAGGGTGGTTTGCCGAAAAGGCATGAGCTTATTTTTCTGCTTCAACAGATAAAAAATATGGTTGAGATATCTGATAGAATCTATGATTGTGCTGCTTCATTAACACCTTATGGAATTTCTGTTCGTTATCCTAACGACTTAGAATTGTTAGCGGAAGACGCTGATTTGGCTATAAAGTATGCCGAAGAAATTTTGGCTTGGGCCGGCAAAATATGCAATTAACTCTGGGAGATGATTACGATGACCTATTGTTACGTTTGTCCGCACCGCTGCGGCGTTGACCGACCGGAAAATATGGCCGATACTAACGGAATGTTCGGCAGCTGCGGCTGCGGTATGCAGCCCATTGTGGCCTGCGCCGGACTGCATATGTGGGAGGAGCCCTGCATCAGCGGCACTCGCGGCAGCGGCACGGTTTTTTTCAGCGGCTGCAATCTGCACTGCGTTTTTTGCCAGAATTACGATATCAGCTGCGAGGGCTTTGGCAAGGAAATTACGGTGGCGCGTCTGCGGGAAATTTATCAGGAGCTGATTGCCAAGGGGGCGCATAATATCAATCTGGTGACGCCCACCCATTTCACGGAAGCGATTATCCAAAGCCTGGACACGCCGCTGCCAGTGCCGGTGGTGTACAATACCAGCGGCTTTGAAGCTCAGGATACGCTGCGCCGTTTGCAGGGCAAGGTGCAGATTTATCTGCCGGATTTGAAATATGCCGACGATATGGCGGCTATCAAATACAGCAACGCGCCTTATTACTTCCGCATTGCTACCGAAGGGATTAAGGAAATGTACAGGCAGGTTGGCGATTACGATCTGGACGGCGACGGCCTGCTGACCAAGGGCGTGGTGATCCGCCATTTGCTTCTGCCGGGTATGCTCGATAACACCAAGCGGGTTATCGACTGGGTAGCCAAAACCTTTAAGCCGGGTCAGGTTTTGTTCAGCCTGATGCACCAGTACATTCCCTGCGGCCGCGCCGCCGACTATCCGGAAATCAACCGCAAGGTAACGGACGAGGAATACGCGGAGGCGGAAGCTTATTTAATGGCCAGCTCCATCGAGGACGGCTTTGTGCAGGAGGGAGAGGCGGCCTGCGAGGATTTTGTGCCTTGCTTTGACGGTACGGGCGTGTAAAATATTGACAAAAATATCGTGAGATTTTATAATTTTATCAGTAGGTCATATAACTGACGGAAGTGGTTCACCACAGGGGAGTATGACCGGTGCAGCCGACCGTCTGGGCAATTTTTTGTACCAGTGCGTCGGTTTTTCTTTTTTGCCGGTAATTCAGAAACGATGAGGAGGAATATTTAATGAAGGAATTAGCTTTGAAATATGGCTGCAATCCCAATCAGGCCAAAGCGCGTATTTACATGGCCAATGGACAGGAGCTGCCCATCGAGGTGCTTAACGGACGTCCGGGCTACATTAATTTTTTGGACGCCTTTAATAGCTGGCAGCTGGTTAAGGAATTGAAGGAGGCTACCGGCCTGCCCGCCGCCGCATCCTTTAAGCATGTCAGCCCTGCGGGAGCCGCCGTGGGCCTGCCGTTGAGCGATACGCTGAAAAAAATTTATTATGTGGACGATTTGGAGCTGTCGCCCTTGGCTAACGCTTACGCCCGCGCCCGCGGCGCAGACCGCATGAGCTCTTACGGCGATTTTGTGGCGCTGTCCGACGTCTGCGATAAGGAAACGGCAACTATGCTGGCCCGCGAGGTTTCCGACGGCGTTATCGCTCCCGGCTATACCGAGGAAGCGCTGGCTATTTTGAAAACTAAACGCAAGGGCACCTACAATGTTATTAAAATCGATCCGGATTACAAACCGGAGCTGACGGAAAGCAAGCAGGTTTTCGGCATTACCTTTGAGCAGGACCGCAACGAAGCGAAGATTACCGAAGCCTTGCTGGAAAAACGTCCGACAGTGAATAAGGAAATTCCTGCCAACGCTGCCCGCGATTTATTGATTTCCTTAATCGTACTGAAATATACCCAATCCAATTCCGTTTGCTATGTGAAGGACGGACAGGCCATCGGCATCGGCGCAGGACAGCAGTCCCGCGTACACTGCACCCGCCTGGCCGGCAATAAGGCGGACATTTGGTGGCTGCGCCAGAATCCTAAGGTTTTGGCCCTACCCTTTAAGGACAGCATTCGTCGTCCCGACCGCGACAACACCATCGACGTGTATATTTCCGACGATTATGAGGATGTGCTGGCCGACGGCGTTTGGGAAAACTTCTTTACGGAAAAGCCGGAGCCTTTGACCCGCGAGGAGAAAAAGGCCTGGATAGCTCAGCTGCAGGATGTGGCTTTAGGCAGCGACGCTTTCTTCCCCTTCGGCGATAATATCGAGCGCGCGCACCGCAGCGGCGTAAAATATATTGCGCAGGCAGGCGGCTCCATCCGCGACGATAATGTTATCGAAACCTGCGATAAATACGGCATCGCTATGGCCTTCACGGGCCTGCGCCTGTTCCATCATTAAAAAATAAAAAATTCAAGCCTTGCTCCTATGCGACTTATGTCGTGAACGAGCAAGGCTTTTTCCTTTTATTTCATTTTTATTGAATGAAACTGATGAGATTGATATTCTGATTGTTGCGAAAAAATTAGGGGTTTTAAATGATTATAGTATAAACAATTTATCTGACTATGCAGGACTTTTTTGGAGCTTAGAGAATTAATAATACATCGTGAGTGATGTGTAATTCAATTATATCATGGGCTTGGCTAAGCCGATTACCTAAATATGTTAATTTAACGTAAGCTGTACTTTTGCTTCTGAATATATTATACGAGGGAGGAATATTAGTGAATGAATTAGATATTTTGATAAAAAGTTCCTTACTGCATGATATTGGTAAAGTATGTATTCGCGCAGATCATAGCCTGGGTAATCATTATCAGGCAGGAGCGGAATATATAAGTAAATTTTTACCGCAAAATGAAGAAACAAGGAACTTGGTTAAGTGTATTAAGTATCATCATGCTTCGTCTTTGAAAACTGCCAAATTAAACGACAATGATTTAAGCTATATTGTATATGAAGCAGATAATATTGCAGCAGGTTCTGATAGGAGAGATGTTGAAGGAGAAACTAAAGGTTTTGATGCTCAATCATGTTTAGAAAGTATTTTCAACCTTTTTGGTGGGAAGAGCAATGGCATTGTTGGCAAGCATTATTTAAGAGGTCTTGATCCATCTGACAATTTTAATTATCCTACGAAAGAGCTATGTTTAGCGTCAGATGATAAATATAAGGATATAGTAGAGACGTTTACCAGTAATTTCCAACGTGCTGCTATAGATAAAATGCAGAATAATGAGCTTTTGCGTATTATGGAAGATTTAACAAGCTACATTCCATCCAGTACGAATAAAAGTGAAGCTTGCGATATTTCGCTGTTTATGCATTCCAAGATTACCGCAGCAATAGCTTCTTGTCTGTATCATTATTTTTGTGAAAAAGGTATTCTGAATTATAAAAAACATTGCTTTGCTGATAATCAAAACTTTCGTAAGGAAAAATCATATTTATTAGTATCGGGAGATATGTCAGGCATCCAGAATTTTATTTATACAGTACCGTCTAAGGGAGCATTAAAATCTTTACGAGGCCGTTCTTTTTATTTAGAGTTATTAATGGAAAATTTTATTGATGAACTCTTATTAAAATTAAATTTATCCAGAGCTAATTTACTTTATTCCGGAGGCGGGCATTTTTATCTTTTGGCGGCTAATACTGCTGCGACTAGGCAAATACTAAAAGATGTACAAAAAGCTTGCAATGAATGGCTTTTAGAAAAATTTTCTGTAGCTTTGTATATGGCGATAGGTTTTGCTGAATGTTCAGCGGAAAATATTATGCAATCCGGACAGCAGAGAAATATTTTTGCAGCGGTAAGCAAGGAGTTGAATAGAGATAAAATATGCCGGTACGATGGCGATACGCTGCAGAATTTATTTGCCGAGACTAGTAATGAAGATCATAGCAGAGAGTGCGCTGTATGCCATTCCTCTGCATTGGAATTATTGGAAAACAGCGTTATCAGCGAAGGGGCTGTTTGTCCGCTATGTATAGGTTTATATAAATTAGGAGAACAGATTATATATAATCGTTCTGACTTTGCAATTAGCAGTGAAAAATCTGCCGATAGTTTAGAGGTATTTGGCTATCAGAAAAAGCTTTATTTACGTACTGTTGTTGAGGCCGATTTAGAAGGAATGTCGGGCTTATTGCGTTTATATAGTAAAAATAAAGCTGTGACTGGTAATTTGTTGGCTTCTCGTTTATGGCTGGCTGATTATGCCGCTAAGAAAGATAATGGTAAGGCTTTAGATTTTGCAGAATTAGCAGAAGCAAGCGGTAATGGCGAAACGGGTATTAAACGTTTAGGAGTACTGCGTGCTGACGTGGATAACTTGGGTGCAGCTTTTATAGGAGGCTTTATAGATTATGCGGCAGACGATAAGCTGAAATATGCTACGTTGTCACGTTATGCTGATATGTCAAAAAATTTAAGTATGTTTTTTAAATTAGCTGTTAAGAAAATTTGTAGCGGAGAGCTGGAGGGCTTTGACCAGAATAAAGTGCTGCCTTTTAGTATCTTTGGAAATAAAAAGACTGCGGCGCGTAAAGTCCATGTGGTATATTCTGGCGGCGACGATGTTTTTTTAGTAGGAGCATGGGACGATTTGTTGGAAACAGCAGTTGATATCCGTAAAGCATTCGATAGATTTACTGGCGGTAAGCTGACGTTTTCTGCTGGGTTGGCATTATATAATTCCAGCTATCCGATAAGTAAAATGGCAGACTTTACCGGCAAATTAGAAGATGCGGCCAAAAGTATGGTTAATAAAAATAGTATTGCATTATTTGGATTTGATACGGAAAAAACTACGCAAGAAACTGAAATTTGCTGTCAGCACGTTTACGAGTGGCCTGTGTTTGAAAATAATGTTTGTCGGGAAAAGCTTGATTTTTTGCTTAGACATCTGGATTTTTATGGTGAGGACAACAATAAGTTAAAAATAGGGAAATCCATGTTGTATAAAATGTTGGAAATGCTGGAGAGTATAATAAAGGAAGAACGTATTAATATTGCTCGTTTTGCTTATACTTTAGGGCGCCTGCAGCCTGATAGGGAAAATAAAAATTTGATACCAGTATTCAATGAGTTTCATACACAAATGTATAAGTGGATACGTAATAATGAAGATTGTAAACAGCTGAGAACAGCATTTTATTTATTAATTTATTATTTGCGCGAGAAGGGAGAAGATTAAGTATGGGCTTGAAGAACAATGTTATGGGCAGCGCTTTTGCAAGGGCAGGATTAAAGCAGCAAATGGATAAAGGTTCGTCGGATGCACGCGGTTCACAGGTGCCAGTTAGTGGCGTTAAACAGTCATCGTATAATGCAAATTATGATCCTGTAGATGAAGCTGAAGCGGTTATAAAAAATTTAATAAAGGATAAGTATGATAATATAGCTTTAAAAACTACGCAGATAAGAAAGTTTTTAATAGCGGTTAACGTAGTTCGTAATAAAGTAGATGTTTATTGTTCTCAAAAATTTGGTGTAAAAACTTTACCTGCCGATTTAGCTGCGGAAATTAAATTTTTAAAGGTGAGCGCTTTTTACCTTGTGGGTAGAGAAAAAAGTGGCAAATATGTAGGTCCTGTAGAGGATTTTGTGAAGAAAGCTAAGCTTGAGGAAAAAATTCTGCATATCGGTGATAATATTGTTGCATTTGAAAAGTTCTGTAAGTATATTGAAGCGTTAGTGGCATTTCATAAATATTATGGAGGTAAGGATTGATTATGGATATGAATGTAAGCGGCAAACAAAAGGCTTTGTTGGGTAAGATGTTAATTAAGGCCGTTTTAAGGGTAGAAACGGGTATGCATATTGGCGGCGGCAATGATTACGCGCCGATAGGAGCAGTGGATAGTCCTTTTATTCGCGATACCTTAACGCATGCTCCTATTATTCCTGGCAGCACGGTTAAAGGTAAGCTGCGTACCTTGCTGGCTAAGAACTCTTGCCAAGGATATATATTACATACAGTTGATGAGGATAATGAAATTATAAAAAGACTTTTTGGCAGCAGCGGTGAAAAGTTTGCTTGTCCTGCTCGTTTGCAGTTTTTTGATCTGTTTATTACGAAGGATACGGAAGAATTGTTCGGTAAAAATATCGATACGGATACTTATATTGGCGAAGTAAAATTTGAAAATGCTATTAAGCGTACTACTGGCGTTGCTAATCCTCGGCAAATAGAAAGAGTTCCGGCAGGAGTGAAATTTGATTTTAAATTAGTCTATAATATAGAAAATCAGTCTGAACTTGATCAGGATATGAAAACTTTGGCAGAAGGTTTACAGCTTTTACAGATAGATTATTTAGGCGGGCATGGGTCTCGCGGTTATGGCAGAGTCAGCTTAGCTGATTTTACTATCGTTAAAATTGGCAACATTCAGGTTAATACCGAGAGATATCAGGAATTGTTTGAAGGAAGCAGTGCTTTATGAAATATTATCTTTTAACTTTAAAATTTCTAACGCCTGTGCATTTTGGCGACGCTGCAAATGGTGGCGGCTTGGAAAAGGGTACTTTTACCTGTTCAGCCGATACGTTTTTCAGCGCGTTATGCAATGAAGCCGCTGCTCAGTCACCGGCTGTCGCCGAGCGTTTAATTGCGATGTTTGCTGAGAGAAAAATGCAGATATCAAGCCTAATGCCATATTGCAAAACTGCAGAGGACGGAATGCAATTTTATTTGCCAAAACCGTTACTTTCTATAGAACGGCCTATTGCTGAAGCTAAAAGTTTTGCGGAAATGAAGCAGGCTGCTACTGCGTTAAAAAAAGTAAAGAAATCTATGTACATAAGGGCTTCGCAGATGCGGCGCTTCTTAGCGTCTAGTCCGTTTGATGATAGCGCGCCGGTATTCGCAGTACCAGTATTATCCACAAAGGTAAATACCAGAAAAGAAGAACCGTTGCCATATTATGTGGCTAGTTATTGTTTTAAAGAGAATACAGGTTTATATTTAATTTGTGGAGCAGAGGATACTCAGGCATTCTGTAAATTGAAGAATTTGATTGAAAGCTTAGGGCTAAGCGGTATAGGCGGCAAGCGCAGTAGCGGATATGGAAAATTTCAGCTTGCAGAGGATGAAATAGAATTAGATATTAACGCTGGCTGTTACGAAGACGACGAGGTTTTAGCGGCAATGCTTATGGAGAAAACAGCTGCTTGGCAGATGTGCATTGCACCGCTGCATCCGGAGCGGGAACATGTGAGCCTTGTTAAAGAAGGCGCTTATAAATTAGTAAAACGCAGCGGTTTTGTTACGTCTCCTGCTGCTAATACAGGCGTTAAACGTGCAAGCGTATATATGTTGGCTGAGGGTTCTTGCCTGCCAATCAGAGTTAAAGGATGTTTGGTGAAGCAAGCAGTGCCTGGATTGGAGCATAATATATATCGTAATGGGTTGGGCATGTTTGTGGGGTTGCGAAATGAGCAGTAAACAAGAATTTTATCGAGAATCTGCTAAACTGTGTTTGCAGGTAGTTACGCCAATAAATGTTTGTGATGGTAATAAGCTTTTGCCTAACGATTATTTATATGACGCTAAAAAGCAAATAGTGTACTTTGTTAATCACAGGTTATGGCATCGCTTTATTATTGAAAAAAATTTGCTGGCACAATATGAAAGTTATTTGGTTAGCGGCAATAAAACAAAAAATATGTTGACTTGGCTGGAACAGCAGGGATATGATTTAGAAGATATAAAGGATGTTGTGTGCGGCAGCGCTAAAGCTGAGGTTAATGTACTGCGTACTGATAGTAAGCAAAACGTTAATGAAATTAATGGCCAAACGAAGCTTACAGACGGAAATGCCTATATACCTGGAAGCAGTCTGAAAGGAGTTTTTCGGACGGCGATAGTGTATCATTTGCTCCAGCAAGATAAAAGCGTAAAGCAAAAGTATTGGCGGCAGGTTTTGAATGTGTTACAGCAGTATGTTGAATCTGACAAGCAAAATTATCAAAAAATTTTCTTGAAACGGGAATTGAATAAATTAGCCGACGATATTGAAGTTGAATTATTGCATGGGTTGAGAGTATATGATAATGGTAGGCCTAAGGATAAATACAATGCGGTAAATAGCGTTTTGCGCGGTTTATTGGTGAGCGATGCTGTAATTGATAAAGCCATGCCGACAGTTATTTTGCAAAAATGCGATTTGACTTTTGACCGTTTGGGTCATGCTAAGCAAAATACAATATCCGTTTTTAGGGAATGCCTTATTCCTGATACCAGTTTTTCTTTTACGGTCAAATTAGAAAAGGAAATAACAAAGTGTATTGGATTAATTTCTGTGGAAATGCTTTTACAATGGGTGACAGATTATTTCGATTTTGTAATGGATTTCCAGAGAGAGGCTTTTGGCAAAACTTATTCAAAATTGTTTGACGGAATTGAACAGGCTAATGTTTTTGTAGGCAGCAATACGGGATTTTTGAGTAAAACTATTTTGTTGGCATTGGCTCCGGAGGGAGAAATAAAATTAGCTATGACGATTGTTAAGCAGCTGTTGGATATCGGCTTTAGGAAGCATAAACATATGACGCTTGATAAGTTTATTTCGCCTAGAACATTGAAAACTACGACTTATGCAGGACAGCAGGTGCTGATGGGATTAGCAAGGATAAAGATAAAATGAGCGCGTTACAAATTTTGGAATTGAAGCTGCTATCACCAGATGGCGTAAAGATGCCGCAGTCCACAGGTTCGTTGCTGCATGGCGTACTTATGGAAAGAATCGATAAGGATTACGCTGATTTGATGCATAAACAGCAGTTAAGGCCATATAGTCAATATATCTATTTTGATAAACAAAAAAATACTTTGATTTGGCGTTTGGCTGCTTTGACCGAGCACGCCAAGCAGGAATTATTAAATGCTGCTTTTGAAATGCCTGCGCAGATTTATTTAAAACATAGGGACAGTAATGTTCAGGTGCTGGGGAAGGAATGGCTTCCTCCGATTGATTATGAAGGTCTGGCAGAAAAATATTTTACGCAGGACTTTCCTGAAAAATATATTGAGCTTAAAATTATGACTTCCTGCAGCTTTAAAAGTGACGGGAATTATGTAATTTTTCCTCAAAACCATTTGCTGTTTGGCAGCTTGATACGTAAATGGAATTGTTTTGCGGATAATAACAGGCTGGACGAGCGCGGGCTTGCTTCTGATTTAAGTCAGCAGATATTTGTTGCCGGTTATAATTTGAGTTTGCAGACTTTTGCTTTGGAAAGCACAAGAATACCTGCTTTTAGAGGAACCTATACGTTAGGATTGAAAAATAACGTTATGGCGAATAAAATTATCGCTATGCTGTGCGCTTATGCGGAATATAGCGGTATTGGCATCAAAACAGCTTTAGGTATGGGCGGAGTTCAGGTGCGTATGCTAAGGAGGCGAAACGAATGAGTATCTTATATTCTCCGGCTGGGGATACAGATCCTATCAGAGGTATGCATGATGGCGCGATGCTGCATATCATTCGGCATTATCGCCCGCGAATGGTAAAAATCTTTTTAAGCAAGGATATGGTGGAGAAAGAAGAGCGCAGGCAGGTTTATAGTAAAGCTATTCAAAAGGTAGCGCCGGAATGCGCGATAGAATTTATAAAAACAGATATTACCGAAGCCTATAAAATGGAAAAGTTGGTTGCTTTGGCAGATGGTTTTATAGAATTGCGCAAGGAATATCCAAAAGAGAAAATTATTCTTAATTTAAGCTCCGGTACGCCGCAAATGAAAACCATTATGTCCTTTTTAGCGACGGATTTTGACAATGTGCTGGCTGTGCAGGTAGCGTCGTTTGCTAAAGGTTCTAATAGAGAAAATGCAGCTACTAAAGATGATGAAGATATTGATTGTATTATTGAAAATAATTTTGATGATGAAGAAAACGCAGAAAATCGTTGTCATGTTCCTCCATTGTCGTTATTTACACGTTACAGCGTTCGCCATCAGTTAATCGGGCTGGTAAACAGTTATGAATACAGCGCGGCGTTGGCGTTGTATAAGCGGCATAAGAATATGTTTGAGGAGGAGACTGGCAGGCTTTTGGAGCATGCCGATTTACGCTCCAAGCTGCAGCTGGAAAAGGCTTTTGCAAGAGCGAAAAAGAAAATATCGCTCAAAAAAGAAGTCACCAATCTTAATGAATTTTTGATGGTGATGGAGCTGCGGCAAAGAAAAGGCGATTTAGCTGAATTTATCGTGAAGCTGACGCCGTTCCTTTATCAACTGACCTTGTTTTATCTGGAAAATAAAACAATATATAAACCAAGTTTATATTGTGAACGCAGCAGTTCGCTAAAGCCATGGAGGATTAATACGGCTAAGCTTAATGATAAGTTTCCGGATATTTTGCAGGCTTTAAATCAAGAGTATAAAAGGTACGGTGGTTTTAGAGATAATACGGAGCTGGCTTTTTCTAATATGTTGGTTATTTTAAAAAATTTACCTAAGGTGGATTCACAAATACTGAATGTGTTACAGGACTTGCGCAGCGTTGAAAAGACGCATCGTAATACGGTTGCGCATACTATTACGGATATTACCGAAGAACTATTAAAAAATACAGAGCCTTATTATAGCTCCAGAGAAATAGTGCAGAAGCTGCGCAAGGTATTTTTATTGATTATGACCGGAGAGAATGTCTATAGGAATAATGTCTATGACGATTTGAATCAGGAAATAATTAAAAGTATGGATACTTTTTCCGACAAACTGCGCCGATAGGCTTGAATAGCCGCTTAGAGGAGTGTGAGCCGCGTGTTGAGACTGCTTGTGAAAAGTAAATTTATGAGTGCGCCGCAAAACGGTGCGCAAAGGCTTTTCGCAAGCGGGATATACGCGGCAGGATATAAAAAGAGTCCCCGAAGTTGGGGACGGAAATGCTGAATAATCTTTATTCATTGCAAAAGCTTCTTCCATATAAAAAGAGTCCCCGAAGTTGGGGACGGAAATGATACTTCTTATATGCTTTAAGATAAGCTATTTGCTTATATAAAAAGAGTCCCCGAAGTTGGGGACGGAAATACTCCGTTAATTCGTCCTCTTCTAGGTCTGTCCAAGATATAAAAAGAGTCCCCGAAGTTGGGGACGGAAATTAATGTAAGATTGCCCGAAAGAAAGACGAGCAAAAGTATAATATAAAAAGAGTCCCCGAAGTTGGGGACGGAAATTCCAAAGCGGTCAATGTGAACCATTTTTAAATCCCCATATAAAAAGAGTCCCCGAAGTTGGGGACGGAAATTATTTTCCATAATTAACAACCCCTTTTTTAAAATTTATTAATATAAAAAGAGTCCCCGAAGTTGGGGACGGAAATAAATTCCTCTCCAGTTATCATTTTTTTTTAATCATATAAAAAGAGTCCCCGAAGTTGGGGACGGAAATGCACAGCGTTACAGATAGCATTTATGCCATTGAATATAAAAAGAGTCCCCGAAGTTGGGGACGGAAATAAAACGCCTCCTTCCTAATTTCTCAATTGGCATATATAAAAAGAGTCCCCGAAGTTGGGGACGGAAATTTATAATTCTTGTGTATCATATCAAAACGACTGGGAATATAATATAAAAAGAGTCCCCGAAGTTGGGGACGGAAATAGAATATGCCTCTACATCATCAATAGTTTCGTACAATATAAAAAGAGTCCCCGAAGTTGGGGACGGAAATTTTTACAAAAGGCGTTTATAATAGTTTCGTAATGGGCATATAAAAAGAGTCCCCGAAGTTGGGGACGGAAATTTTTTTGATAATCGTTGAAAATACAGTTGTCTTCTATATAAAAAGAGTCCCCGAAGTTGGGGACGGAAATTTTCGTTAGTTTCTGGTTTATAGTTTTCCATTATAATATAAAAAGAGTCCCCGAAGTTGGGGACGGAAATCGTCCATATTTGATCTGTGTGCCTCTTTAAAATTTTCAATATAAAAAGAGTCCCCGAAGTTGGGGACGGAAATATTAATAATCTTTAAATATTTTTTAAAATATTCGTCCATATAAAAAGAGTCCCCGAAGTTGGGGACGGAAAAGTGTGAAGAATATCTTCTTCGACCGTACCGGGACAAATATAAAAAGAGTCCCCGAAGTTGGGGACGGAAATGCTGATTTATGCGCTTCTTTAAAATTCTCACTGTGATATAAAAAGAGTCCCCGAAGTTGGGGACGGAAAAATGTGGTCAACGTGAACTATTATTAAATCGTCGGTAATATAAAAAGAGTCCCCGAAGTTGGGGACGGAAAAATAACCTCAAGTTAATAATAAATCCGGTGGCGAATATAAAAAGAGTCCCCGAAGTTGGGGACGGAAATCAGGTACCTGCGGTATCCTTTATATGAACTTCGTATATAAAAAGAGTCCCCGAAGTTGGGGACGGAAACGCTCTGGACAGGTTGGCTCTGTACAGGTTGGCATATAAAAAGAGGCCCCGAAGTTGGGGACGGAAACGCCAGCACATACGGATACGTACGCACTCCCTGTATATAAAAAGAGTCCCCCGAAGTTGGGGACGGAAACATAATAAGTCTTACCATCAATAGCTTCTTTAGTTAAGGGATATAAAAAGAGACCCCGAAGTTGGGGACGGAAACCTCATGACCAATCTCAATGTCATAAGACTTGACAATAATATAAAAAGAGACCCCGAAGTTGGGGACGGACAATTAGTATGCTTATAGTTGCATTGATATTTTATTTATAGAAGGTGATGCTCGTGACATCGTTGTATATTACTGAAAGCGGCGCGTATTTGCATAAAAGAGGCGGTCATGTTATTGTCGGACGCAATAATGAGGTTTTAATGGAGATTCCGTTGGAGCGTATTGAGGACGTAACTTTAGTAGATAGTGTGCAGATTTCTTCACAGCTTATTACAGAATTTTTGGAGCGTAATATCCCTTTGTCTTGGATTTCTGGCTATGGCCGCTTTTGTGGTTCTTTAGTTTCTAACGGCGCTGTTGATGTTTTAAAACACAAGAAACAGTTTGAATTATTGGACAACGATGGACTTTATTTTCAAATTGCTAAGAAGGTTGTTTTTGCCAAGGTACATAATCAATTAACGATTTTGCGCCGGTACAACAGAAATTTGGAACTGGAAAGTGTAAACAGTTCAATTCGCAATATTTTAGCTATACGAAAAAATATTTTTAGCGCAGATGATTTCAGAAAATTGATGGGGTATGAAGGAATCATTAGCAGAGTATATTTTTATGCTTTAGGTGAAATAGTACCAGAACAATTCCGGTTTACGAAAAGAACAAAGCAGCCGCCTCGTGATCCGTTTAATTCTATGCTTAGTTTGGGATATAGTATGTTGTTTAATGAAATAATGACAGGAGTATTAGGGTGTGGCTTGCATCCATATGTAGGCTTTTTGCATAGATTGGGCAAAGGGCATCCAGCATTGGTTTCGGATTTAATTGAAGAGTGGCGAGCGCCTTTAGTAGATTCCTTGGTTTTGGCTTTAGTGAAACGTAATATGATAGATTATTCTGCCTTTACATGTACAGAAGAAGGGTGTTTTTTAGATGCGGATGCGCGTAAAGTTTTTTTGCAGTCGTATAATAAAAAGTTGCGTTCTTTAAATCAGTATTTTGATGGCAAATATACTTATCGTGAAAGCATCAAATTGCAATGCAAGAAATATGCCAGTACTATTATGAATGATAGTGCAGAAATGTACGAGCCTTTGGAGTTAAGATAGAATGGAAGTAAAGAAATTTATCGTATTAATGATTTATGATATCGTAGATAATAAGCGGCGCAATAAAATGGTAAAATGTTTGGAAACTTATGGAGTGCGTGTGCAAAAGTCTGCTTTTGAAGCCTTACTAACTCGTAAACAATATGATAAAATGCTAAGGGAAAGCAGCGCTTTAATAGATGAAGCAGTGGATTCTTTGCGTGTATATGTATTGGACGATATTATTGATGTTTATACTTGGGGAGTTGGCGAACGCAAGGAATCTGATTGCATTATTTTGTAGCAATGCATAATTTGCTGATGTATTGCTTAGTAGGGCATAAGATATATTGTATGATAGCTTTATACGTATAGCTGCGTTGAAAAATTCGGTAATTGTTTGCGTTTGGTATACAATCTAGTGTTGTAATTAATATATCTGTGCAATCTTGTAAAATAGAATAGATGCTTTTATAATGATTTGACAAAACTTCGATTATATGGTAGTATAATAATGCAGGTAGAGATACGCTGTATACTCGTGCAAGCGAATTAACGTTTAAGCGCTATGTAAGAGCGCCGCCCACGAGGCCGCCGTAAGGCGGTTTTTTCTGGGTCTTTGCCAAAAGCTGTGGTCGGCGCTCTAACGTTTGTGTGGTGGGCGCTTT
>NZ_CAJMEH010000055.1 GCF_905212365.1 uncultured Phascolarctobacterium sp.
CCCCCAGCCAGTTTAGCCAAACGTTCCTGCAATTTTTCCTTATCGAATTCAGAAGTGGTTTCGGGGATTTGCGCGCGGATTTGCGCTACGCGGCCTGCAATTTCCTCTTTATTGCCCTGGCCGTCAACGATAGTAGTCATTTCCTTGGTTACGCGAACCTGACCTGCGCGACCCAAGTCTGCCAGGCTGGCGCTGTCCAACTTGCGGCCAACTTCTTCGCTGATTACGGTAGCGCCGGTCAGGATAGCGATATCCTGCAGCATTGCTTTGCGGCGGTCGCCAAAGCCGGGAGCCTTAACGGCTACAGCCTTGAAGGTACCGCGCAGCTTGTTGACAACCAGTGTTGCCAAAGCTTCGCCTTCTACGTCCTCAGCGATAATCAACAGCTCGCTGCCGCTTTGCACTACCTTTTCCAGAACAGGCATAATGTCCTGAATCATGGTAATTTTTCTATCGGTAATGAATACGTACGGATTGCTCAGTACGGCTTCCATCTTATCCGGGTCGGTAGCCATGTAAGGAGAAATGTAGCCGCGGTCGAACTGCATGCCTTCCACGGTTTCCAGGCAGGTTTCCATGGTTTTGGATTCTTCAACGGTAATAACGCCGTCGTCGCCAACCTTTTCCATAGCGTCGGCAATCAAATTGCCGATTTCCTCGTCGGCTGCGGAAATAGAAGCAACCTGCGCTTTAGCTTCTTTGGTTTCAACCTTTTGGGAAACGGTTTTCAATTCGTCAACAAGTACGTCGACAGCTTTCTTAATGCCTTTTTTCAGTACCATGGGGTTAGCGCCGGCGGCTACGTTGCGCATACCTTCGTTAACCATAGCCTGTGCCAGAACGGTAGCGGTAGTAGTGCCGTCGCCTGCTACGTCGTTGGTTTTGATAGCTACTTCCTTAACTAATTGAGCGCCCATGTTTTCAAACGGGTCTTCCAGCTCGATGTCGCGGGCGATGGTAACGCCGTCGTTAGTAATAGTCGGCGCGCCGAATTTCTTTTCCAAAACTACGTTGCGGCCTTTAGGACCAAGAGTAACTTTAACTGCGTCAGCCAAAGCGTTAACGCCGCGTTCCAGGCTGCGGCGAGCTTCTTCATTGAACAGAATTTGTTTAGCCATTGTATATCGCTCCTTTGATAATTACGTCAATAAATGTTATAACAACAGATTATTCAATAATAGCCAGAATGTCGCGTTCGCTGAGGATCAAATAATCCTTGCCCTGATGCTTAATGGGAGTGCCGCTGTATTTAGCGAAGACAACCTCGTCGCCGGCCTTAACTTCCGGTTTAATCAATTTACCGGCGTCGGAATATTTGCCGATACCTACGGCGATTACCTTACCCTGCTGGGGTTTTTCCTTAACGGCGGTATCCGGCAGGAAAATGCCGCTGGCGGTTTTTTCTTCTTGCACAACAGGTTCTACAACAACATGATCAGCTAATGGTTTCAACATTTCAATGACTCCTTTCGAGTACTTTTATTACTGCTTACTTAATGAGTGAGAGTTTTGTTTTTGTTAGCACTCATTTTATCCGAGTGCTAATCACAGTTACTATTATATCCATAACGCGAAAAAAAGCAAGTACCTAAAGCAACTTTTTTACAAATTTGTCGCAAATTTGTACTTGCTCCGGCACTTGCCCTTCATCTAAACCAATAATTCTATGCCTACTTGCCACAATTCATTGTTGACCTGTTCGCAAGCGCCACCCAAAGTAAAAACGCAGCTCGCCTGCAAAACCAATCCTTTGCCTTCGGCATAAGGACGTACAATTTCTGCGTTCTTGCCCAACTTATTGCCATAAAACTTATCCAACGTAACATATAAAGGATATAATTTACCGTGCCAAGCCAAAAGCAAAGTGATTTCCTTATTATTTGAATCCCTGTAAAAGCGTAAATCCGGCAGCTCGCCCTGCCGCAAAAAGCTTTCGCGAATAACATTTACCGTATAATTTTCCAACAAGTTTTTCAAATACACGCTCTGCGCCAAAGCCGTCACGTCGTGCAGCTGCAATAAATGCGCCGCAACGCCCGTTTCCCTGAAATACACCTTGGGCGCTTTCACCAAACGTTTACCCGCAATACAATCCACCGGCTGCAGCAAATATATCAAACCCGTACCCGCTAAAAATTGTAGCCACTGCTTGGCCGTAGGCGCAGTTATGCCCACATTATTGGCCAAAATCGTATAATTAACCACACAGCCCGCCATACTGGCCACAGCGCACAAAAAGCGGTAAAATTTTACCTCGTCGCTTACCGTAGTGCGCTCCATAATATCCTGCTGCAGCACGCGGCGCACATAAGCGGCCGCATTGTTAACGGCGCGGCAGTGCAAAATAGCCGCAGTAATATCAGTGTTCTTCCCAAAAACCGCCAGCTCCCGCAAGCGCGCTGCCTCCGGCACAAACGGTTCCGCATCGCCTACGCCAACAGAAAGCGGCAGGTCCACAAAAACTACTTGCTCTTGCCCACCAAGCGCCAAATAATAGCTTTGCGTACAGCTGCCAATAAGCTTTGATAATGGCAAAGCTCCGGTTAAGATATGCGGCAATAAATACGGTGCGCATTGCAAATTAATTAAATATGCAGCCTGCGGCAAACTTTTAAGAAAAAGCTGCGGATTCTGCTGCGCCTGCAAACGCAGATTAGGCAAAGACAAATCCACAGCGGTATAATTCTGCGTTAAAGCGTCAAGTATAGCTTGCTGTCCGCTGCCGCCGCAATGTCGCAGTATTACCAGCTTATCCTTCTGTTGCAATTCGCGGATCTTCTTCTCTAAATTTTTCATGTTTATCCTTTCCGGAGCAAATTAATATTAATGCTTGCCTTAACTTTTATATCATGGTATAATTTATTTGAAAATCACATAAGTAGGACGGTACCTTACGGTATCTATTTAGCAGTATCTCCGTTCTGTTTTGCAGAACGCCGGTACTGCTTTTTTGTTTTACTGGCATGCAGCCGCTTATGTATTTTCAAATCCAATATTTTAATAATAGGAGATGAAAGTATGCCCAACGAATTTGTTAAGCCGGAATATCTCGACGCTATTGCGCGCCTGCGTCTTATCGACGATTTCTTTATGCGCAAGGCCTTTGAAAACAATATTCCTGCCGCTGAGCTTCTCTTGCGTATCATCCTGCAAGATGATAAAATTAAAGTGGTAAAAGCCTTAAGTCAATATGTTGTCAGTAACCTTTACGGACATTCCGCGCAGCTGGACTTACTTGCCCAAGATGCGTCAGGAAAGTACTTCAACGTAGAAGTGCAAAGCGCCAGCGAAGGAGCTTCGCCTGAGCGCGCCCGTTACTATGGCGGCGTTGTCGATACCGCTCATTTTCCCAAAGGTACCGATTACCATAAGCTCTTTGAAACCTATGTAATCTTTATTACCCAGGACGATATCTTAGGCGAAGGACGGCCTATTTACCACATCGAGCGTAAAATTGAAGAAAGCGGAGCTAATTTTAACGACGGCTCCCACATTATCTATGTCAACGGCAATTGCCGTTATGACCAAACAGCGCTAAGCAGGCTGATGCACGATTTTTTCTGCACCAGATCCAGCGATATGCATTATAAACAATTGCAAGAACGTGTGAAATATTTGAAGGAAACCGAGGAAGGAGTGCAAACTATGTGCAAAATTATCAATGATTTAGTAGAATCCGGCAGCGCATTTGCCAGAGGTAAAAGCGAAGGCAGAAACGAAATAGCTCAAAATTTAAAAAAGCTAGGAGAAATGAGTGATGAAGCTATAGCCAAGGCTACTAATCTCACCTTAGAGCAGGTTCAAGCAATCCGCATATAACCTACGGCACAACTTCATATTGAACGCTAGAGGACGGCGCAGGCCGTCCTTTTTGCTATAAATTTTGCCTTGTTTATATCGTTTCACTGTATATGTTTTGATCTATCTTTAAATTGTTTGTAATATTCACTCAGCCATTGATACTTAATTATTAAATTACTGTTTTTTGCATTAATACTATCATTCAATTCTTTAGATATACCATTTTCAATTTCTTTATAATTTCCTTTTAAATAGCTAATGCCTTTAAAATTTACATCAGGTAATACCTCAACTTCATGCTTATGTAAGAAGTCAATATAGTAACAGCCATCAAAATCCTGTTTAAATAGCTCTCCAAGACTAATATTATGGTCTTCATCATAATCCTCATTATGTACAGTAAGTATTTCTTCCTTTATACTTAATGATGGATCTAAGATAACTCTTGGATAACAAGCTACTGCAGATTCCAGTTCATAAGCTCTATTTAATCCCCTACCATAGAAGAAACTGCTACGATCAAAAATTTTATCATATGTAATTCCACCCCGTAAAAAGAATCCTTTTGTCGCACAAGCAAATTGTAAATAAGCAATCAAACCTATACATTTATCAAAATACTTTTGATCAAAAGAAAACAACATAGAGTCTGAAAACCGATAATAATATTCATTATTATTTTTATTAAGATATTTCTCTAAATCCATAAATTTATGAATCATATCTAATGTTTCGTGGACTGGCTGTTTCATCAAATCTCCTGCATTAGTTTTATTTCTAAAGCCTAAAATATCCACAAATGCAACAAATTTAGTTTCATAATGATATTGTTGTTCCAGCATATTTTCACTTCCAATCTATATACATCTTTACCGTATTTATTCCATTCTTTCTAAAACATCAGCTATTCTTTTTGATGCCAACCCGTCGCCATAGGGATTAGACGCATGCGCCATAGCATCATATACAGCTTTATCTGTAATAAGCCTTTTAAATTCAGAATATATTACAGTTTCATCTGTTCCAACTAACTTCAATGTTCCTGCTGCAATACCTTCTGGCCTTTCGGTAGTATCACGCATTACCAATACTGGCTTTCCTAAACTAGGAGCTTCCTCTTGTATACCTCCACTATCAGTCAAGATAAGAAAGCTTCTCGCCATAAAATTATGAAAATCCAAAACATCCAATGGTTCTATAAGATGAAAATGATCATCATTGCCAAAAATCTCATTAGCCGTTTGGCGCACCAAAGGATTCATATGGATAGGATAAATGACCTTCAAATCATCATGCTCATCTACTAATCTTTTAATTGCTCTAAACATATTCTGCATTGGAGTGCCCAAATTCTCTCGCCTGTGGGCAGTTAAAAGTATCAGCTTGCTTCCTTTAGCCCAGTCTAATTCTGAATGAGAGTAATCATCTCTTACTGTAGTCTTTAAAGCGTCAATGGCAGTATTACCAGTAACAAAAATACTTTCTGCCTTCTTTCCTTCTCTAAGTAAATTATTTTTAGAAACCTCTGTAGGAGCGAAATTATATTTTGCCACTATACCTACAGCTTGCCTGTTGAACTCTTCCGGAAAAGGAGAATATATATTATATGTTCGTAATCCAGCTTCAACATGTCCTACTGGTATTTGCAGATACAAGCAAGCTAACGCTGTTGCAAAAGTAGTAGTCGTATCTCCGTGTACTAAAACGATATCTGGGCTTACCTTTTCGAGTACTGTTCTAATCTTAACCAGAATATTAGATGTAACATCAAATAAAGTCTGTCTTTCTTTCATAATAGAAAGATCATAATCCGGTACAACTGAAAAAGCCTTTAAAACTTGATCCAGCATCTGGCGATGTTGACCAGTAACGCAGACCTTCACATCAAATCCCTGTCTATTTTTTAGTTCATTCACCAGAGGACACATTTTGATTGCTTCCGGACGAGTTCCAAAAACGGCCAATACTCTTTTCATATAAACAACACCTCTAATCAATTATTTATGCTATAAGCAGAAATGATTTTTTTATATACATAATACTGGAGTAAAAAAACTAATATATAAGAATTCAAATAAGCAATAGAATACCCTAATGAATTATATGCAATAAACATTTTGAAAAATAAGAGCAACGATATCCCCCATATACCATTAATTAAAAAACCCAACCACATTTTACCTGCTGCCTGTATAATAAATCCTGTTTGTACTTGCATAGTATAAAGCACTGCAGTAAACAACATTACTATAAACGTGGCTTTACCTTCTAAATACCCCTTTCCATATAAATTTAATATCAAATCACTAAAAGCTGACAAAACCAGAGCAACTACAAGCGCTATTCCAGTAGTTATCAGCGTTGTTTTTATAGTTATTCTCTTCAGCTTATTAATTTGTTTATTAATTAATAAATCTGTATAAATAGGCCGCAATTGCCCCATTTGTGATGGTATATATGTTATATATGTCATCCATTGCTGTGCTATAGTAAAATATGCAATTTCCATAAACCCACAGCTATTTGTTAACATTGCATTGCACACCCAATTTACAGGAACTACAAAAATACTAGAACCAAACGATGGAATTGAGAAATTTATAATTGATTTCTTTATATCTTCATCCCAAGAATATTTTAATATAATTTTTTCTTTCTTATAATATGAAGTATTAATCATCAACGATATGAAATACAGAAGTATATATGTAAAGCTCATAGCATATATAGCTCCCATTAATTTCCACTTCAATGTCATTATCAAACTTAACAGTAAGAAGAGTGAACATCTTATTATCTGAATTAATGATGAAACTTTAAATTGCTCAAAACCAATCATTATGCTCTGTTCAATATTAGCCATACTAGCGAAAAAAATACTTACTGAAACTATTCTAAAATATGAACTCAACTCATTAGTTTCGCAAACATAATACGATATATAACTCGATAATATAAACAAAAAAGCAGAAAACACAAATGATAAAGCAATACAAAATCCACCTAATGTTTTTATATATATGCCTTGAATAATTTTATTATCTTTATTCGCAGAAATGTACCTTACTAAGGTAGCAGATAAACCTAACCCAGAAAATGTTATAAACAAATTTACTGTATTGTTTATAAAAGAATATTGTCCAAAATTTTCCACGCCTAAAATTCGAGAAACTATAATATTAGCAAGTACCATCAAAATTCTTGAACCAATAGCTCCTCCAACTCCATAGAAGATGGCATCGAAACATCTTTTTATTACTGTATCATTAAAATTCATATATATATCCTTTGTATTTAAGTGTTTTCTTCGGAATAAACATGCAAATTATATAATACTACTAAATATATTAAAAATATTGGTCTAGTTAAAACACAACTAGTAAAGCATATAATTAAAAACAAACCTATAAATACTCTTGTTCTTCTGTCCGCACAAATGAATATTTTTACAAATTGATATAGAAAAGCCATAAATCCTAGTATTCCATTAGTACATAATATATAACCTAATGTTTGAGCATACTCTCTATTTTCTATTGTATCAAAAGCATCACTTTCTAAAATTATGCCCATATAATTCAGATAAAGCGCTTGATTTTGCATTCCTATACCATACAGGGCTTCAAAAAAATCTAACCTTGTAAGTATCTCTACAGATCTAAATATTCTACTTCCTGCCGTACCTCCCGCCATAATTCTTTCGTTTAACCACGAATAATCTGCTATAAAATAGAAATATACCATAGTTAAAAACATTAAAGAAAATAAAACAACAATAAATTTCTTCATCGCCATTAGTCTCACATCATTTGCCCTTTTCAACGATGGATATGCAATATAAACTAATACTATCAATGGTATTCCTAAAATTCCCAACATAGATGTTGATAATACTAATCCTAAGCATATAATCAAAATTTTATAAAGCGAAAATTTTATAAAGAAAAAATAATATAGACTAATTAATGCTAATTCAGCAAAATGCGAAGGCTCGGAAAAAAGTCCACATGGCCTAAACGCATAATCAAATTCCCAAGCATTAAAAACAAATTCTTTCAAAACCGGCATGTAGTCTAATCTTATACCAATTTTATAAAAGAAATATTGACATATGATTGTTCCCGCACTTATAAAAGAAAACCAATTAATTATTTTCCACTGTATACAACTTGTATCATTACTTATTATCAAAGAACAAGCTAAAATTGTACAATAGTATATAATAATAGCTTTGCTTGCTTCAATAACATCGAAGTAATATTTATTACCAATAATTTGTAACAGCAGACAAAACAATAAGGTAAGCAAAAATATAGTATTGCTTTGTAAGCAAGACGTGTTTATTTTATTTTTAAAAGTTATACCAATAAATATTAACAATATCAGTAAGGCAGAAAATGGTATTGTAAATACATCATGTTGAGTTCTAGCAGCGCTCAAGCATAAGATAAAAAGTAAAATTACGCTGCTTAAACGCTCTAATCTAATACCTTTCTCTAAAAAATTTTGACAATTCATGAATATGTTTCTCCTTATTGAAGTTATCATCATAAATTTGCATATATTCTGCTTTAACTTCCGAGTACGCAATATCCATATGCATCATTTCTTCTATTGCAGAAATATCATTATCATTTTTATAGCATACCTTATATCTAGTATTACTTAAAAAGCCATTCAGCGCACTCAAGCTATTGCTATATATTGGTATAACTCCGTTTCCCAAATATGTCATTAGTTTAGTTGGCGTGGCAACATGGTTTACCGGATCATTTTCTCTCAATAAAAAGCCAAATTTCACTGATAAAAGTTTTTTAGGTAAATCGCTCACAGGAACAAAATCAATTTCATAATTTTTTATTTTATATTTCTTTAAATATAAAATTGCTTGTTCTTTATCCTTAACTAAAAGCATTAATTTTGAAGAGGGGTACTTATCTTCAATCTGTTTATATAATTCTATGGTTTTTTCAAAGCATTGCCATTTTGATAATGCTCCTACATAACAAAAAATATTCGTTTTATACTTTTCATTACTAAAAGACTTTTCATGAATAATATCATTTACGCAGGGCATGATATAATAATTATTCTTAAAGCTCAGATGGTATTTTTTTTCGTAGAAATTTTTCATTTGCTCAGAAACAAAAAAAAGATACGAAGCATGTATAATAGCTAATTTTTCAAGAAAACTCAACACAAAAAGTCTCAATTTACTGTTATGCTTCAAGTAGCTTTCCTCAGGCCATATACCTTGACACCACAAAAAGTATTTGCGCTGCCCTAATACCATCTTGAGTGCATCTAATGGATGAGCAACTACAGCTATATCGTCACGACCTATTTTAATTTTTTCCCAAGAATAACTGTTATCGACCTTTTCCCCTGCTTTTTCTAGTGCACTCTTTATGATATTTAAATAGTACCCTGTTACTATATCATTACTTTTTAAAAACTTAATCCAAAACATATTTCACCCAAATTTTATTACATTTATTTTCATACATATTTCACTATCTTAGCCGGAACTCCAGCCACAACTGCATTATCTGGTACACTACGAATAACTACAGCATTTGCTCCAACAACAACATTATTTCCTATAATTACATTTCCTAGTACTTTACAACCAGCACCTAAGTATACATTATCCCCTATTACAGGAACCTCATAAATACCAGACCGGCCACCGATTGTTACTTGCTGCGCAATCTTACAATTTTTGCCTATCACTGCTCTGGAATGAATTACAACCCCCATGCCTTTATAACCAAATGTTGTTCCAGCGCCTATCAGGCAAGAATATGGTATAAAGCTATTGTAAAGGAAGAATATTACCCCCCTAATTATTTTGGCAAATATTATTAAATTATGTAAATACAACCAGCGTTCTATCCTGTAAAAGCTTATAGCATTCATAGTTATCTATCCAACTCTCTCTCAATATCATCAATATAATTATCAATAATAAATTTTTCACTAAACCTCAAAGTTCTTTCCTTATATCTTTTAAGCCGTGTTCTATCATTATCTAATTTTAAAATTTCATGAACCAACATATCCGCAGTATTTTCTTGCATTACAACTCCTTCCTCATCATTTCTTACTAACTCTGCATTATAAGCAAAATTACTTACAATAGCTGGAAGCGCTGCAAATTTAGCCTCTACAAGGATACCAGGTACACCTTCATTTTTATAAAATGTAGGAAACAGAAGAAGGTCATACTGATTCAATAGCTCATATACATTATTACCATTACTTTTAAAGATTCCATAATACGTGCAATTCTTCAAACTGTTTATAGCTTTTTGAAAATTTTCTTTATAGTCCTTTCTGACATCACCCCAAAAGCTAAAATCCACTAAAGGAAGTCGCTTGGCTGCATTCAATACAAGTTCTACTCCCTTTTCAGGATAAATCATTGAAAAAAATACGCACTGTAACCTGCCTGTATTTTCACGCACCTTAATTTCAAAGTCCGGTTTTTGACGGCAATTAGGAAATAAGCTTACATTATCAATCTTCACTTCTTTTAAATTTTCCAACATGCTATTTGTTTCAACGTAGATTTTTTTATAACAGCTTATGTATTTTTGATATGCTTTATCTTCGGCAACAATATTAGCAAATTGCCCCCCCATGACTACTAAAATGGATTTCCGCATAGTTTTTCTATTACCATAATAAAAATACATAGAAAGTAGTCTTTGAGCTTTGCCGCTAACTCCTATTACAAATGGCTCATTTTTGAAAAAAGTAATTCCAAAAAATCTCAATACATTCAATGGTTTACTCAACCGTAAGTAATTTGTATCAATCGCTATAAGCTTAATACTCTTCTTTATTAAGCCAAATAACATATTATTCTTTACTGTTACTCCTCCGTATGGCGGCGGAAATCTACCAATATAATATACCATATCAAATCACGCTCTCTGTATTTGTGCCGTTTGTTACATATTTTCTACTATAAGCAGTAAAACATATGCTGTTTTTAATGTTTAAATCTTATACGTTCCCTCTAAATCACAAACATTACGGCAATCCAAAACTACTTTATCCTTTAATCTCCCAATATTATCAATAATTTCTTTATGTGAAACCATAATAACGATCATCTCAATATCATTTAAGAAAGTATTAAAATCATGATACTGGTTAGCAACTACGTCATCAGTAATATATGGGTCATATACCTTCAACCCATTTGCCAAATGCCGCTCTTGGCTTTCCAAAAGCTGTAAAGTAGGCGATTCTCTCATATCATCCACATTTTCTTTATATGTAAGTCCATATAACCCAACTTTAGTGATATCTGCCATGCCCTTCTCTTTCATGATTTCATAAATACGATTCAACACAAAATCTGGCATGCCATCGTTTGTTTTCATAGATTCGTCAATCACCTTAGCCAAACTCGGATAATCACCAACTAAAAACCAGGGATCAACGCTGATACAATGCCCGCCTACGCCGGGTCCGGGCTGTAGAATATTAACGCGAGGATGCATATTGCATATTTTAATAATTTCATAGACGTCCATATTATCATGACGGCAAATTTTTGCTAATTCATTAGCAAAGGCGATGTTTACGGCACGGAAGGTATTTTCCACCACCTTAGTCATTTCGGCAGTTCTGATATCTGTAACTACAATATTCCCCTGGCAGAAAGACGCATAATATTGCTTTACCTTTTCACCCACTTCCGGTTCATCAGCGCCAATAGTACGATTATTATGCAGCAATTCATAAACCATGTTGCCGGGAATAATGCGTTCAGGAGCATGCACAAGATGGATATCTTGTCCAATATTAAAACCCTTTTCAGAAATAACAGGTCTTACAAATTTATCAATTGTTCCCGGAGAAATAGTAGATTCAATAACAATAGTAGCTCCCTTAGGACATACTTTAAGAACATCTTTTACTGCCGCTACTACATAGCACGCATCCACTTTTTTGCTAAATTTATCATACGGAGTAGGCACTGAAACTATATATGTATCAGTAACCTGATATTCTGTAGTAAATTTAATACCAGCTTTCACGGCCACATCAAATAACTCATCAAGTCCATCTTCTTTAAATGTAGTCTTTCCAGCATTTAATGTACTTACTAATTTTTTATTATAATCTGTGCCAACTACCTCAATACCATGAGCGGCCATCATCAACGCCGTCGGTAATCCGATATAACCCAGTCCTATTACATTTACCATTTTCATTCCTCCTGTAAATCGTCAATTTAATATTTTAATCACAGTTTTATATTGGCAACTATCTTCAACGGTAAATTTAGAAGTCAAGCAAATTGTATCCTCTAATTTACCAAACATAGCAGCAATTTTACATTGCTGTAATTCCACCGGCGCTGAAAATTCAAAAATACAATCATCATCTATTTGTATTCTCATATCATCTATTTTTTGCACTTTACATCGGCATCCTATGTGAAAACGTATTATTCCTGTATGATTATTTGATGATGTATCAAATGTATCTATAATTTCAATAATAGCTTTATCTTTATATATTTTTAATGTTCTGCTATGCTTAACCGAATAGGCAAGCATCTTTTCATACCCATCATGAGATGCAGTAATAATAGTCGTATTTTCAGCTTCCCTGAATTCTTCTATATTGGTATAGGCCCTCTTGCCAACACGAAAAGCGCTCCATATCTCCGAGCTGTTCATTCCATCTATCTCTACCGTATTATGGGCTGCTGTACTGCGGCAAGTATTACGTTCAGTACCAGGCTTATAAGTAAAAACTCCGCTGTCTGCCAAAATACATTGCTTATTAATAGTCATCAATATATTTAAAGAGTCTGCATGAGTATGTCCTAGATTATAATCTGGTCCATTATTACCTACATCGAAAAATAAAGATACTGCTTTATTAGCAAAATTAAAATTACCTTTAAAGAAACCTGTTTCTTTAAAAAACTCTTGTGTGCCTAAATTATCTTCATTTCTACAAGCTAAATTCCATCTTGAAGAATAAGATCCACTTACTGCATTATTTGCTTTCCAGCCAAAATATAACGCTGTATTCAAAAAATCACTGGCTAAAAACGGATAATCTATCGCAGCATCATTTACTAACGGTATATTTCCATCCGTCATAATCATAGAATTAAGATATAAATAAGGCTGAAACAACAAACTTTTCAAGTTTTCATATTTTGGATCTTCTTGTTCATCCATCAAAACAGCAGCCTCAAAGCACTGTTGAAGCGACTCAACATGATATGAAACACTACGCTCATAATGCCCCCCATCTGCAAGAAATTGTTCCTTTATTTCCTCTAAAAGTACCTCCTGCCCATAATTATATAAATAGGCATCTTTTAAAAATGCTCCAGCATACATAAGCGCTCTGGCTTCACTTAATAAATGATTACACCCTAATTGAAATTCCATTGATTTCTTTAATTCTGAAGCCTGTGCATAAATCCAATTGCCATATTCCAGTAATAAATTATTATCTTCACAATAAATGGATATAAAACCAATCCAATGCATTAATCTTTCCGCTATTACATATGGATTCCATTTATCTCCACTAATGAGGTTTCCATTGCATTTTTGCCAATCTAAAATCAAACTAAATCCCTTATTAATATATTCTTGGTTACCTGTCAGCACAAACGCGTCTGATAAGCACAATAACCATTTGAAAGCATTCAGCCTAAAACAGGCTAATCTATAAGAATCATTTTTTAAATCCCAATCAATTTCTTCTTGAAAAAGGACCTTCTTTCCACTTACTGTTGAGAAAATGTTTTGTAATATATCGGAAGCCTCATAGAGACTGCTATAATTAGCTTTATTACTACTATACAAATAGCCTAATCTATGGACTTTTTTGATATCATTTCTATATTTAACTTTCCTCTTTATGAACAAATTACGCAAACCATAATACAATCTGTATCGCCATTGGCGCCAAGTCATGTATTTTACAGTATCGTAAATTAACACAGCTTTATTCATAGAAAGCATAATTTAGTCTAGTAGCTCCTCAAAAATATCCAGATATTTTTTTGCCAATACTTTACGCGAATAATGTTCAGCCACAGCTTTATAGCCATTGCTGCCCATTTCTTTTAATTGCTCACGCCAATCTGCTTCCGAAAAAAATTTACGAAGCGCTTCGAAGTCTTCCTCTTCGGTACCAGTTAAAACTATCCCGGCATTATATTGGCGTACAATGTCAGAAGCTTCTCCTTCCGGGCCAATAAATAGCACCGCGATTCCTCTGCCCATAATTTGAAAGAGCTTAGAGGGAATAGTATATTTAAAGTCCTCGCTTTTGTTTAATGTTACTATGGAAATCTCAGTATCTTCATAATAAGGCTCCAATTTCTCAGAACTCATTCCTGGTAAAAGAGTAATGTAGTTTAATTTATAATCAACGATACTTTGATTTATATCATCTTTTTGAGCTCCTTCACCTATAATCAAATAGTTGAAATCATCGATAATATTATGTAAATACTTAGCATATTTAAATGTGCCAACTATATTTTGAGATATGCCTAACGTGCCAAAATAACTTAAAGTCAACCATTTCGTGCAAGTACGGTTAGAAAATTTGCAATCAACGCCATTGGTAACTACTAAAATCTTATCCTCAGGTATACCGTCGGCACACAAAATTTTTTTAAATCCATTAGTAACTACTACTACCTTCGCCGCCCTATTGCATAAAAATAGTTCCAGCCAGCGCATGCCTTTCACAGGCAAAGAGTCTGCCTTTCTGCCTGTGGCCATCAATTGCTTATATGTTATGTCGCGAATTTCAAAGACAAATTTTCCTTTATATAAAACTGTATATATCCATGCTAGAATACCTGTAAAAATTGTTCCAGACGTTCCCAAAACAATATCAAAATTCTTACCTATTTTTCTTTTTTTAGAAATAATATTGTATAAGCCAAAAGCAAAAAAGCTCAAAGCATTTTCCAGTCTATTAAACATAGAGGTATTCGGCTTTACGATAAGCTTACTCCTAATTACTTTTATCTTATTGATTGTTTTCACGTTAAGCATGGATACCTTGTATCCATAAAATACTCTCCCCGTAGGATAATTAGGAAAAGCTGTAAAGACCGTTACTTTGTGTTCTTCCTCCACCCAATGCTTTGCATTATCTGTTGCCCTAAAAGCAGCAGCTATGGGCTCTGGATTATAAAATTGAGAAAAATATAGTATATTCATCACTTCGCGCCCTTTCTCATCAATACCACGCCCACCGTCTGCCACAGCAGCTTCATGTCCATCCACAGCGTCCTGTTCTTCACATACCAGC
>NZ_CAJMEH010000056.1 GCF_905212365.1 uncultured Phascolarctobacterium sp.
CTCTAGGGCCGGCCCCGCAGGGAACTGCAGCCCCAGCGCCACGCCCACTCTGTCCACGAACTGACCGGCGTGCAAATCGATGCTGCTGCCCACCTGCGTAATCAGGCAGCGGCCATTTTCCTGACGCTCTGCCAAAAGTAAATCCGTAGTGCCGCCGCTGGCGTGCAGCAGCAAAAAGCTCTGCGCCCAAGGCCCGCCCGCAGACCAAACGCCTGCCTCCAAATGATTTTCCTGATGGCTGATAATCTCCAGCTGCGCACCCGTCAAGGCAGCTAAACTGCGCGCCACACTCAACCCCGCCAGAAACGCCGGCATATAGGAATTTTCCAGCGGACGGGGATAGCCGCTGACGCCGATGGCAGCCAGCTCATAAGCCTTCCCTTGCAGTACGCTTTCCACCAGCTCCGGCAGATTGCGCGTATGCTGAAAGACCATTTCCGACTGCTGCAAACCGCAGCGCCCCGGCTTGACGCTTAATATTCTGCGGGCCTCGCCCAGCAGGCTGCCGTCCTCTGCCAGCACGGCGACAGATGTAGTATAGCAGCTGGTATCCAGCCCTAAATAAACTTTCCGGCTCATTCCTGCGCCAGCTTGCCCAAGACGCCGTTGACAAAGCGCGGAGATTCCTCCGTACCGTATTCCTTGGCGATTTCCACAGCCTCGTTGATGGCTATGCCGGCAGCCACCGCAGGGTCGGCGAACAGCATTTCAAAGGCCGCTACGCGCAGAATATTCCTGTCGGTAGCAGGCATACGCTCGATAGTCCAATCGATAGCGTACTTACTCAAACGCGCGTCGATTTCCTGCTCGTGAGCCAAAACGCCCTCGGCCAGCTGCAGCGCATAAGCCTGCGCCTTGTCTGCGCCGGGCTCCTCATGCTCGGCAATAGCGGCCTCCACGGCAGCAGCCGCCTCACAGCTGTTAAAATCTATCTGAAATAAGCTTTGCAGCGCTGCCTCTCTGGCAATTCTGCGAATAGTCTTTTCACTCATCTTGTCACTCTCCTAATATTTATCTATGATAGCCGGGCGGCAGCAGCCTGTCCAGCCATTCCAGCAAATCCTCTTTTTTATCCAGCTTATGCCCGATAAAAAAGCCTATACCGATGCACAGCATCAAAAACAAAGCCTGAAAAAAGCCCAGCCACAAAACGACCACGCCGATAAACAGGCCAAACAGCGAGCACAGCAGACGGCCGCGATAGTTGTTCCAGATGTCGTTGATAATTTCGCTTAACATCACACAGCCTCCTATTCTTCCTTAGCCTTAATCTGCTTAAAGAACAGCTCCATGTCCTTAACGTCAATGCCCGTAACTTTCTTAATGCTTTCCTTAACATTGCTGCGGATTTCATCCGAGGTTTCCGGGATATTGATGCCGGGCTCGATAGAAGCGTTAATGCGCACGGCGATGCCGTCGTCGTCCAGCTTCACAATAACCTTAACATTGTGAATACCATAAATTTCCTGGGACAGCACGGCGATATAATCCTCCAATGCGCCCTTGCCCACCAATACCTTGCCCTTATCGCTTTCACTGAGCTTCAGGGAGCTCATGCCGGTTAAGCCCAGGCCGGTAATCAAAAGCCGCAGGCTGACCAGCAGCATAATGACGCCGCCCACGGCGTAAATCCAGTTGCCGGGAATATGGTCGACTAAAGCGATCATGCCTTCGCGGGAAAATACGCCCAGACTGCACAGCACTGCCAGCACTGAAACAACAGCCATTAAAAACGTGTATAACGTAAGAATAATTCTGTCGGCAATACCCATTACTTAATCCTCCTCAAAAAATCTTTTCTGCCGGTCGTCCATTTCCTCTTCCGGCGGCAGGTCAAAATTCTCGTCACCGCGCAGCTTGGCCAGCTGCTGCTCAAAGGAATTGCTTTCGTTGGCTTCCGCCCGCCGGGCCTGCGCCCGCAGAATATCGGCCATAGCCTCCTCCGACGACGCCTCCTTTTCCAGCTCCGTGGCCTTGCGCTGAGCGACGCCCTCCACATTAACGTCCACAAACTGCACCTCATAGCCAGTCATAGCTTCAATGGCTGATTTTACCTTTTCCTGCACCTCCAAAGCAATTTCGGGAATGCAGCAGCCGTATTCCACATTGATATAAACGCTGGCGTTGACCATCTTGCCTTCGAATTTCAGGCGCACGCCCTTGGAAGCGTTTTCCTTGCCCAAAAAGCGGTTGATGCCGTCGGTCAAACCGCCGCTCATGCTCACCACTCCCGGCACCTCCTGCGCCGCTAGGCTGGCTACAATACAGATAACCTCGTCGGCAATACGGATATCGCCAAAGTCCTCTAAATTATTATCCTCGTCCAATTCGCTGCCGGCCTCTGCCGCTTTATGCTTGTAAGCCTCTTCCTTTTCCGTCAACTTGCGTTCCATACGCAGCACCTCCAAGACTCATATGGTAAAATACAAACAGTACTCCATTTTTATTTTATTCTAATATTATAGCACAGTTTATACATTCTGTATGCATAAATTGTATAAAAACCGGGACTTTATCACTTTTTTATAGCGTGATAAGGTATAATAGGTTGCGCAGGACTCTGGACAGTAGCAACTTAGCTTCTAAATTGCGCATAAGCCGAAAGCTGACAAAACTGTCTGCCTTCGGCTTTTTATACAACAAAAAGACCTGCACTCCTAAGAATGCAGGTCAGTATTAGCAAAAGCAATCATGGTTTTTCAACCAAGCTCTCTATATTGCTATCTATTTTATTTCAGCATACCTTCAACAATAGCGGCTGCCGCAGCTAAAGCTTCGTCCAGCTTAGCCACGTCCTTAGCGCCGGCCTGAGCCATATCGGGACGGCCGCCACCGCCGCCGCCGCACAGCTTAGCCACAGCCTTAACGATATTGCCGGAATGTGCGCCCTGAGCGATGGCATCCTTGGTAGCCATGGTCAGAATGCTGACCTTCTCGCCCATAACGGCAGCCAAAACTACTACGCCGCCAACCTTATCGCGCATTTTATCTCCCAGGCTGCGCAGCGCATCGACGCTGTCGGCCTGCACCTTCTGTACCAGCACGGGTACTCCCTTAATGGTCTGTACCTGGTCTGCCACGCTGCTTACCTGTGCTTTGGCAATTTCAGCAGCCAATTCTTCAGCCTTCTTCTGAGCGGCTTTCAGCTCGCAGTGCAGCGCTTCTAAACGGTCGGGCACGTCACAGCTGCGGCATTTTAAATCTGCCGCCAAGGCTTTAACCATATCCTCCATAGCGTCAATATGCGCCACAGCGCCATGACCGGTAACAGCCTCGATGCGGCGCACGCCTGCGCCGCTGCTGCCTTCGCTGACAATCTTGAACACGCCAATCTGAGCCGTATTGCTTACATGGCTGCCGCCGCAGAACTCCATGGAAAAGTCTGGTACGGTAACTACGCGCACAATCTTGCCGTATTTTTCGCCAAAGAGCGCCATTGCGCCCTTCTTTTTAGCTTCCTCGATGGGCAGCTCTTCTATTTCCACAGCCTTGCCTGCCAAAATCTGCTCGTTGACGATGCTTTCAACCTCTTTCAGCTCGGCGTCCGTAACCTGAGAGAAGTGGGAAAAGTCGAAACGCAGGCGGTCCGGCCCGACATAACTGCCGGCCTGGTTGACATGGCTGCCTAAAACCTGCTTCAAAGCGGCGTGCAGCAAATGGGTTGCCGTATGGTTGCGGGCAATATCCATCTTACGCGCTTTATCTACGGCAAAGCTTACCTCGTCGCCCTCGGCAACAACGCCCTCCGTTACCTGGCCCACCATGATAACTGCGCCGTCAGGCAGCTTTTTCGTAACGGTTACGTCGATAACGCCGGTAAGGGCAGTAATGGTGCCGACGTCGCCCAGCTGGCCGCCGCCCTCGGCGTGGAAAGCGGTAACGTCGCAAATAACTGCTACCTCGGTGCCGTCCTCGGCACTGGCGATGGGCTGCGCATCATGGGCAGGATACAGCTTAACGATTTTAGCCGCAGCAGCGCTCTCATCCACCTTCAAAGCAGGCACGTCGATACCGTTGGTATTATAAACAATGGGACGGCCGGCCTTATCGTTACGAGCGTCGCGCGCCATCTGACGCTGAACCTCCAAAGCTGCGTCAAAGCCTGCCTTATCCATAGTCAGGCCCTGCTCCTCTAAAATTTCTTCCGTCAGCTCCCACGGGAAGCCGAAGGTATCGTTCAATCTAAAGGCCGTAGCGCCGTCCAACTCAGTCTTGCCTGCTTTCTTCAGCTTGGCAATTTCTTCGTTCAGCAGCTCACAGCCCTGCTTCAAGGTACGCAGGAAGCTGGTTTCCTCCATGTCGATAACCTTTTGGATATAATCGCGTTTTTCAGCCAGATTGGTATAAACGTGGCCGAACATACCGATAACCACATCTACAGCGCCAGCCAGGAATTTATCGCTGATGCCGATTAAACGGCCATGACGTACTGCACGGCGCAGAATGCGGCGCAGTACATAGCCGCGGCCCTCATTGGAGGGCAAAATACCGTCGCCAATCATAAAGGTCATGCTGCGCGCATGGTCGGCGATAACCTTCAAGGATACGTCGATATCCTTATCCTTGCCGTATTCAACGCCGGATACCTTGCAGGCATATTCAATAATCGGGAAAATCAAATCGGTTTCAAAATTGGAGGGCTTGCCTTGAATAACGCTGGCCAAACGCTCCAGCCCCGCGCCGGTATCGATGTTCTTGCTTTTCAGCGGCGGATAGGTGCCGTCGGGCATTTGGTTAAATTGCGTAAATACCAAATTCCACAGCTCCAGGAAGCGGTCGCAGTCGCAGCCAGGGCCGCAGTCTGGCTTGCCGCAGCCGCGTTCCGGTCCCAAATCGATATGAATCTCGCTGTCCGGACCGCAGGGGCCGCTGCCAATCTCCCACCAGTTATCAGCCAAACGCACAATGCGCTCCTCAGGAACGCCTACGCTGCGCCACAGCTCATAGGCTTCGTCGTCCTCCGTATGAATGGTAATCCACAGCTTATCGGCAGGCAGCTCCAATTCTTTAGTCAAAAATTCCCAGCTCCAGGGAATAATTTCCTTTTTAAAATAATCGCCAAAGGAAAAATTGCCCAGCATTTCAAAATAGGTATGGTGGCGAGCAGTGCGGCCTACGTTTTCAATATCGCCGGTGCGCACGCATTTTTGACAGGTGGTAATACGCGGAGAGGGCGGCTTCATCTTGCCGGTAAAAAAGGGCTTAAAGGGCGCCATACCTGCGCCAATAATCAACAGCGTCGGGTCGTCCTGCGGAATAAGGGACGCGCTCGGCAGCATTAAATGACCTCTGTCCTGGAAAAATTTTAAAAATCTTTCGCGGATTTCGTTACCAGTCATGTATTTCATAATTTTTTCTTCGCTCCTTCATTCAATTATCAGCCAAAGGCTTGCCAGGCCGTTGGCTTCAGCCTAAAATATAACAACGCATATAAAAAATTATATAGTTTTTACAGATTAAAGTCAACGTTAAAATCCTGTATTCATGGTAGAATAAAGGAAAAGCCAGCGGCAGTTTATCGCACTAAGCCGTTGTTACGATATAGAAGCTCCATCACATATGATAAATTTCTTGACTAAAGCAACGCTCTATGGTAAAATATTTTTTGTATTCGGGGTGTAGCGCAGTTTGGTAGCGCACCTGCCTTGGGAGCAGGGTGTCGTAGGTTCGAATCCTGCCACTCCGACCAGCAGACTGCGGGTGTAGTTTAGTGGTAAAACCTCAGCCTTCCAAGCTGATGTTGTGGGTTCGATTCCCATCGCCCGCTCCAAATTTTGGTCCAGTAGCTCAGTAGGATAGAGCAACGGCCTTCTAAGCCGTGGGTCGGGGGTTCGAATCCCTCCTGGATCACCAGCAAGCAAACCCTTGAAAGCACCGTGTAAAGTGGCTTTCAGGGGATTTTTTGTTTTATGAAGCACTTTTTATAATAAACTAATTTAATTGGCACCGTTTTGCATATGTATCACAATATATTACAAAGAAATAACCCTGTAGCCTATACTTTATACTGGCTTAAGCTATATGGCAGATAAACGCCATATAGCTCTTTTATTTATCAGGCTTTATTCAGTTTAGTGCTACAGAGCTTCTTGTCATAGCACAATATTTATTACGACTCTTCGCCTCGTTCCTCCAATTCTCCTTCCATTGATAAAAATAACTGCTGCAACTCTTCTTTTGTTTGTTTATTAGCCGCCCACATGCCGCGTTGCTCTGCTTCTAATAACACCTCTGTTATTCTGTACAATGCCCAAGGATTAACTTTCTGCATCCATCTTTGCATTTCTAAATCTAAAGCATATTTTTTTGCATATTGTTCATACATCCAATCCTCCATAATTTCACTGGTAGCGTCCCATTGATAGCTTACCGCTACATAAGTTGCCAAATCTCCAGCACCTTTATAGCCGTGCTTTTTCATTCCTTCTATATATTTAGGGTTCATTGCTTCACCGCGGAACCAACGTTTGAGTTCTTCATCCAAGCTGCGTAACTGTATCTTGCATTTATCAGAACTATCACTAACATAATTTTTAGGCATACTGCCCTTGTAGCTGCGTACTGCTGCAACCATTCCCCCACGATAATTATTATAATCATCACCGCTCAGCATCGAAGATTCTCTGTGATCAACATTTTGCACAGTTATATCAATTTGTGACATACGTTTTTGAAAACGCTCCGGTAAATATTCTCCTTCGGCCTTTGCACCATAAACATATGCTCCCCAACGAGTATATACCGCAGCGAGATCATCTACATTTTGCCAGTTTTTCGCTTCCAAAGCTTCACCAATTCCTGCGCCATGAGCTCCTGGAGGATCGCCAAAAATACGAAAAGAAGCATTTTTTAAAGCAGTTGCAGCATCCATACCGTTTTCCATCAGCTCTTCTTGTTCCGTTAGTACATGTTTTTTTACAAAATTAAGCTCAAATGGTTCGTCTAAAGCAGCTACCATCCTAACCGCCTCATCAAGCCATGTTACAGAAGCAGGCATGCTATCACGGAACAAGCCGCTAATACGCCCTGTTACATCTATACGAGGGCGTTTTAACTCGTTGAGAGGAATAACCTCTAACCCTACTACTCTTTGGCTTCCGGTCTGCCAAACTGGCTTTAAGCCCATTAAATACAAAAATTCAGCTACGCATTGACCATGATTACGTAAATTACTTGTAGCCCATAATATAATCCCCACACTTTCCGGATAACGCCCTTCTTCACATATAAAACGATTGATAACATCTTTAGCCATTTGCTGACCAATCTCCCATGCAACCTTTGTAGGCAAAGTTCTTGGATCAACACTATAAAAATTTCGTCCTGTAGGTAATAAATCTGCGCCACCGCTAGTAGGAGCGCCGGAAGCGCATGGATCTATATAACATCCGTCTAAAGCATGTAATGTATTTTCTACCTCTAAAGAAGTTTGCAAAAGGTTAGGCACAATATTCCGGCAAATATATTGCAGCAATTCAGTAAATTGTTGACGCATTTTCCCTGATACTTCGTGCAGTCCGGCAAGGTCAAATATCTGCTCGATGCAGGCTACATCAAAATCATGTTCTTGCAGTAATTTTATTATAGTAATCGCCTTTTCTCTTAATTTATCAAGAAACATTCCGTAAGTCATACTACCATCAGGTAAAATACAAGAACTATTTTCCAATAATTCATAATAATCATATCTATATACATTGGCCAGCAGTTTAATAAGCGATGGCATCTTACCATTTTCTACGTTAGTTAAAGCTAAAACATATGCTGCTAAATCCTCTCCTGAAGGCGGAACCCCAAAAATATGTAATCCTGTTTTTATTTGCATATTTTTAATATCCGTAATATACGTATGTAACTTCCCAATATACTCATCAAAGCCGACAAAAGCACTTTCCTGAACTTCATCATCCAAATTACATTCTGAAACTTTGGCGCGAATCATCTCTCTGATATCAGCTAAATTATTTTGAAAAGAACTGTCATTTTTGAACTGACAATATTCATCTAACAGCTGTTCCAAGTCAGCTAACTCTTCATATACCCCGGCAGAGCTCATCGGCGCAGATAAATAACTAATCAAACATGCGGCACTTCTGCGTTTAGCCTGAATTCCTTCACCCACACAAGTAATCCAATAAGGATATATATTGGGCATATCCCCTGTACAAATATCAGGATAGCAGCCTGCGGACATAGCATTTCCTTTTCCCGGCAGCCATTCCAGGTTTCCATGAGTTCCAAAGTGAATCATAGCATCGGCGCCCCAAATATCGCGCAGCCAATGATAAAAGCCTAAATAATGATGCGTAGGAGCACAATCAGGAGAATGATAAATTTTTCCCGGATCGTCGCCAAAGCCACGAGGCGGCTGAACAGTGATAAAAATATTTCCGTTCAGCATTCCGGGAACTATTAAAATATCATCATATCTAAATACCTCCCCTGGAGCGCGCCCCCAATCTTTAGTTAATTGTTCTTGCACATTAATCGGCAACTTTTCAAAAAAAGCGTCATATGCTAACTTAGTTAATTTACCATCAGCTCCCTCTATTAAAGCCTCAGAAATAAATCTGCGATCGTTAGTTGCATGTTTAGTAATTTCATCGATGAACTCTTGGCTGTTAGCTGGAATATTATCAACTAAATAACCGTTTTGCTGCATATATTTTAAAAGTAAACGCACGCTTTCTATAGAATCCAAACAAGCCGCACTGCCAATATTAGAATTAGTAGGCGGATAATTATGAAAAACAAGAGCAATCTTTTTTTTATTATTCGGTTTATGCTTTAACCTAGCCCATTTACATACCTTACGAGCCAGCATATTAATACGCTCAACCAAAGGCCTGCGATAATGCGTGCCATTATTTAATTCTTCATTGGTCGAAACAGGAACAGAGTGAATAACGCCATCAAATTCAGGCATAGCTACGGCGTATGAAACTTCATTAGCCGTTAATCCTATCATATTCTTTTCCCACCATTGATACGGCATATATACATTATATATTTGAAATACAGGAACCCCTAAATTTTGTAAATCTTGTAGCTTAGCAAAACCTGTAATAGTCAAAGAAAAAACAAAGGGATTAACTAAAGCATCAATAATTACTTCATTGTTCTTATAAAAGAATTCTTTAAACGATTGTCCTAAAGACACCGCTCCGGTTTTTGCATTTTCCAGCGTCGTGGTAAATACTGCTATAACATTGCAGCTCTCTGCTTCTATAGCTTTGATAATTTCTGTTTGATAAGCCAGTCTATCCCACAACCAGTCCTCACGCGCAAAAATAAAACCTATGGTAGGCCGTCCGTTACACCAATGTTTTTCTATATATTCGGAAATGTTGGTATATGCCTTTTCTCCCGGATAAAAGACTCCATTCCAGGGTAACTGCCGAGGCATATCGTACTCATATGTTGTACCTTCAAATGTATTTAACAAATATAAACAAAGATTTTTATAATTTGCCAAACCACCGCACGCTAAATACTGTTTTATATTTTCTATAATAATGGCGTCGACACCGCCAGCCATTTTATCTGTTCCAGGATCTATGATATCAAATAAATGCTTTATCTGACAATTTTGCATAAAAGCAGAAGCCTTTTTCAAATAGTCACAGCTAAGGCCTGTTCCCATCCATGTACACAATACAAAATCCGAATTAATAATTCTCTTTTTCCATTGATTATTCCAAATTTCATTATCACTTATCTGCTCTACTGCTAAATTATTTCCTGCATACGAATCAAGCACCTCCAAAGCTGATAAAATACCAACTCGATGTGCTTCCATGTTAGTAATAAATAGAATTCCTGCCATGCTAACCTCTCCTCATAACGCCAACTTTAAGAATAGTAAAAATAAACTTTAGTCAGAAACCGTTAAAGTTTTATGAAGCGCTGCTAAGTACGCTTCCTCCCAATGCTCCGCTAAAGCTTCAATCGTATCTAAGCGATGGACAGCCATATCTAAATCCGTTCCTGCAATCTGTGATAAAATATTTTCTCCGCAAGCAGCAACTTCTTCTTCGCTCAGCAATCCCCATTGAAATTGATCAAGTAAATGGGCATATAAGCTGGTTAACGCTACAATTTGGGGTGTCATATTCATTTTTATAATAGCTGTACGCAATACGCTCTCACTCAAGGTTGTTTGATAAAATTTATTATAATCGTCAAATAAACGCTGTTCTGTAAAGCCAAAACGCGCCATACGCCTGCGCACATCATACATCGTTTTTCCATCATAACCATTCCATTTCAATAAAGCTCCTTTCACGGCAGCCTTCACCAGTCGTCCCACAAGTTCTCCCGGCTTAGTGTGTTTTCCGCAATCAGTAATTAAATAATTACTTTGCGGGCAAGCTATAATAGCTATCTGGTCCGTTCCTGTTCCAGTTGCCAAGCCATTAGAAAATTTACTGCCTAACAACAGCTCTTGCAAAGCGGCACTTTTCGCTTCCGTAGCCATCATAATAGCCCTGGCCATGCTGCCAGGCAAAACATCGGCATTAAAATAAACTATAATATTAATAGTACCGTTGGATAAAATTTTATTTTCTTTCCCCGGATACAAAGCTTTATCGCCTGCCCTGCCAGCGTTTCCCTCTGCTCCAGCGGTTACTGCTACTAATACTTGCAAATCATCATAAATTTCAGATTTCAAAACGATATTTTCCATCGTTACACCAGTTCCCATTGCCATTATATGCGCAGGACTATATCCTAACTCTGACGCTACCCTACTAATATTATCTTTATACGCCTCCAAAGTCATAGCCTGTGCTTCTGGCTGTGGATGATGATTAAAAACAGCCTTTAAATCCTCACGCCAGCCACCATTAAAAACGGAACTGGACAAAACATTACGCTTTCCGGCAAAATCCACAATAACCGTATCATCAATACGCTTGATAATATCTCCATTATCAAAGGTGAATAAAACATCGTGCATACAAAATCCTCCTCTAGCTATAAAAAATAATACAGGTATAAGCAATAATATTTTTCTAACGCTTACCATAAGGAACCACCATAAATTCTTTACTAACTATACTTTTTTTCTGCTCATCAAATTCTAATATTAAAATAGCTTCTGCTCCGCTATATGCACACAACACTTCTCCATTTACGATTACAGCGCTTTCGGCCTTCGTAAAATCCATTCTTAGAGAACCTGTTTGGTTAGCTACTAAAACAGGTATTCCTCCTGAAGCAGCCGATAAACGCCGCCACGCATCTCTAGGCTTACCACCGTGATTCCCCTCCGGCCAGGCTACAGACCCTACTACAAGCTCTGCGCCTTGCTTGGCAATATTTTTTCCATGCTCGGCAAAATAAAGGTCAGCACAAACCATCACGCTTGTTTTTATTCCGTCTAAATCCCATACTGCAAAAACATTTCCTGGCTCAGCCCATCTTTCTGTTGTCCATTGCACCACCTTTACTTTATGATGGCAATGACAAACGCAGCCTTTAGCATCTATAATAACGCAGCTATTATGAGGCTGCCTATCTGACATATAGGCACATCCTAAAAATAACCTCTGTTCATAGCGCCGAGCAGTCTCTATAAAAGGCTGTAACACACCGTTATTTGTTGAAGCAAATTGCCATAGATAGTCTTCACGAATCATATGATATCCTTGTAAAGCCATTTCTGGCGTAAGCACCCATTGAACATTATATTTAGAAGCAAGCTGCATACCATACAACAACTTTTCTTGATTAACGCTTTGCGGTAATCCGCAATAAGATAAATGCAAAAAAGCGATTTTCATATCCACACCCTATTTTCAACTTTTGAAAAAACGCAGCCGTATAAATTGAATCTATACAGCTGCATTTCTGATAAAACAAGCAAAATAAATTTAGAAAGTATACTCTGCGCCAGCAATAAAATTACGTCCAGGCTGCGAATACCAGCCTACACCGCCAGGATTTCTCATATCATAAGTCATATCCGTATACATGCGATCAAAGATATTGTTTACTCTGAGGAATATGTTCATTCCTTTAACAGGGTTATAATTTACAGCGGCATTAGCCGTCCAAACTGTTTTATACGTATCAAGCACCTCATCCTCATAAGCTTTATTACCAGGACGATCCACAATACCTTTAAAATTCAAACTGCCGTTAAATTTATCAGCATCGTAATTAAACGTAAGATCATATTGCCCTTTTGGAATATAACCATTGCGGTTATCATTAGACGAAGGATTGGTAGAAGGGATATAAGTATGCGTATACGCTATAGCCGCACTGAAATGATCGTCAAAAAATTTATTCAGCTGTACATCCCAACCTTTAATACGCTCCGCCCCGGCATTATAGTATTTCCAAGTAGCGCTATTAAAGCCTATTAAATTATCGGAATCAGTCTGGAAGTAATGCGCAGAGAATGTAGTTTTATCATCAATTCGCGTATTGATGCCGATCTCTTTAGTTTCGCCTTCTTCAGGATTGAGCTTCTCACTGCCATAAAACGGATTAAACATTTCATAAATATAGGGCGCTCTAAAAAATTCCTTATAAGAAATATATACGTTAGTAGCCTCGCTGCAATCATATGCGATTACACCGCTGGCGCTTGTTTTGTGTCCATATTCGGAATGCCTGGAAAAGCGAATGCCAGGAGTAACAGTCCAATGCCCAAACTTCATATTATCCTGAATAAAAAATGCCTGGTTATCCACCTTAGCAGTCATATCCGGAGTATATTGATCCTGATACTTATTCATAGCGTCTTTATAATAATCGTAGCCGCCTACTATAGTATGATTACCATTTTTATAAGTTAACTGATCGCTAAAGCCCCAGGTTTTTTCCCTCATCAGCCATAATGCAGCCGGATTCCTGATGTCATCGTCTAAATCTGAGGTTCTGCTGAAATAAGTCAATGTATTGCTCAATTTATCGTCAAAATTATATACGAAGCTAAAAGCATATTTAGTATTATCCTTTTTTTCCTTCAGTCATTCCGCCAGTAAATACAGTTGGGCCCATCATAGAAGATGCTGTTTCCGGTCTGCCATAATCTAATTCATATTTGGAATAGCTGAAATTGATATCTGCTTTATCAGAAAATTTCTGTCCTATTTTAACGCCGTAGCTTTTGCTATCTATTTTATTCACGGTACTATTTCCATGTCCGTCTTTATATTTGCCCATTTTATCGGTTTGCCCATTAATAGTCCAATAAAAACCATCCTTAGTCATACCCTGATGATACAAATTATATGTTTTCTTATTATAGCTTCCCCAAGTACCCGATATCTTCGTTGTAGCGCCTCCCTTATCAGGTTTACGGGTAATAATATTGATAACGCCGCCTACGGCATCCGAGCCATATAATGTAGAAGCCGATCCCTTCAAAACCTCTATGCGTTCGATATTATCCATATTACTAATTTCCGAAGGCTGGAAAACACTAAAAGTAGAGCCGTTAGTATTAGCACGTTGACCATCAATTAAAACCAGTACATGGCTAGTACCGTTAACGTATAAATAATCGGCCGAATAGTTAGCGCCTGTAGCGCTGTAATTCTGTATAGTAACGCCTGGAACTGCACGCAATGCTTCGCTAACAGTCTGATAATGCTTTTCTTCAATATCTTTTCTCGTCACAACGTTCACGTTAGCATGAGCATCAAAATTACTTTCTTCTAATCTGCTGGCCGTAACAACCATTTGATCCAAATTAAATTCCTTCAGCTGCTCTTCAGCATATACGCTAGTCCCTCCCAATGCTACAATCGTGCTCAAAACGGCTGTAGTTAATAAACTAATTCTTTGTGTCTCTTTTTTCATACAAACCACTCCCATAAAATATATTTTGAGGATTTTCATAGCTTTATTTTTAAAACAACGCCAAGAAAACCTTCAATGCTAAAATTTCTATTTATCCACTTGTATTCTTCTTGACAATCAAGAACTAATATCTTAAATTATATATAAGAGTATTGTTTTATTCAGACCTTATCTTATTAGCATTGAATTTTATACTATATACTACTAGTAGAGTCAATTATTTTTTTGAAAAGCGGAGATATTATGAGCAAAACATCGAATGAATACTTTTCTATAGGCGAATTTGCCAAACTCTTTCATGTTTCTAAACAAACTCTATTTTATTATGAACGCAATAAAATACTTGCGCCTAGTTTAATTGAAGAAAACGGCTACCGTTATTATTCATTAGAACAGTATTTTATCCTTGATATTATTATCAATCTTCGTAAATTAGGCATACCTTTAAAATTAATAGCTGAATATGTAAAAAACCGTGATATTAACAGCCTTCAAAATTTATATCGTAAAAAGCAAAACGAATATCGCATTCAGATAGATATAATGCAGCGAAATATAGAAAACCTACAAGCTAAAATTTCTCATTTAGAAAAAACAAAAACTATTACTACAGACAGGATAACATTAGAAGAGCAAGAACAGGAATATTACATTGCTACACCATTTACAGATAAAGAATGTTCCATGAAGGAAAAAATAAAACTAGTAGCTGAGCACAATTATCCTTTTGCTGCCAGTGAAATTCTCAATGAATATTTAATTGGTTACATTCTGCCGCAAAAAGCTTTGATAAATGGCGATTATCTAGGTATATCACATCTATATACACGCATATCGCATCCTGATGAATATACTAACGTTTCAATAAAACAGGCAGGTTTGTATGCATCTATCTATACGCCGCAGGGATTTCATGTACAATATCATAAGGCATTTATAAATCTTATAAATTTTATAGAGAAAAACGAATTAAAAATCATTGGTTCTTCTTTTATCGAACAAATGCGTAATTATTGGTCTACTGATAAATACAGCGAATATGTAGTAAAAATCATGATTCCAGTAGAATATAAAATCGAGTAGGAGCCCGCCCATTATTTGAGCAGCCGACCTCTCACACCACCGTGCGTACCGTTCGGTAC
>NZ_CAJMEH010000057.1 GCF_905212365.1 uncultured Phascolarctobacterium sp.
ACATTCGCTTTTTTAGGTTTATGTTCAGTTTTCAAGGAACTTACCTGTCTAGCGACGTTGGCTTTAATTCAGTGCCGTATCGCGTCGACTTGTATATAATACCACTCTGCTTTCAGATTGTCAACACCCTTTTTTAACTTTTTCTGTAACTTTTTGCACATTTTTTCTGATACGCAAGGCTGCGTTGGCAAAGAAAGCCTTTTATCTGCTTACTTTGCAGCGTCAAAGAAATTACAGCTAAAAGCAAGACGCTTGCCCTAAAACAGCAAAGAAGCCCTGGATTTCTCCAGAGCTTCTCACAAAACAACTTAAATCAATACAGCTTAGCGCCTGCCGGAATGTGCGGGTCTACCATCAGCAGATGCAGCTTTTCCTCTCCTGCTTCGCTGTGGATAGCGCTTAAAAGCATACCGCAGGACTCCACGCCCATCATAGCGCGCGGAGGCAGATTAACGATAGCAATTAAAGTCTTGCCTACCAGCTGCTCCGGCTCATAATAAGCGTGAATGCCGCTTAAAATAGTGCGGTCTGCGCCGGTACCGTCATCCAAAGTAAATTGCAGCAGCTTTTTGCTCTTAGGCACAGCCTTGCACTCTTTCACCTTAACAGCGCGGAAATCGGACTTGCTGAAGGTTTCAAAATCCACGAAATCCTTAAACAAAGGCTCAATCTCCACTTTGGAGAAATCGATAACCTTCTCGGTCTTGGCTTCCGGCTCTGCTGCCGCCGTTTCCACCTGCTTAACGTCCTTTTCTACCGCATCATTACCGCCCAACGGTTTCATGGTCGGGAAGAATAATACGTCGCGAATAGAAGAGCTGTTGGTCAGGAACATTACTAAACGGTCAATGCCAATACCTAAGCCGCCCGTGGGAGGCAAGCCATATTCCAGAGCGTTGACAAAATCCTCATCCATCATATTGGCTTCTTCGTCGCCGTTAGCGCGTTCTTCAACCTGCTTCAGGAAACGCTCCTTCTGATCGATGGGGTCGTTAAGCTCGGTGAAGCCGTTGCAAATCTCGCGGCCGTAAATATAAGCCTCAAAGCGGTCGGTAATTTCAGGATTATCCGGGTTGCTCTTAGCCAAAGGAGAAATCTCCTTGGGATGCCCGGTAATAAAGGTCGGCTGAATCAGCTTATCTTCAACATACTCTTCAAAGCAGGCGTTGATAATCTTACCAATGCCAAAGCTGGGCTCAATCGCTACGTTCAGCTCCTTAGCGATAGCCCGCGCCTCCTCCAGATCGGTAACATTGGTAAAATCCTTACCTGCATATTCTTTTACGGCTTCAATCATACTCATGCGCTTCCAAGGAGAAGCCAGCTCAATTTCTGTACCTTCATAGGTAATTTTCGTGATTCCCAAAACCTTTTCCGCAGTCTTGACTACAACCTCTTCGGTCAGGTCCATCATATCGCGGTAATCGGCAAAGGCCTGATAAATTTCCACGCTAGTAAATTCCGGGTTATGCCTGTTGTCGATACCTTCATTGCGGAATACGCGGCCTAATTCATAGACGCGATCCATACCGCCTACAATCAAACGCTTGAGGTACAGCTCCGGCGCAATACGCATATAAACCTGCATATTCAGCGCGTTATGGTAGCTGACAAACGGGCGCGCTGCAGCGCCGCCGGCAATAGTATTTAAAATCGGCGTTTCTACCTCCAGGAAATTATGGCTGTCCAGCACTTCGCGCACGCTTTTGATAATCTGGCTGCGTTTTACGAAGGTATCGCGCACTTCGGGATTGACAATCAAATCCACATAGCGCTGACGGTAACGCAGCTCCACGTCCTTCAGACCATGCCATTTTTCCGGCAACGGACGCAAAGCTTTAGACAGCATCTCCACTGCAGTAGCCTTAATGGAAATCTCGCCCATATGGGTGCGGAAAATAGTACCGGTAACGCCTACTGTATCGCCCAAGTCCAATAATTTAATCAGCGCGTAATTCTCCTCGCCGATTACGTCCTTGCGCACATAAACCTGCAAGCGTCCGGTTCTGTCCTGCATATCCATAAAGCAGGTTTTGCCGTGGCCGCGAATAGCCATCAGACGTCCTGCCATTTTTACTTCCGTTTCCTTTTCAGCTAAGTCGTCGAACTGTTCGTTAACGTCAGCCGCATGATGGGTCCACAAAAAGCGGCGGCCAAAGGGCAGCCAGCCGTGTTCTTCAATTTTATGCGTCTTTTCGATACGGTTCTGCACCTGCTCGTTAAGATCTATTTCCGTAATCGGGGTTTTATCCTCCAAATTATGTCTGCACTTATTTTCAGCCATCCTAGTTCTCCTTATCCTTGTTTCCTTATTTTACTTCCAAAATTTCATAAGACAGCTCGCCTGCGGGAGTATTGGCAACAACAACGGTATGCACTTCCTTGCCCAGAATAGCTGCGCCTACGGGGGATTCGTTGGAAATACGGTTATTGAAGGGGTCGGCCTCGGTAGTGCCTACGACGGTATAGGTTTCTACCTCGCCGGTTTCCGTATCTTTCAGCAGGACGGTGGAGCCCAGGGATACCACGCCCTCTTTTCTGCCTGCCGCGTCGTCGATGATAGTAGCAGTTTTAATCATCTGCTCCAATTCCAGAATACGGCCTTCGATAAAGGCCTGCTCGCTTTTAGCATCGTCATATTCGGAGTTTTCGCTGATATCGCCGTAAGAAATAGCGACCTTCAAGCGCTCGGCAACCTCTTGACGGCGGGCGCTGCGAAGATTTTCCAGTTCATCTTCTAATTTTTTAAGACCTTCAGCTGTTAAAATAGTTTCTTTATTAGCCATGTTCCCTGCTCCTTTATCACAAAATAAAATTTATATCACTCTTAAATTTTATTATAAGCTTTAGACAATTTACTTGTCAACATCAACAGCCATGAACTGCCAGCGCCAGCTGCGCATTATGCCGCACCTCTTCAATATGCTGCGAGGACACAGCTCGTTCAAAATTGCGGAACCCGGCCATCTTAAAATGATGCTTGTCCGCCAGCTGCGAAATAAGGTTGATTTTTTGAATGTCCAGATTCCTGCCCAAGGAAAAGTTTTCATAGCGTTTATCCAAGGCCAGAATCATGGTTTCGGACATGCAAGCATAAGATGTATGAGGCGGAAAGCCAAAATCAAAATGGAAGTTGACATTGCCGGGCACGTCGATAACGCCGCCCTCGATAACCAAAACGTCGTTGCGCTGCAAGGATACCTCGCGGGATACGTTGCGCGGGCGCGCTACGTCGCAGACTACTGCACCGGGCTTTAAATCCCCCGGTTCAATCAAAAAGTCCAAAGCGCTGGTAACTGTGATAACAATGTCGGCTTCTTTCAAAGCGGTATGGATATCCTGGCTCACAGCCACCTCGCAGTGATTCTTTTTGATAAGCTCCTGCGCCAGTTCCTCTAAAGGCCCTAAATGCCGCGCCACCAGAGTAATATGCTTAACCTCCCGCGCCAGCAGGCGCACCGAAGCCGCGCCTATGGAGCCCGTAGCGCCCACTATCACGGCACGGCACTCCTTGAGGTTTTTGCCCATCATTTCAGCGGCGTCCTTGGTTCCCTGAATTGCAGTTGCTACCGTATAGCTGTTGCCGGAGGTTACCGCAATATCCAGATTCTTAGCAACAGTAATACCTGCGTCGCCAACGATAGAGGTAAAAGCGCCCAGCCCCACTATTTTAGCGCCCAGCTCCTGCGCCACGCGCCCAGCTTCAATGATGCGGTCCATAACAAATTCTTCAGGCAGCTCTATCATTTGCTTAGCCGTAAGAGGACAGCCTACAAACCAGCCCTCGGCCTCGGCAAAAGGACTTTGAATGCCTGTGATATGGGAAACCTTAAAGGGCTTCTTCATTTTCAAGCAGGCTTCAATAATCCTGTCAGGTATGTACTTCATAAGCGGCGATAAATGCTCCATATCCTGCAACGACAGGGGATGAAGTATAAATGCAAACTTTTCCATGATCTAAATTACTCCTTAGTGCTAAAGCACTCCACAGAAGATTCTATATGATAATGCTCCAAGAGCTTTAAATATTCTTCGGCAGGCAGCGGCCCGCGTCCATTATGCAAAGCCACCAGCATTGCCTCCATCACATTGGTGCCAAAGCTGCGCCCTCCAATGCAGGGAGTTGTTGTAATGAGGGTTTTAACCCCCGCCCGTTCCAGCATACTGCGGTCAGCGGCAGTAACCGTATTAGTGATAATAGTTTTACCGGGCAGACGGTCCGGCATAAATTTCTTTATATAATGAAAATCGCCTGCGATAATATCGTTTTCCAAAAAATATTCCGTATGCCGCGGCTCCCGTGCCTCCTGCTCCTGGCCCATGGGATAAAACCAGCTGACGGGCAGCTTCGTTATTACCGGCGCCAGCAGCGACGCCCACCAGGATAATGTCTTTAAGGAATACAGCGGTTTATTGACGTTCAGGCCGAAAATCAAATCGCCAAAGGTGACCTGCGCCCCCGCCTCCAGTAGGGCCTCCGCCATACCGAAGCGGTCCACCGCGCACACCAGCAGCACCTTGCTGCCCTTAATGGAAACTTTATCTCCGGCAGCCAGGCTGCGTATAAGCTTGCGCTCCAAGGAATTTTTTAAGCCGCTGCCGTCCAGCACCGGCGTATGGCGCACATTAGCAATCAAATGCGCTGACTCGCGGAAGGTATAGCGTTTGTTGCCAGCGAAAACATAAAGGTCGGTGCCGCCCAAACCAATGGCATCCGCCTTGCCGTCCCACTGCTCCAGCAGCTGCCTGGCCCTGCTTAAATCTCCGTCGGTGCCGCGGCGTTCCAGCAGAACCCGCTGCCCGCCTAATTCCAGCGCCGCGCTGGCGTCGCGCCTGGACGAACCAAGGCTTATGCTGATGACCCGTTTAGCCTGCTTGCTTACTTCCATAGCCCAAACTCCCTGTACGTATCTTTAACAGCATTATATTTTAGCATATTTAGCATTTTTCTACAATGCCAGATGCAAAATGTTTTTCTGTTTCATAATAACGATATGCGCATTGACGATATTCTTCAAGCAAAGCAATAAACTGCTTCTGGGTATCTGTCTTATGAAAGCGTCCTCTGAATTCGGCCGCATGTGGCATACCCTTGAGATAAGCGGAAATATGGCGGCGCATTTCCTTTACGGAAATATATTCTCCCTTATAATCGATGAGCATCTGCAAATGCTCCGCCGCTAAATCCAGCCGCTCGTCCACCGTCGGCGCAGGCGGCACTGCAGCCCCTGCCAGCACTGCTTTCAAACGGCTGAACAGCCAGGGATTACCGTCGGCGCCGCGCCCGATCATCAAGCCGTCCACGCCTGTTTCTTTAAGCATGCGCAGCCCGTCCTCCACCGTAAAAATATCGCCGTTGCCAAAAACCGGCACCCTGACGGCCCGCTTAACGTCGGCAATAACGCTCCAATCGGCCTTGCCCTCATAAAACTGCTGCCGTGTGCGCCCGTGCACGGCCACGGCGGCCACACCGGCCCGCTCTGCCGCCAACGCTATCTCCACCGCATTGCGGCGAGCGTCGTCCCAGCCCGCGCGAAATTTTACTGTTACGGGTATCTGCACGGCATCTACCATAGCTGCTAAAATTTCGTAGGCCAACTGCGGATTTTTCATCAGCGCCGAGCCCTCGCCGTTGTTTACTATCTTAGGCACAGGGCATCCCATATTAAAATCGATAATGTCGGCGCCGCTTTGCTCAACTATTTTTGCTGCCGCAGCCAGCTCGTGAGGCACGCTGCCGAAAAGCTGAATAGCCGTGGGCCGTTCCCCCGCGTCGATGCGCAGCATCTCGGTTGTCTTGACATTTTTGTACAGCAGCCCCTTGGCGCTGACCATCTCCGACACGGTTAAGCCGCAGCCCAGACGGCGGCAGATAAGCCGGAAGGGTAGGTCGGTAATCCCGGCCATGGGAGCCAGCGCCAAAGGCGCATCCAGTTTAATATTTCCTATCTTCATACTATCTCCTGTATTCAAAAAAGCCCGCCATAACAGCGGGCTTAATATTGCGTTAATCTAAATGTCGGCAGCTATGCGCCGCGTCTTATTTGGCGTTCTTTTCGTAAAGGATACGCAGTCCGTCAAGCGTCAAGAATGGCTCCACCACGTCGATGCAGTCGGATTCGGCCGCCATAGTATTGGCAAAGCCGCCGGTAGCGATAACGAAAGCCTCGCCGCCCAGCTCCTTCTTCATATGGCTGACAATGCCCTCCATCTGGCCCACAAAGCCGTAAATAGCGCCGGCCTGCATGGAATTTACCGTGTTGCGGCAAATAACCGTCTTGGGCTTAATCAGCTCGATACGCGGCAGCTTGGCGGCACGCTGAAACAGCGCTTCGGTAGAAATGCCGATGCCGGGGGCGATAGCGCCGCCCAGATATTCGCCGTTGGGCAGCAAAGCGCAGAAGGTGTTTGCCGTGCCAAAATCAAGAATGATCATGGGCTTATTCAAATGACTGTATTTGTTGAAAGCAGCCACAGCGTTAACAATGCGGTCAGCGCCAACCTCTCTGGGATTATCATAACGGATGAAAATACCGTTTTTAATTCCGGGTCCAACTACCATGGGCTTAATGGAAAAATAACGCTCGCACATATGGCACAGCGGAATCAGCACCGGGGGCACAACGCTGGAGATAATGATCGAGCTGATCTTATCCATGGCAACGTCGCTGTAATCGAACATACTGCGCAGCATAATACCAAATTCATCAGCAGTTTTGGAACGGTCAGTAGAAAAACGCCAGTGTACCTTCAACTCCTTGCCGTCAAAAACGCCGGCCACAACATTGGTATTTCCTACATCAATTACAAGTAACATTCTTTCGTCCTCCTCGGAAATTGTCTTTTCCGCTTGCAGAATACGGCCCGAAAGCCGTATATATTTTACCACAAAGAACGAATATTGCAAGGATTATCGCAATATTTTCTTTATAAACATATTTTGCCGCACTTGCCCGCCGTACAGCCAAACTGCTATGGGCAAAGCGAGCGTTCCTGCGCACAGCAAAACCGCAGTATTGCTATATAAAGCGTAGTAATGCCCGTTCAGGCATAAGCCGCGCGCCGCCTGCGCGAAATATGTAAACGGCGAAAGATACGCCAGACAGCGTACGCCCCAGGGCATCGCTTCCAAGGGCCACGTGTAGCCGGACAGCATGAACGCAGGCACCGTATAGAAAATAGACAAACGGCTGAACAACAGCTCGTCGCCCGCCAGACAGGCTGCAATGCCGCCCACTTGCGTTACGCAAAACAAAAACGCGCCCGCTAAGAGTAAATGCTGCCACCATGCGCCTGCTACCGGCAATGCGAATAACCGCTGCCCAGCAGCTAAAAACAAAACGTAGGACACTAATCCCAAAAACACATAGACCGCCGACTTAGCCAGCCACGCCGTCCATGGACGTGGCACAGCGCCAGCCGCAGCGCCGCCCTCCCACAATACGCCCGCCGCCACAGCCAGCAACAAGCCCTGCTGCAAAGCCACTAAAGCCAATCCATAAACGAAAAAACGCAAATAGTCCAATTGCGGATTTCCCAGAATACGATAAGTAAACGCCACCGGCTCTACGCGCCTTGCACTTTGCTGCCGCAGCTGTCTGGCGTCGCGTTGCAAAAGTTCGGCGGCGCATTCGGCGTTAAACTTCTGCATCAAATCAATAGCTGCTATACTGCTGTTGCTGGTGACAATAATATTGCTGCCGTCCACCGCCAGCAGCACCTCGCTCTGCCGTCCGCGTTGAATTTTTTCAGCAAAATCCGGCGGAATCACCAAAGCGGCGCTATGCCTGCCCTGACTGCGCAGCCAATAGGCAACCCCCTCGTCGCTATCGGCCCATGCTACGACGCGAAAGCCGTCGCTATCGTCAAAGTTCTGCGCCAACCTCCTGCTCAACGCCGTATTGCTTTGGTCCACTACTAAAAGCGGAATTTCCCGTACTACGCCAAATAAGTACAGCCAGGAAAAAAGCAGTAAATAAGCCACCGAAGCGAGTAACAGTAAAACCGCCCGCCGCCGGTCGCGCCAGAAAATATCCAACAGCTCGTTTTTGGCAACTGCCCAAAAATATTTCATGCGCATTTCTCCTTCCGCAGCCTGCGGCGCAGCAGCGTTATATCCAGGCAAAGGACAGCGCCGGCCGCCGCCAGCATAAGCGTTATATTTTCCGGCAGCAGCGCCGATGTTCCCTGCAAGGATAAATCCCGCAGCGGCAGGGCTATATAGGTGATTGGAAAGAAGGCCCGTATAAATAGCGGCAAGCCGCCCACCCATTCGTTAGGCCAGCTTAACCCGCTGTATAACAAACCCGGCATGATAAACAGCAGCGTTTCCTGTATCGCCATAACGGCCTTGCCGAAAAGGAAGGAAAACAGCATACCGACGGCGGTAAACAGCAGGACGAAGCTTCCGTCAAGCAGTGCGAAATGCTGCCACGCGCCGCGCAAAGGGACGGCAAAGCCAAAATGCGCCAGGCCTAAACACAGCCCAAAGCTTAGCCACGCAGCCAGCGCCACCGCCGCTAACTGACCGGCAAGCGCCGCGCTATAAAAGCGCCATTTGCGCCGTTTGATATTTGCCCAGGCGTCAGCAGTGTATAAATACAGCGATATTTGCACGCCGTTGCACATCAGGCCCAACAACATAAAATTGGTATACGAATTTGTGGAATTATTAAGAATGCGCGCCCGCAGCGCAGCCGGATAAACCGTTTCTATAGCCTGGTCGGGATAAAAGCCCAAGCGTTCGCTTATGCGCTGCCCTGCGCCCACCAATACGTTCATATTGATTTCTTCGGCCGCGACCAAGGCCGCGCTGCCATAAACCACGTTAGTAGCGTCGATGATAATCGCTACATCCGCCTGCAGCCCATTTTTAATCCGTTTGTCCAAATCCCGTTCTATATAAATGCCTGCCTTGGCCTTTCCCTCGTGCAGCCTTTCCTGCAGCTCCTCCAATGTCTGCACGTGCTCTGTCACGATAAACCTATCTGACGTATCGTAATAATTTATCAGCTGCCTTGACGTTTTACTCTGCTGCATATCGCAAACCACCGCAGGTATATCGTTCAGCACATTGGCTTGATAGGTAAAGCCGAACAACACCGTATAAGTCAGGGGCAGCAAAAGCAGCAGCCAAACCAGTTTCTTATTCCAGCCGCCAGCGAGGTAAATTTCCTGCATAAACGCGCGCCGCAGCTCCCCAAAATATATTTTCCACATGCGCCGTTACCTCATAAAAGGCGAAAACGCATGCCGGGACGCACGCGAACATCGTTGACCTGCACCTTAACGTTAAAGGTAATAATATCGTCATCGTCGCCGCGTTCGCTGGTAGCGCGATAAGTAGCGAAATTAGGCTTTTTAGAAATATCGACAATGCGTCCTTGCAGGCGCAGCCCGTCGTTGCGCCCCGTCAATTCCACGCTCTCGCCAAGATGATATTTTCCTAAATCTGTTTCTTTAACTTTAAAGTTCACCCAATTATCTTTGGGGTCCTGCACCGCCACAATCGGCATACCTGTGGAAATCATTGCGCCGCAGTCGACATATTTAGTAGTAATTACCCCGTCGAAAGGAGCGATAATAACCGTTTCACTCAAATTCAGCGACGCCTGCCTTAACGCTTCTTCATTAGCCTGCACATTGGACAAGCTCTGTTCATATACGGCCGCCAGCACGTCGCGGTTGCTGCGGTAATTTTCAAAGCTTGTGCTGGATACCGCGCCCTGAGCAAAAAGCTGCTCATACCGCCGCGTATCCCGTTCCGCCTGCTCCAGATTAGCCTTGGCCTGCAGCGCGGACGCTTTAGCCGCTTCCACTTTAGCCTTAGAGGCCGCTGTGAGAGCGTCCTGCTCCCGCGCGTCTATCTGCGCCAAACGGTCGCCGCGGCGCACCTGCTGACCTTCGCGCACATACAGCTCTACCAGCCTGCCCGGCACCTTAGTATTAACATCCACCTCGGTAGCGTCCGCCTGCCCCCAAAGGATTGCGTCCCGGCGATTTTCAGCGCAGCCGCCCGCCAACGCCGTCAACGCCAACAGGCCTGTTACAAAAATCCAGCTTTTCAGCTTCATAATCTTGTCCTCCTTAAAACTTTCGGTACTATAATATTTTTATCAGTACCAATATGCTAAAATAAAAATGCAGCGCTCAGCGTGCATTTTTACTTTATTTAACTTTTTCGCTCTAACCCTTGCAGCAAAATATCCACAAGCTCGCGCATGGCTTCCTTGTAAGTCAGCGCGTTTTTGTCGAGGAAACTATAGGATGTAAAGCTATCGAACGCGCCGCGCAACAGCTGGCTGACAATCCCGATATGTATCGGCCTTAGCTCGCCCGCCGCAACGCCCTCTTCTATCAAACGCTCCAAGCGCTCCTGCCTTTTTAGCCTGGCCTTTTCCACTACCTGCCACTGCGCAGGAAACATCCGCTTTAAATCTTCATAAATATTTTTATTGAACATCTCTACGTCATAAGGATGAACCGTCAGTAATAGCCGCAGTTTTTCCGTCGGCTTGGCTGCGCTCGCGCAAATCTGTTCTTCCTGCCGTTCCATATCCGCCAGAATAATTTCCAGCAGAGCGCCAATCAATTCTTCCTTCGACGTGAAATTTTCGTATAAAGACCTTTTGCTCACCTTGAGCCGCGTCGCCAAATCCTGCATAGTAAAGCGCAGACCGCGCTCTCTTATTTCTTCCATGGCTGCGGCGATGATAAATTCCCTCATGGCAAAATCCCTTCAAACGGATTGACAATTTACTTATACTACTTTTACAACCCATTGTCAATCCGTTCACAAATATCTCACTTATTGATACGCGCCGTCCTTAGCGGCCGCCGGACGAATGGAAACGTCGCCTGCTACGACCTTTTCCAATGCGCCGTCCTCCTTGCGCACAATCAGCAGGCCCTCGTCGTCGATGTCCACGGCCTTGCCAAAATACGTCATATCCGGCGCAATAACCTTAACCTCCTGCCCCAAGGTGCAGGAATACTTGCGCCATTCCGCCAGCACCGGGGCAAAGCCCTCGCTGACAGCAGTTTCGTACAGCTCCTCCATATTCAGCAAAATATCGCATAGCAGCTGCACGCGGGTAAAGGGCTCCGTAGCGGCGTCAGCGACGGACACTGCCAAATGCTTGACTTCGTCGGGATAATCCTCCGGCGTAGCGTTAGTATTGATGCCCGTGCCGATAACCACGTAATTGATATGGCCGAACTCGGCGTTCATTTCCGTCAGGATGCCCACCAGCTTGCGCCCCAGCAGCAGAATATCGTTGGGCCATTTAATAGCGGCCTGCACACCGGCAATTTTATTGATAGCCTTAACCACGGCCACCGCCGCCAGCAGCGTACACTTGGACGCCTCCTGCGGCAGAAAGGGCGGCTTTAAAACTACCGAAAACCAAATGCCCTTAGCGTAAGGCGAAATCCAGCCGCGCGACAAACGGCCCTTGCCTGCGCCCTGCTCCTCGGCCACTACCAGCAGGCCGTTTTCACAGCCCTCGTTGGCCAGCGCCTTCGCCAGATTATTGCTGGAATCTACGCTGTCGCGGTAGCAAATATTGCGTCCCAGCCATTTCGTTTTCAGGCAGGACAAAATTTCCTGCGGAAAGAGCCGGTTTGGCGCTTCCTTTAAAATATAGCCCTTCTTGGGCACGGACTCTATATCGTAGCCTTCGTTCTTCAAGGTTTGAATATGCTTCCAAATCGCCGTGCGGGAAACGTCCAGCTGGCGGGAAATTTCCTCGCCGGACAAAGGCTCGGCGCCGCTTTTTCTTAAAAGCTCTAAAATTCGTTTACGCATACGGGCACAACCTCCATTACATCTTGTCAACAACAAATTATCTTACACAAAGAGTATCACCAGGTTAACCAAAAGTCAAGCCCCGCGTAAACAATAGCGCCCCGCCCCCTTTAATAGAGGCAGAGCGCTTATACATGATTTTTACAAATGCCAAAATAGCGGCCAGAATTGCATACACACATAGCCCAACAAGCTTACCAGCAAAAGGCAGAACGCCGACAAGCGCACGCCCTGCCGCATCAAATCGTCGGGGCTGAGGCCGTAGGTAACGCCCACGGCCCGCGTGCTGACCGGCAAAATAAAAGCGCAGTTTACAGCTACGATGGACGTTAAAATATAGGGAATGGGGTTCAGCCCCAGCTGCCGGGTAATGCTTTGCACCACAGGTATGGAAATAGAAGCTGCCGCTGTATTGCTGCTGATTTCCGTCAGGAAGGTAGCAAACAGCGTCAGGCTGAACATTGTTTCCCAGCCGCCGCTCAGCGGCAGCAAGGTGATAACCTTCGCAATCTGCGCCGCCGCTCCCGTATCCGTAATCAGCTTGCCCAAAGCCAAGCCGCCGGAAAACAAAAAGATCATGCCCCACATCACGCCCTTTTCCGCTTCCTTCCAGCTCAACAGCAGCTGTCCCGTTTCATTGCGCAGCACAAAGGTCAGCATACCGAAGGTAAAAAACACGTAGGCAGGCTTCATTAGCGGCAGATATTCCACATACAGCGGACGTACAAAGGCCAGCGCCGTCGCCAGAATAAACAGCCACAGCCCCAGCTTTTCGCCCCGCTTCATCGGCCCCAGGGCGGCGTACACGCTGCGGAAATATTCCTTGCCGCCCTCCAGCCGCGCTACCGGCACGGGCAGCCGCAGCAAAAAGGCCAGAATAAACAGCATAATAACAAGCAGTAAAGGCAGAAAGCGCATAATCCAATCCACATACATAAACTCGCGTCCCGTCAGCTTTTCCAAATAGCTGATAGCCACCAGATTAGAGCTGCTGCCCAGCGGCGAGCCAAAGCCGCCGAAGCCCGCGCCCCACACGATGGCCAGCAAAATCGGCGTTGCCACAGGGTTATGCGTAATCTGCTCCTGTCCCAAAAATTTCAGCATGCTGACGGCCACAGGCAGCAGAATCATCACCACCACCACGTTGGGCAAAAAGATGGACAGCACTGTCGAAGCCACGAGCCAAACCGCTATTTGCTCGCGCACAGAGGTACCGATACCGCACAGGCTTTTAATCGCCAAGCGTTTATCCAGCCTAGTCTTTTCCCACACCAGACTAATCAAATCGCTGCCCACGAGCAGCACCACGATTTCTGAAAAATATTTGCTGATAATGCCGTCCATCGGCACCATGCCGAAGAAAGCGTTCAGCGGAATCGGCAAAAGCGCCGTTACGGCGATATTAACCGGGCGCAGCACCCACCACAGGCCCATCCAAAAGATGGAAGCGATAGCCGCCGCCTGCTTAGCGGGAATAAAAATATCCAAAATAACAAAAACAGCCGCAAAAAGCAGCGGCCCGGAAATTACGTTTAAAGAACGTCGTCTTTTCATATTGCAGCATCCTCTCCGCCAAAACGCGCCGCCTGCGCGCTTTTTGATTTAATAATTTACTTAATTATAATTCTGCGGTAAAATTAAGTAAAATACTTTAATTTGATTATAATAATCATCTTTTGTGATGTTTTGGAGAGCAGCATATGGACTTTGATTTTTACCGCAATTTTATCGCCGTCGCCGAAGCAGGCAATATCAGCGCCGCCGCCAAGCAGCTGTCGCTGGTGCAGCCGGCGCTGAGCGCCCAAATAAAAACTCTGGAAAAATATTACGGCGTGCAGCTGTTTAAAACCAACCGCGGCAAACGGCACATCGAGCTGACGGAAGCAGGCGAAGCCTTTTTGCAGCAGGCCAAGCTGATGTGCAGCACCGAAGACAGCATCAGCCTGACCATGCAGGCCTTCAGCCAAAAGGCTATGGGGACGCTGCGCGTCGGCGTGTCCCATGTGCGCAGCGAATATTTTTTGCAGGCGTACCTCATCCCCTTTGCCCAAAGCCAGCCGCAGATAAGCTACCAGTTTCACAATGCTGCCGTAGCGGAGCAACAGGAGCTGCTGAACAAGGGCCTTATCGATTTCGCCTTTGCCAACGCGCCGTTGGGCCAGTACGAAGACCTTGCTTCTATAAAAGTAGGACGGGAATATTTCTACGTATATTACCAAAAGGACAAGACCATGCCCTGGGAAGCAGGCCAAAGCCTGACCCCCGCGCAGCTCGCCGGGCTGCCCCTCTGCTGTAACTACGGCAGCTACGGCCTGCTGCGCAGCGTTTGTCAGGAATACGGCGTGCAGCCCAATGTAATTTTTATCGCCACCGCCGCCAGCAGCG
>NZ_CAJMEH010000058.1 GCF_905212365.1 uncultured Phascolarctobacterium sp.
GGCCTGCCCTGCCAAATATTCCTCCCGCGGCTGGCAGCGCCAGGTACGCTGCAACAAATAATGCTTCCGGCAGGCAGCGCATAACAGTCCGGCATCAACCGACTGTCTGCAAACGGTGCAGCGGCGTACAAATACCAGCTCCTTGAGCAGCCGCAGATAATATGCTGCTTCCAGCAGCCAATGCGGCTTCATCCAAATACCTCCTGATTTTCCTGCAAGCGTTCGGCCAGCAGGCTGTGGCGGCGTCTGGTCTTATCGTTTTCTACCGCCGTCAGCACGGCCCGCTTGCTGCCAACAATCAGCACCTGCGCTTTTGCGCGGGTCACAGCCGTATACAGCAGATTGCGCTGCAGCATAATATAATGGCTGGGAACCATCAGCAAAATGACGCAGGGATATTCGCTGCCCTGGGATTTATGCACGCTCATAGCGTAGGCCAGCTGCAACTCCTCGCACTCGCCCTGGGAATAGGTAACATAATCGCCCTCCGGTCTCTCCGGAAAGCCTACGGTAACGCTCTTGCCCTCTATTTTCACAATGCGGCCGATATCGCCGTTAAAAACTTCCTTTTCATAATTATTGCGTATCTGCATCACCTTATCCCCCAGCCGCAGCACATTGCCGGGAATGCTTACCTCCGGCTTACGCTCGCTGGGAGGATTGATGTAATGCTGCAAAAGCTTATTCAAATTCTGCACGCCGCAGGGACTTTTATGCATGGGCGACAGCACCTGCACCCGCCGCCAGTCCCCGTCCAGCGTCATCTGCGCATAGGTTTGCGCCACAAAGGAAGCGGCAGCCTGCTCGTCGGCAAATTCCTTCAGGCCGAACTCGCTGCCGTCGCCGCCGGTAAACTCCGGCATTTGCCCATGATTGATTTTATGAGCGTTGCGCACGATGGGGCTTACCTCCGCCTGACGGAAAACATTTTCCAAGCGCACCACCGGCATACGCCCCGACCGTATCATATCCTTGAGCACAGACCCCGCCCCCACCGACGGCAGCTGGTCCACGTCGCCCACAAAAATCAAACGGCAGCCGCCAGGCACAGCCTTTAATAAATGATAGGTCAAATTGATATCCAGCATGGAAGCCTCGTCAATGATGATGGCCTCCGCATCCAGCGGATCCTCGTCGTCCTTGCCGAAGCACAGGCCGTCGCCGGTAGGCTGGTATTCCAAAAGCCGGTGTACCGTCAGCGCCGGATGCCCCGCCGAATCCGCCAGCCTGCGCGCCGCGCGCCCCGTAGGCGCAGCCAGCAAAATACGGCAGCCCGCTTTTTCCAGTACATTCAAAATACCTTTAACAACAGTGGTCTTGCCGGTGCCGGGTCCACCGGTCAAAACAAATACGCCGTGCTCCAGGCTGGTATAAATAGCCTGCCGCTGAGCCTCCGCCAGCTTAATGCCGGCCTCCCGCTCCCAGGCGGCAATAACCTCATCCGCATTGACGCGGGTAATGGGTTTGCCCTGATCGCGTAAAAACAATAAGCGACGGGCGGTCTGCACCTCGGCCCGGTATAAATATTCCGGATAAATAAAACGGGTGCCGCCCACTTCCTCCAGACGCAGCCTGTCCTTCTGCAAAAGCTCGTTAAAAATACGCTGCACCGCCTCGCTGTCCACCGCCAGCGCCCGCGCCGTTTCCCGTACCAAAAGCTCCTCCGGCACGCAGGTGTGCCCCGCTCCGGCAGCCGCCGTCAACGCATAGCTGATGCCCGCCGTCAAACGCTCGCCGCAATCATGCGCCATTCCCATAGCCATGGCAATGCGGTCGGCAGTTTTAAAGCCAATGCCCGCCACATCATCTGCCAAGCTGTAGGGGTTTTCCTGCAAGCGCGTCATGGCAGTATTGCCGTAAGCCGCCTGCAGCTTAGCCGCATAGCCGCTGCTGACGCCGTGGGTTTCCAAAAACAGCATCAAATCGCGCAAGCCGGAAAGCTCGCAGTAGGCTTCGCCAATCAAAGCAGCCTTTTTCGCGCTGATGCCCTTCACCCGCGCCAGCTGCTCCGGGTACTGCCCCAAAATTTCCAGCGTATCCGTGCCGAACATTTCTACAATGCGAGACGCCATCACCGCGCCCACTCCCGGCAAAGCGCCGGAAGCCAAAAAGCGCTCGATGCCCGCCGCCGACGTAGGCTGCACCACCGTCAGCGACGCCGCCTCAAACTGACGCCCAAAGCGCGCATGCTCCACCCAGCTGCCGTTTAACGAAACATTTTCGCCCATATAGGGCGCAGGCCCGCGGTAAACGGCCGTAAAGCGTCCCTGCGCTTTATTGACCACGCGCAATACGCTGTACATATTATCTTCGCTTTGAAAAACTATATCGTCGACAACGCCTTCCAGCTGTTCCATACTATGCCACCACCACTACTATTTTATGTAAAAACATTTGTTTTGATTATACCTTTATATTATACCATGTCTGCCGCCGCTGCGCCATGTTTTTCGACGCCGCAAACGCATTTATCTTTACAAGCGGCAAGATTTTGGCTATAATAAAATACAAATAAAAAAACTTCTGTAAGCGCATGTTGACCGTGCGCAAAGTAACAATGCTTTAATATTTTTTAGGGGTGTAATTGTGAGTCCAAAGAATTTTATCGGTAAACTAATCGCTATAGATATGTATAATTGCGGTACGGAAGAAATTTCCGATCCCAAGCTGGCCGAAGAGTTGCTGCTCAAGGGATGTCAGAAATTTTCCCTGCAAAGCCAGCAAATCATCTGCTGCCAGGAGGAGGGTCAGAACGAATATTCCTTGTTTGCTCTTTGCCGTCAAGGTCACGTCACGCTGCACGTTTATCCTGAATTCGGCTTTATGACTGCCGATATTTTCAGCTGCTTCACCAAAGCCGACCCTGCCGCCATGGCCCGTTACCTGCGCGAAGCCTTCGACGCCGATAAATCCAAAATCACGCTGCTGGATCGCGGTGATTTTGGCAGCAAAAACGATATGAAGCCCACCCATCGCTCGAAAATCAAATTTATTCGCCGCACGCAGAACGTAACGCAAAATGTCGGCGACAGATTGAAAAAAATGATGCTCAGGCCTCGCTCTCTGTAAAAACGCACAAAAGCTGCCAGCAAAGTGGCAGCTTTTTTCTATAGCGCACTCACCCTGTATTACGGGAGGAAATTATATGAACTACCTTATGTGGGACGTCGACGGCACGCTGCTCTTAACCGGCGGCGCAGGCAAGGACGCGCTGATTAACGTCATTAAGGATTATTATTTTCTGGACGCCTTTGACTTTACTCAATCCCTAGCCGGACGTACCGATTCAGACATTGTCAAAAAGGTTGTAACACGCCTGCGCGGCCGCTGCAATACCGCCGAAGCGGCAGGCATTCTGATTCGCTATCACAGCGAGCTGACTAAGCAGCTGCCCCTGCACCGGGGACGGGTGCTGAAAAACGTGGAGCGCACCCTCGCCTACTTCCAGCAGCCGGGCAGCAAATACCTGAACTGCCTGCTTACGGGCAACACCCGCACGGGCGCTCAGGAAAAGCTGGCCTATTACAAGCTGGACAAATATTTCTGCTTCAACCGCAGCGTTTTCGGTGAAATCAGCGAGGACCGGCAGGAGCTGGCGCGCATCGCCTTCTCCCGCTTGTATCTGGCCAATAACCAAAGCCTGTCGCCCAGGCAGCTCATTTTTATCGGCGATACGCCCAACGACGCGCTTTGCGCTCAGGCTATCGGCGCACGCTGCCTGATTATTCTGGACGGGTCCAGCTACCAAAGGCATGATTTCGACAGCTGCCGTCCCTGGCGCATTATCGACTGCCTGCCGGACGACCCTGCGCAGCTGGAAGCAATGCTGGACGAAGAATAAGCACATCAAGCGAACAGCTTTAAGGAGAAAAGCATGTCTATCAACAAACTTCTTATTTATACCACTGCCCTGCTGGCCTGCCTGCCGCTTACAGCCCAGGCTTACAGCAACAGTGATTTGGCAGCCGTACAAAACGGCGCCAATTGCGTCGGCGGCGACCTGTCCGGCGCAGATCTTTCCGATATGGATCTGTCAGGCCGCGATTTTACCGGCACAGACTTCACCGAGGCGCGGCTGGAAAGCAGCAAGCTGGACAAAGCCAAGCTGCATAACGCCTGCTTCCGCAAGGCCATCCTGCATCGCGGCAGCCTGCGGGGAGCGTCGCTGGACGGCGGCGATTTCAGCTATGTCACGGCTACGGACGCCGATTTCACCAACGCCAGCCTGCAAAGCGTGCAAATGTATCGCAGCCAGTTGCAGGGAGCACATCTGCTCAATGCCCAGCTGCAGCGCGCCCAAATTCAGGAGGCTGTGCTGGACGGCATCACAGCGGATTACGCCGATTTCAGCTACGCCAGCCTGCCCTATTCCTGGCTGCGGCAGGCCAGCTTGAAAAACGCTGTCTTTTACGGAGCCAATATGTACAGCACCCATCTGCAGCAGGCAGACCTGACAGCCGCCGACCTGCGCAGCAGCAAGCTGGGTCACAGCGATATGCAGCACAGCAAGCTGAGTAAGGCTTTGCTGGATCGCGCCGTACTGGAAAACGCCGACCTGCGGGGAGCGGATTTGGCGTATACGCAATTCGGCAGCGCCTTTAAGGACAACGCCAAAATGGATAAATAAAGAACTACGCAAAAGGGAGACCTCCTGCTTAAGGAGATCTCCCTTTTTACGTCTATACGTTTATTCAAAACGCCCCTTCAAAATGATTTCTTTGTTTAAAATAGCAGTCTGTCCTTTAGCAAAAAGGCTGCTTTACCACTTTTTTACATTATGCCCACCAAATATATTTGCATGGCTTTCTCCTACTTTTACTCCGTTTTCAAAACGGTCATGCCCACCAAATATATTAGCATGGGTTTCAGCTACTTTCATCCCATTTTGGTAAATATCCTGTCCGCCAAAAATATTTTCATGCGTTTCTTGTACTAAATTACCCATAGTGTCATGCAAATTTTGTCCGCCAAATATATTTTCTTGTGTATGCCCTAACATATTACCGCTATTGTCAGTAATATTGACTCCACCGAATACGTTCTCATGTGTATGCCCTAGCATATTACCATTATGATCAAGAATATCTAAACCACCGAATGCATTGCTATGATTAGAATAAGCATCTTGGCCCCCAAAACCATTATCCATACCATCATCAAAGCCATAATCTATATCATCGAAATCCATTTTTATCGCTCCTTTCTATCAACAAAAATTATATATTTACCAAACTCTACTTTTTAAAATACTCGCTCCATGGATATAATTCCATATTGTTATTTTTTATAGTTTCTACAACATTGTTGAGTGCTGGATATAGATAGTTCATTGCTAAATCCTCTTGCATAATACTGTCTATATCATTGCAAGCAGTAACAAAATCTTGAATTAAATTATGCCCTTCATTAAATAATGAAATATGTAAATCCCATAATTTAATTCTTAATTCTTGTAATTTAGAATCTGCTTCAAAATAATTATAACCTTCTCTTATGCCGTTTAGCACAGCTATTGGCCCTGACACTATAGCTAAACCTAGACTAAGGGCACCTTTCTTTAATATTTCCTCACCGCTAGTCTTTTTACTTAACTCCATAACATTATCTGCTAAACGTATGCACTCATCTCCCTTTCTAACTAATAATCCCAATTTACTGTATATAAATCTTATCTTCTCTAAAAATTTATCTTCTATTATTTTTCTAAATTTATTTTTCTGCTCAGTAGTAGGATACATATTGTTTAAAGAATCTAATTTATGTATTTTTATAGCATTATTCAGGAAAACAGTGTATGCTTCATCTATCCAGCTGGAATATTTAGCTGCATACATACTAATATCAGCTTGGGTTCTTTCTAAATCCATTAAATCTACATATTGATGAACCATATATTCTGTCTCAATATGTCCACCGTATTTATTTTCTATATTTTTTATCCTATTTTCTATAATTTTTTTCGCATTAGAGGTACTTACATTATTTAATCTATCATGTAATTTATTATATCTATCAATGTCATTCACCCAATCATAGAAGAATTTTTGACTTTCATACCATCTTTTTCCAATAACATTATAGAAATACATAATAGATGTTAAATGCCCTATTACAGTAACGTAATCTGAAAGCTGTTGAGCATCACCTTGATTATTTACTAAAGAAATCAAAGTATTTTCAAACCCCTGATCTTCAATGCTTTTAGCTCGTTGCATCCAGTTAGCTCTTATGCCTAAGTAATGATCCAAACGATACGTTTTATCTGAATAATTTTCTGCGACAAAATTTTCTAAATATACCGCCTTAACAAAATCAGTTTCACTATAAATATATTTATAATAAAGTCTTTCATATTCATTCTGGCTGCCATCAAATATCTTTATTTCTGAAGGCAAATTATCAAATTCCTTACATTCAATTTTATTATCTACAATCTGCTCTGTATTTATCTCTACAGTCCTCTGTAGAACAGATAAATCAAAGCCACAGTTAAAACAAAATTTAAAATTATCATTAACATTGACGCCGCATTTAGGGCAAAACATAATAAATACTCCTCTCTATAAATTGAATTTTTGTCATTTACCTACATATTTACCATACAGCATATACCCAACATATCCAAGTATAGCTAAAATCGTAAGCCCTGATAAAACTTTCGGATTACATATTTTATCTGTAACTAAACGAACATCTTCATCTACAATAAGATATCTTACATCATCCTTTTTATTCAAATAACGAAATGATTGCACCTTATCCTTAGAAGAATATTTACCAAAAATATTAACTCTTACTGAATAATTATCCTGTGTAAAGATATTCTGCACAAGCACCAATAGCTTTTCGTTAAAATCATCTAAAAAATTACTACTATGCAATCGTTTTTGATTAGCAAAAAATTTTATTTCTATATCAGCCAGTCCATATATCAATCCAACTTCTATAAAAGGATATTCTTGTTCAATGCGCTTGACCAATTCTTTTATAGATTTTACTTTAGTACTATCCAAAACAGAAGCAGCATTATTAATTGGTGCCGTAATAAGAACATTGCCTGACAAAGTTAATAGGTTGTCTCCTAAGCTATTCTGTAGTATAGATATAAATTTATTCATGCTCATACAGCTTCTCCATCATTTTGTTGTTTTTCCTCTGCCTGTGCTATATCGCTCCTGCAATACTTACATTTAACAGCATCAGAACGAATCAATTCTTTACAAAACGGGCATTCAACCATTTTTACTTCTTTTAATTCTACGCCACAATAACGGCATTTTACCGCTCCTCTTTTAATAGTTTCACCACAAGAAGGGCACTGCTTTGTTCCAGAATCATTTAATAAGGTTACATGTGAATCAGATGTAGTATTAAGCTGCTTAGATGGCTCTACAACATTTTCTAATACCTCTACCCTTTTTTCTACACGATTAATCTTATCATTAAATTCTCTTTCGGTAACAGACACTCGCTCTTTAACCTGCTGTGTCTCCATTTGCGTCTTAACTACAGCATCATCCTGTTTCTTATCCTTCATCATAGCCAAAGCAATTCCAGTTAAAAGTGGACTGATAACCAAAGACAGTAATCCCCATAATACAGGGCTCCGTCCTCTTTGATCTGCCCAATAACCAACAGCTCCACAAAACATTAACCAAATAATAACTTCCAATTACGCCAACCTCCTTAAATTTTTTATAGTACCATCATGAGTTTGGAGAGAGAGTTTCTCCAATGTATCTTCCCAAATTTTGATCATATGCACCAGCACCTATAATAACGTATGATACGTTACGCCACCCGCGACCTAACTCAAAATTAGGATACTGCAATGCCAATATACCGTTCCCTAATAAAAGATAATCATTGCTAACCTTCTCAATAGCTTTATCAATTTGGAATTGGAACCCGCTATTATCTACTAAAAATGCTTCTCCTAATTTTATATCTGTATTTAATTGCTCGACACTTAAATTTATAAAATTAGTTAGAGGAACTATATTTCCCGTTCCCTTATCATAAACCAAATTATAGGTAACATCGATTCCTTCAAACCATCTAACCAAGCGTATAGATAAATAATAATCATCTTCATAAGTGATTTTATACCACATTCCCGCTCCCCTATTAGACTTAGCAGGCTCATAATCAGGAAACTCACTTAGATGATCTAAAAATTGTTTTACTTTGGCATAAATATCAGCGTTGATTCTATTTTGTGCGTTAGCATTATTCAGATGAATTTCTGGATATTGAATAGTATAGATCTTCCACTTTTGTTTCTTTTTATGGACATCGGCTTTGTTGCTAATTTTTTTATTCTCTGTAACGTAAATATGCTTTGCTTTATTATTTTTATCTCCTATTAAACTGCTTGCAGGATCTTGTTTTCCAACACTTACTCTAATTTTCTCAATATCTTTGCCACCTCTATCTCGTAACACCAAACAAATTCTATGTTTTGAGAGATTCATTTCTTTAATTTTAGGCTGTAAATCAGCTTTTTCTGCTCTTAATTTATTGTTCTCCCTATCAATTTCATAATAGCGATCGATTTTTTCTGTATACGTTTTGGCAATTTTTGACTGATATGCTAACGCCGCGTTCATTCCTTCCCTCAGATAAATTTGTTGTATTTGATTTCTATAAAACTCATCGCCAGCTCTAAAGAAATTTTCAATTTGTATTTTTTCGTTGACACTATTATCAATAATCCTATCTATCTCTACATTCCTTGTTTTAAGTTTTTCAATCTCTTTTACTTTGTCAAAATACAAATCAGTTAATGTTTTATAAGGCGAAGTAGAATCTTGTTTAGTATCCTCAAATAATTGTCTTACATTTTTAAGCCGTGTTTTTGCATCTTCTTCATCGGGAACGTCATTAGTAACTTTAATTCCGCGTACCGTACTAGCGGCAATAGCATTTTTTACTTCAATATCATAACCCAAATCTTGGAATGTTTCTTGTAAATTGTAATACGCATCACGTTCACTGTGATATGTTTTCTGTTCACTTGCAAGGTCAATATAAGACAATAATTTTTTATTTACATATAATGAGTCTTTCTTAATGGCTTCACTCATTATTTCTTTGCGTATCTGTCTTATCTCTTCCATTAATGCCATAGATTTTTTATCATCATTTGAAGAACCAGTTTTAACGTACTGATAATCACTTATAATTCTATTTAAAACAATATCGCTTTCGCATGTATTCAATTCTACAAGAGCTTTTATAGCCGATACACGTACATCATCATACAGCCAAGTATCTTTTAACTCCCGCACCACTTTATTAAGTCCCTGCAAATCTCCTGCCGCCTTCAATTCTTGAACTTTATCCATGGTAGGCCGCATCAAAAACATTGTTAGAACCAATATGCAAGCTAGAATTCCTGCTAAAGCTCCCCAAAATTTATATACCGTTCCCTCAACGCATTTTATATGCAATCTAGTAGTCAAAAAATCATTAGTTTTTTGTTCCACCATACATACGCATTGTTTTACATATTCAAACAATTTAGTTCTCAAAGCTAAAAAATTTTCCTTAGTGAATTGATTTCTCAAAGAAAGTTTTAGAAACAACGGGAAAGTAATCTTATGGATCTTTAATGCGCTAATTTTATTTTTTATGCTAACTTTCAGCCCCTTAAATATCCTATCCAATTCTTTAAATTTATCATGATTTAGTAATCTCTTAGCTCCTTCTTTAGCTTGTTGAAATAACTCGTTAGCCTCCCTTTTAGCCTCTTCAAAGCGTTTTCTTAAATCCATTATGCTATTCAACTCCCCACATCTATTTAATCCCTATACAAATCCTCCAGCGTTACTCCCAAAGTAACTGCTATTCTTAAATATATCGTCAGCGGTACTCCTTGCACCGAAGCTCCGCGTTCAATACGCGATATGTAGCTAGCGCTCATCTCTGCTTTTTCCGCCAGCTCCACTTGCGTCATGCCACGGATTTTTCTATAATATGCTATTTTACTGCCTATTCGCTTCATATCCATAGCAAACAATTTATTTCACCCCCGAATTATTTCATGATTTATCCATATTTATTTTACTATTTTCTGTAACAAGTCGCTGATATCTATAAAGTGATTTTTCATACCAATAGTATCATCAATGCTACTCAAGGTATGGGTTAGCTAAAATATTTCTATTACAAGCAAAAAATGCGTAAATTTATTTTATTGCATTTATGCAAGAATGTAATAAAACTTATCCTATAAAATTAGCTAATCGAATGCAATATCTGTAAATTAAAGTAAGATCAATCAGCTATTATCATTGATTTTCTATATTTAAGCTCTAAATACCAACATTAGAAGTCTATTTTCTTTCGTTTTTGCAAGAAAATAATATCACGTTCTGTTACTACTGTCAATACATTTTTGCAAGATATCTTGCAAATCAGCAAATTTAGCTATATACTATAAAAACAGAAGGAAAGGAAATCGCTATGGAAGTTAAAGATATTATTAAGCAAAAACGCTTGGAACGCGGTTATACTATGAAAGAACTTGCCGATATCGTAGGCGTCAGCGAAGCTACTGTATCACGATGGGAAGCGGGTATTCTTCCAACACTGAAAAGTACAAAAATCAACGCGCTATCCTGCGCTCTCGGTATCGCTCCTATGTCGTTAATCTCGTCGTTGGCTAACTCTATTCACACATACACTCTTTCTGCCAAAGAAGAAGAACTCATAAAAAAATACCGCCAGCTAAACGCCGACGGTCAAAACATAGTGGACGAAACTTTAGATTTTCAATTATATAAACTAAGACAAAACAAAAAGTAATATATTTCTCTGCACGTCAAAAACGGTCTCATCTGCATAGCAACAGACGAGGCCGTTTCTTTATTTTCTATTCAAAACGCCCCTTCAAAATGATTTCTTTGCTTAAAATAGCAGTCTGTCCTTTAGCAAAAAGGCTGTCGATATCCAGCTGTTCGTCCAAAACCAACAGGTCGGCGTCCGCGGCCACGGCCACACAGCCCTTAACTCCAACCTTGCCCAGCAGCTCGGCAGGAGTAGACGTCAGCAGCTTAATTGCCTGCTCCAGCGGCAGCCCGCGGCGCACCAGGCTCTTAATCGTCAAATGCAGATACTTAGGCGAGCAATAGGTCAGGCCAATACATTCGCCCTGCTCGTTAAACTTGGGCTGGGAGCCGAACGCATCGCTGCTCCCGCCCTTAAATAAAGTATCTGCTTTTATTATAATAGCTGCGGCAGATAAAATCCAGAGCGGATAAGCAGCCTCGCCAAATAAAAATAACGCCAGAAGGCTGCTTCCGGCGTTATTTCCTATGTTTATTTTTTAGGGCAGCAGCCGCTCGTTTCGCCGCTTAAAATTTTTCTGGCAATAGCGTGAGCTTCAGCGCTGCTTTTGCCATTATCCAAGGCAGCCTTCATATGCACCATAGCGCTGCGGTATTTGGCATGAGCTTCATCTTTAGGAATAGAATCGATATCCATAGGATTAAATTCCATAATTTTTTTAAAGAGCGCATGCAGCTCTTCGCTGGATTTGCCAGCCTTTTTAGCCGCCTCCACATGCTTCATAGCGCTTTCATAACGGCGCTTGCCGTGTGGATCTGTGGGCACAGTAAAATTAGCGTGAGTACAGGTCATTATCTTCACCTCTTTCCTGATGTTAGTAATACTATACACTATATTCCAGCTTTATAGTCAAGCAAAATTTTTTGCCTGCAAACGACGGCTTACTATCAGGTTAAGCCTTCTTAAACAGACTACGCTTTTCGCTTTGCTAATTTTCCCCTAACTATAAACCGTAAAGCAGCTATATAGTTTAGCTGCAATAATGCAAAAGAGCTGCCGGGCCAGTGTGCCTTGAACACCAACCTGACAGCTCGCCAAGCAATATGCTTATCTTCGCAAATCAAAACGAATGCCTTGTGTTACATAGCAGGGCGCTTTTTGCCCAAACTTATCCTTAGCCGGACTGAAACGCCATTTATAAACGGCGGCTACCGCCGCCTCGTCCAATGCCGCATTACCAGACGACTGCACCACAAAGGCTTCCTCCACCCTGCCGCTGGCATTCACCAGCATTTTTACGGCAGTTACGCCTTCGATGCCCTGGCTGCGGGCTGCGCTGGGATATTTGGGCTGAACGGAATAAACCACCCGCGGCGGCGTTACCGGCACGCCGCGTCCGCTGCCCTCTCCACTGCCGGCGCCTTCGCCTCTGCCTTCACCGGTTTCCGTTCCTTCGCCGCTGCCGCTTCCTTCGCCGCTGGCGTTCGCATTAGAATTAGCAGGCGCAGGATTATTGCTTACCTGCGCGCTTTTCTTCACCGGCTTTCTGGTAACGACTTTTTTAGTCTCAGGTTTTAAGCGCTTGTCGATAATATCTTCAATGCTGCGGACAACAGTTTCCTCCTGCTGCTCCTCCACCACTTCCTCTGGAGCGCCGCCACCGCCTCCAGCCAAAGTTACCTCTAAAATCTGAGGCGGCCGCGTCACAAAGCGATAGCCAAAAATGCCGACTATAGCGGCAAAAACAATATGGACAGCCACAGCTGCGGCAAAAGCCTTACTCAAGCGTTGCTGTTCTTCCTTCATTTGCCGTCACCTACGTCCGTAGCCAGGCCGAAGCGGGTTACGCCTGCTCCCTTCAGCTTATCCATAAGCTGAATTACAGTTTTATAATCAGCGTCGCCTTCAGCGCGAATAATTACAGAAAATGACGAATCGCGTTTGCTTTCAGCGGCGGCGTTAGCTACCAGCTGCTCCAAAGCAATCTGCGCCTCGTCAAGGTACAAAGTTCCGTCCTTTTTCACGCTGACGCTGAAATTACTTTTGCTGACAGTCTCCGAATTCTGCGCCACCGGCAGGCGAATGGGAATGGTTTTAATCTCGCTCATATACATAGTGCTGATGATAAAAAATACCAGCAGCAGAAAAATCATGTCGATCATAGGGCTGAGCATGATTTCCGGCGACTTGCTTTCTCTCCTGTGACGTCTACGCATGCTTCACACCGCCCCTCATTTATCTTTATTTAATTTCCCATACATGCTGTTTTTAGCGGCCACAATATCAGTCAGCGTGCTGGCCAACTCGTACAAGTTCAAGGTCTCCGTCTTTACCTTACCCGAAAGATAGGCATGAATGCACATGCCCATAATAGCGATGCACAGGCCGAATACCGTAGTAATCAGCGCCTCGCCGATACCGGCGGTAACGGCCATCGGGTTCTGCGCTCTTTCATTCAAAGCGTTAAATGAAGAAATCATACCGGTGATAGTACCTAAAAGGCCCAACATCGGGGCCAGGCCGATAATCACGCTGAGATAATTCAGCTTATCCTCCAAGCCGTCGATGATACGGTCAGCCTTAGCGTAAATAATGGATTCCAGCCTTACCCCCAAATCGTCCTCAATGCAAAGCACATCGCAGGCCATTTTAGCGCCCGCCCCTTTGGAGGAATGCGCGTAATCGTGAGCCGCTACGATATTAAAATCATTCATCATACGGCAGAAATTCACGGTAAATTCCGTGCCGGTAATCGCCTTCTTATAATATAAATAACGTTCCACGCCGATAACGATAGCTGCAATCGAACACAGCAGCAAAGGCCACATACACGGCCCGCCCTTCACAAAATATTCCACAGCACCGCTAAAAATACCCATATTTTTACCCTCTTTCACTTGCTCCCTGTATGGATAATCATCTTCTTAATATGTTATCCGAAGGCTAATTATTCAGCTATTGATAAATGTTTCTAATAGCTGATGTTCTTATTATACAATGCAAGCTAAAAACAGTCAAGCTACAACAGCGCTTTCAAAAGAAAAGCCGCCGCAATACAGCGACGGCCGTAGGGTTAATAACCAAAATGGTTTTATGACTGCTTTACCCTATTACACACAGCAGCCATTTCTTACGGAAAAGCAAAAAGCAATACAGCCGGTTACGCATAGTAACCAGCTGTACTGCCTGAAAATTTTAGAAGCTCCAGCGCACGCCCGCGTTCCACTGCCACGGCGTAG
>NZ_CAJMEH010000059.1 GCF_905212365.1 uncultured Phascolarctobacterium sp.
CCAAAAGCAGCAGCTCCGGCGAACGCACCAACGTACAGGCCAATCCCAGCTTCTGCTTCATGCCGCCGGACAGCTTTCCCGCCAGCCTGTCGGTAAAGGGAGCAAGGCCCGTCATCTGCAAAAGCCGTGCGAAGCGCTGCTGCCGTGCTTCCGCGGCGATGCCGTGCAAATCGGCGTACAGGTTCATGTTTTCCTGCACGCTTAAATCTTCGTACAGGCCAAACTTTTGCGGCATATAGCTGATACGCGACTGGATTTCCTGCGCGCAGCGCACGACGTCCCGTCCCAAAACCTCCAGCGAGCCTGCGTCGGGACGCAGCAAGCCGCAGCACATACGCAAAAACGTCGTCTTGCCTGCGCCGTCCGGCCCGATTAACGCAGTCATGCGTCCCTGCGGTATTTTCAGCGACGCTTCACGCAAAGCGTATATTTTTTTATGCGCCGCCGCGTCGTTAAAGATTCGCGTCAGTCCTTCCGCAACAACGGCAAAATCTTTTTCCATAACAACGCACCTTCTACTCAACCGTTACTGTAGCGGGCATCCCCAGGCGCAGCACGTTGTCCGTATCGTCCACGTAAACGCGCACTTCGTACAAGAGGTCGCTGCGCAGCTCCGGCGTCTGCACGTTCTTAGGCGTAAATTCCGCCGTATCCGAAATATAACCTATGCTGCCGCGCAAAGGCTTGTCGGGATAGCTGTCGATAATTACCTGCGCCTGCTGCCCGGGCTTTACCTTTCCTAATTGCGTTTCGGAAACGTAAGCGCGCACCCATTTCTTCTCGTCAACCGTAATCAGATACACAGGATTCTGCGGCGTCACCATATTGCCGGGCTCCTGCAAACGGGAGCGAATCACGCCGTCCAATGGCGAAATAAGCTGCGACTGCTCCAAATTATATTCCTGAATTTTTAAATTAGCCTCCAAGGACGCCAGCTGCCCCTCTGCCTGCCGGATATCTTCAACGCGCGGTCCTATTTCTGCCAAACGCTGCGCCGCGCGCGTCGTCCCAGACTCCGGCCGCCGCCTTATAACGGGCGTTGGCGTCGTCCAGCTGCTGCTTGCTGACTGCGGACTGCTCGTATAAATTCTGCATGCGCTTTTTATACAGCAAAGCATACTCATGGTCGGCCGTCGCCTCGCGCTGCCGCGCTTCGGCCTGCACAATTTCTTCCGGACGCGAACCGTTATGCAGGCGCTCCACTACCGCCTCCTGCGTTTGAATCTGCGCCTTGCTCTGAGCAATATTCAGTTTAAGCGTGTCCGTGCGCAGCGTCGCCAAAAGCTGGCCTTTTTTCACAGCGTCGCCCTCCTCTGCCAGCATACTGTCAATGCGCTCGCTGGCGTTAAAAGCCAACGATACCTGCCGCACGTCCACATTGCCGTACAGCGTCAGCTTACCGTCGTCCTGATTGGCGCGATAGTAAAAAAATCCGCCTGCTAATACAGCCGCCAGCAGCGCTGCAGCCAGCGCCTGTTTATGACCGCGAGTAAGAGTCATGTTCATCACCTCGCATTATAATTAAAATTTGAATTTGAATTTATCGGTAAAAGAAAGACTGCATTCTGGCTGTAACAGAATACAGTCTTCTACGCTTAGTATAGCAAAGGCCGCAGCAAATTGCAAGAAAAGTTTTATTCCGCCAGTTCCAGTCCGTTGTCTTTAGCTAAAGCGAAAATTTCTTCCTTACTCATGCGTGAATATTTCATAATTTTAGCTAAAGGCTCCTTATCCTTGAGCATCTCCAAAGCGTTTTCACGATCTCTTTCCGCACGCCCAGCCATGCGCTCGTCCTTTAATCTGGTTTCCAATACCATAAATTCTCGCCTCACTTCCTTGTCCTGCCGCAACCTCACTACCTCTGCCTCCACTTCCTGTGTGAAAGCATCTGTAGGAATATGGTCATTAACATAACGCAAAAAATTCTTAACTGTTTGGCTTACCTCGCCTCGCATTCCCTGTGCATTGAGCAGCAATACGGAAACGTCGTTTTTTAGTTCCAGCTCTAAATTTTCCAAGCATCGGCTTTTAAAGGTATAGAGATAACGTCCTTCACCGAATAAATCGAAAGCGCAAATGAATACTAAAATCATAGGCGCACGCCCTTGCTGTCGTAATAAGGCTCGATAGTTTTTTCAGTTTCCGTATAAATAATATCGGCAATCTCCTGCTGCATAATTGCGCCGACTAATTTTTGGCAGAGATATTTGTTCTGCATTACCTTTTTAAACATGAAGTCGTTGCTTATGGGCAGATTTTCAAATTTACTTTGAGTCATGGTTTCCCTCCTTAATTATAACATATTTTGCGTAAAAGCGTTTACGTAATTTGGTTCACTGTTTGCACTCACACTTCCAACCTCCTCTGCCAAAATAAAAAAGCAGTACCACTGACTACGTTAAAATTTGTAGTCAGCTCGGTACTGCTAAATTTCGCTTAAACTTAATAATGCTTGCGAAATAATCGCGGCGCTCTTGAAAAAGCTGCCGTTTACTGCTTTTTTTATTTTCAAAGATTCACTTTAAATTATTATAACAGACTTACAGTCTGCGGACAAGAAAAAATTCTCTTAACAAAACGTTGCAAAAAAATAATTGGCTTTTAGAATTTTTAGACTCACTCTTATAAAAAGCTCTGACTGCCATGCGCTAACGGCAATGCAGCCAGAGCTTAAAGATTTTATTTCTTTACTGCTAAAATGTGCCCTGCACCAGCTGGCCGATGTTCTTGGAATGGTCGGACACGCGCTTCATATTTATCAGCAGCTCCAGCATCACGAAACCGGCCACGGGGTCGCAGCGGTGCTCGTTCAAACGCACAATATGGTTCTTGCGGATTTCCTTTTGATAATGCTTTACCTCGCGGCACAAACGGATAGCGTCGGCAGCGATGTCCTTATCGTTTTTCTCCAAAGCCTCCAACGCCCTGCCGCTAGCCCGCAGCACCATTTCGCTCAGCTGCAGCAGCTCCTGCCGCGCTTCCTCGGAAAAATGCACCTCGTCCTCAAAAATCATCCGCGCCTTTTTCGCCAGCGTTTCGCCATGGTCGCCGATACGCTCGATATCGTTGCAAGCGTGCAGCAGGCCGGTATGACGCGCGGACACAGCCTCGCTCATTTCCGTAGAGCTCATCTCCGTCAGGTAATCGGTAATATCCCGCTCCAGCGCGTCCACTACCGGCTCGTGTTCCAGCACATATTTTATTTTTTCCGCATCGTAAGTCTGAATGGCTTCCATGCCCAGGCGCACATCCTTACGCGCCAGATTGCCCATTCGCACTACCTCTTTCACCGCCAGGCTCATGGCGATGGAGGGCGTGCTCAGCATAGCTTTATCCAGATAAACCGGACGCAGGGAAATACTGTCGTCCTTACCGGGCACAAGGCGTTCCACCAGCTTAATAAAAGGATTAACGAAGGGCATAAACAGCAGCGTATTGATAACGTTAAAAGCCGAATGAGCGTTGGCGATCTGCCGGGCAATGTCCTGAGGCGGCGACACATACATAACTATCTGCACGAACCAATGCATAAAGGTTACGAAGATAATGCTGCCGATTACATTGAACATTACATGAGCCACAGCCACCCGCTTAGCCGTAATATTGGCCCGCAGCGACGCCAGCACCGCCGTTACGCAGGTGCCGATATTATCGCCCAGCAGCACGGGAATAGCGCCCTCCAAAGGAATCAGCCCCTGCCCAGCCATCGCGATAAGGATACCTATCGTCGCGCTGCTGGACTGAATCAGCACCGTCATAACCGTGCCGACGCAGATGCCCAGCAGAGGATTACTGGAAAAATGACTGATAAAATCGACGAAGCCGGGATAATCCCGCAAGGGCATCACAGCCTTGCCCATCATATCCATACCCAACATCAAAATACCAAAGCCCAGCACTACCTGTCCCAAATATTTGCCGCGGCGGCGCCTGGCCAAAAGCTGCGTCAAAAAGCCGACGAAAATCAGCACGGTGATATAATCAGACAGCTTAAAGGCAATAAGCTGCGCCGTCATGGTCGTGCCGATATTGGCGCCCATGATAATGCCGAAGCCCTGCTTGAGGGTCAGCAGCCCGGCGTTCACCAGGCCCACAGTCATAACCGTCGTCGCGCCGCTGGCCTGCAGCACGGCGGTAACGACCGCGCCCAGCAGCACGCCCATAGCCAGCACGCCGGTCATGGCCTCCAATATTTTTTGCAGCTTAGCGCCGGCCGCCTTCTGCAAACCGTCGCCCATCAGCTGCATGCCGTACATAAACAAGGCGATGCCGCCTAAAAAGCCTAAAAAATAAACAAGCATAAGTTAATTGCACCTCTCATATTATTGGTGCTTCTATTATACTAGAAAATCAAATCTGCGTAAAATTTTTCAAAAAAATTACGCCGTACGTTAGCGTGCTGTACGGCGTAATTTAAGGAGAGGTGTATGATGAAAAGATATGTTTAGTGGAGTCGTTAGAAAGAAGCGCTTGCTTCGCTCAAGGGGTTCTTCCTTTCTCCGATTACTATTGTAGCAAATGGATATGACCAAAGTTAGTCCAGCTAGTAACATGTTTGTGAAAAAAGCAGCCGCCGGGCGGCAAACCCAACGGCTGCGAAATATTCATTTGAGAATTACGTTTAGGAAAGCCTTCAAGCGCTCGTTCTGCGGATTATCAAAAATTTCCGACGGCGTACCCTGCGCCTGCACATGCCCGTCGGCCATAAAGACAACCTTAGTAGCCACTTCGCGGGCAAAACCCATTTCGTGAGTCACTACCACCATGGTCATTTTTTCTTCGGCCAGCTCGCGCATGGTTTTCAAAACCTCGCCCGTCAGCTCCGGGTCCAGCGAAGAAGTAGGCTCGTCGAAAAGCATAATGGACGGCTTCATCGCCAAAGCGCGGGCGATAGCTACGCGCTGCTGCTGGCCGCCGCTCAGCTTGCGGGGATACTCGTCCCGCTTATCGGACAGGCCAACCTTAGCCAAAAGCGCCTCCGCTTCCTTAATGACCTGCGCTTTATCGCGCTTCTGCACGTTTACCGGCGCTTCGATAAGATTCTGCAGCACCGTCATATGGGGAAACAAATTAAACTGCTGGAACACCATGCCCATTTTGCAGGCCACGCGGCGCACATCGTTCTTGCTTACATATTCCGCACCAGAACCGGTTTCACGGCACAGAACCTCGCCGTCGATGGCGATACTGCCGCAGTCGACGGTTTCCAGCTTGTTCAGACAGCGCAGCAGCGTGCTTTTGCCGCCGCCGGACGGACCGATAACGGCTACTACCTCGCCCTCGTTGACCTCCAGGTCGATGCCCTTGAGAACCTCCAGCTTATTAAACTTTTTCCAGATATTTTGCGCTTTGATTTTATTCATCTATTGCTCCTCCTATTGGTCGTATCTGGAGAAGTGTTTTTCCAGACGCTCAAACAGCACGGTCAGCACCAGCGTAGCCGCCAGATAGAAAACTGCCGCTACGATAAAAGGAGTAATGCTGAAATCGCGCTGCACCAGATTGCGCGCCGTGCGCATCAAATCGTTCATCGCCAAAACGTAAACCAAAGACGTATCCTTAACCAGCGTAATAGTTTCGTTGCTGATAGGCGGTAGAATAATGCGGATTACCTGGGGCAGGATAATGCGGCGCATGGTCTGAACATAATTCATGCCCAGAGTATGAGCGGCTTCGTATTGCCCCTGAGGAATCGCCTGAATACCTGCGCGGAAAATTTCGCAGAAGTAAGCGGCATAATTCAGCACAAAGGCTACGATGGCCGATTCAAAGTCGGGCAGGCGCACGCCTACGGACGGCAGCACGAAGTAAACGAAAAAGATTTGCAGCATCAGCGGCGAGCCGCGCAGCACCCACACATAAAACCCTATCAGCTTCTGCAAGGGCTTAATCCCGGACACACGGCCCAGGCTCAACAAGATACCCAGCGGAATGCTTAACACAATGGTAATCAGAAAGACCTGAAAGGAAACTATACAGCCCTCCATCATCTGGGGGATGATTCTTAAAACGTAATCCATAATTTTCTCCATCAAATAAATTTTCAACCGCAGTAATGTCAGTCATGCTTTATTGTAGCACTTTACTAAAGTATTTACAAGGAAAAGACAAAGAAAGGGCCGAACTGCTTCGGCCCTCGCAAATTTTACTGCATTAGTATTTAGTAATGTCGGCGCCCATCCATTTTTCGGAAATCTTTTTGCAGGTGCCGTCTTTCTTCATTTCATCCATAGCCTTGTCGATGCGCTGCAGGAATTCCTTATCGTCCTTACGGAAAGCGATAGCTACAACCTCGTCGCCCATGGTTTCTTCCAAAATTCTGTATTGGCCGGGTTTCAGCTTGTCATAATAACCGCGAGCCAATACTGCGTCAACGATAGCGGCGTCTACGCGCTTATTATCCAGCTCCATGTAAACAGCGGCAAAGTCAGGATATTTGCGGTAATCCTTCAGGGAATCTTTTAATTCCTTGTGCTCGGCCAGCTCCAGCAGATAAGAACCGGTGCTGTCGTCCTGTACGGCTACTACCTTACCCTTCAGGTCGGCAATTTTTTGAATGGAAGAATCCTTAGGAACAACTACCAGCTGAGCGTTAACCATGTAAGGCTTGGACAGACCGTAAACTTTTTCACGCTCCGGATTAACGGTGAAGCAGTTCCAAATAGCGTCGATGCGTTTGGATTTCAGCTCGGCTTCCTTAGCGCCCCAATCGATAGGCTTGAATTCAACCTCCATACCTGCGCGTTTGCAGGCCTCGCGGGCCAAATCGATATCCATGCCGACGATTTCATTCTTTTCGTTACGATAGCCCATGGGCGCGAAATTATCGTCCAGACCGATAACCATTTTTTTCGGGCCGTCGCTGCCGCAGCCGGCAACCATCATTAACATCATCATCAGGCCCATAACTAAAGCTAATAATTTTTTCATTTCACCTTTACACCTCTCGCAAAATTTTCGCTTGCCTGGCAAGCAGTTCTTAGTGAGTACAAGCATATTATACTTTAGTATATTAAATTTGTAAAGTACTAATGCGAAAAATTTTGGTTTTTCTCTCCGCTTGCAGTATAATAGAATATAATAAAGCTTTACAGGAGGCAAAGCATATGCTGATTAAAAATAGTAAAACCGATATCTGCTCCAACCGCTTCGGCGGCGACGGCGACGTTATCATCGAACATTATCTGGACGAAAAACTGCTGAACGATAGCGTAGTAATGTACGCCAAGGTAACGCTCAAGCCGGGCTGCAATCTTGGCTATCACCAGCACACGGGCAACAGCGAAACCATCGTCGTACTCCAGGGCACGGCCGAATACAACGATAACGGCACGCCGATGCTTCTGCATCCCGGCGACACCGTACACTGCCCCAGCGGCGAAAGCCATTCCATAGGCAATGCCAAAGACGCCGCCGAGGATTTGCTTTTGCAGGCTTTGGTAATCAAATGCTGACAAAAAAGAACTGCCATGCAGGCTCAACGCCTGACGCGGCAGTTTTTTTCTATTCAGCTATATTCATTTAAGCGCACCGGCAGCAGCCAGCGTAAAATAATAAATAACGCCCGTGCAAATTGCAAAGCAATATGCCAAATACTTAACCAAAGTACGCCAGGGCAGCGTCAGCGCCGCATACTGGCGGCAATAACGCACGAAGCAGCCCAGCGACAGCAAATTAAAGCCCACCGCCAGCACCAGCATAGTCCATACGCTGTTGGCCAGGGGCAGATAGGCAAAGCTAAGATTAACCACGGCCAAAAAGGGCATGCCAATCATCGTTTCCTTATGATTGCCGCCTACCAACGCAAAGCAAACGGTCAGCACCACGCAGCCGACAATTACGGGCAGCACGGCGGCCGTCGCCAGCGTTTTGCCCGCCTGCGCATACTGCACCAGCCTGCCGCGCCAGTAAAAGCGTCCGAACCATTTATACAGCAGGCTCAGCAACAGCACGTCCAAGACAAAGCTGACGGCAGTATCCATACCGCCAAGCCCCAACAACCCGACTACGAACAGCACCAGCAAAAAGCCCAGGGCGCCAATCAAAAAGAATAATTGGTTGTACAGCCAGTACCAAAAAATCACGTTAGTAAAATTAGTCATGCTTGCCTCCCGCTGACATTATTCGGCAGGCTCCCTTACGCCCAGCAGATAATTGATAAACTGCTGCGCTGTGCGTCCGGAAATGCCGCCGTGGTTCAGCTCCCATTTTTTAGCCTCGGCGCACAGCTGCGCTTCTTCCAGCGTAATGCCCTGCCGCCGCGCCAGCTGGCAAACGATATTGAAATATTCCTTTTGATCCGGCTGGCCGTAATAAATTGTGCAGCCGAAGCGATTAACCAGGGACAGCTTTTCCTGCATGGTATCCGATTTATAAATGCCGTCCTCCTCCGTCAAATCATTGCGGTCCTTCCATGTTTCATTAATCAAATGGCGGCGGTTGCTGGTAGCGTAAATCAGAATGTTATCGGGGCGCACCTCCAGCCCGCCTTCGATAATAGCTTTGAGATATTTATACTCGATTTCAAAATCCTCAAAGGAAAGATCGTCCATATAAATAATAAAGCGATAATTGCGGTTTTTGATACCGGCAATAACGGCGGACAAATCGCGGAACTGGTGCTTATAAATTTCTATCAGCCGCAAGCCCTGGTCGTAATATTTATTGATGACGGCCTTAATGCTGCTGGACTTGCCCGTGCCGCTGTCGCCGAAGAGCAGCACGTTATTGGCCGGACGCCCAGCCACAAAGGCTTCGGTATTTTCAATAAGGCGCTGCTTCTGCCGCTCGTATCCAATAAGGTCGTCAAAGGTGATGCTTTCCGTATTGGAAATAGGCACCAGCTCCACGCCAGCCTCCTCATGCACCAGGCGAAAGGCTTTATTTAAGCCCAGCTTGCCCACGCCGTAGGCTTTATAAAAATCCGTTACCAGCGTAAAAACTGCGTCGGCGTCGGCGGCCTGCTCGATGGCGGCGCTCAGGGCCTGCACCTTTTCGCTGATATTTTTATTATAGCGGCGTTCCTTTTTCACTACGGCCCGATAATTGCTGATTACGGAAAAGCAGTTGATATTCAGCTTCTGCTCCAGCTCGCTGAAATCATAATCGAAAAGCTGCTTGAACACGGCAAAATCATTTTTCGCAAACTGATTAACGCTGCCGTCGCAAGCCCCTTCCTTTTCACAGGTAATGGCGAAGGGATTCTCGCAGCTCACCAATAAATAGGTAAGATAGTTATGCCATAAATTTTTATCGAAGCCGTAAACCGTCGCCACGTCCAACAGCTTATGCACCTGGTCGTAGATGCGGGCCACCAGCTGCTCCCGCTGATAAACGCCGCTGCTGAATTTTTCGCAGATATCCGCCAACGGCAGCAGCAGATTATCCGGCGGCAGATTGCGGTAAACGATGAGTTGCGCTACAAGCTTGTGCATATTAAGCTCCCATTTCTTCTATAAATTGAATTTTATCCACGTCAAACGTCTTATCAGTAAGTCAAAATTTCCGGACCGTTTTCGGTAATTAAAATCGTGTGCTCCCATTGAGCGGAAAGGCTGCCGTCATTGGTATAAACGGTCCAGTCGTTAGCCGCGTCCACAAAAATATCCTTGCGGCCCATATTGATCATGGGCTCGATGGTAAAAATCATACCGGGAGCCAGCACCATACCCGTGTTGCGCTTGCCCACATGGCAGACGAATGGGTCCTCATGAAAATCTATACCCACGCCGTGACCGCCAAATTCGGTAACGACGCTGTAGCCGTGCTTGCGCGCCAGCTGGGAAACCGCCGCGCCGATATCGCCCAGATGGGCCCATGGCTGCGCCGCTTCAATGCCCTTGAGCAAACATTGCTTAGTGATAGCCACCAAATCGGCCGCAGGCTTTTTCACCTTGCCAATCATAAACATGCGGGAAGCGTCGGCGTAATAACCCTTATAAATAGTGGACACGTCCACGTTGACAATATCGCCGCTGCGCAGCACGTCCTTTTCGCTGGGAATGCCGTGGCACACCTGATCGTTGACCGAAGTGCAGACGGATTTAGGAAAACCGCAGAAACCCAAGGGCGCGGGCACCGCGTCGTGAGCGATAGTAAAATCGTAAACGATGGTGTTGATTTCCTCCGTAGTCATACCGGCCTTAATGTATTTCGCCACCTCGTCCAGCACCGCCGTATTGATAGCGCAGGCCTCGCGGATACCGGCAATCTGTTCCGGCGTTTTAATCATATCACGCGAAGGCACTTCCTGCCCTTGGGATTGCAGCAGCGCCAGCTTAGCGTCGTTCATTTGATGGCAATGGGTGTAAACTTTACCGCTTCCGCACCAGCATAATGCTTCTTTTTCTTCCATATCAAATATACTCCTTGTCTTTATCACTTATTAAAATTTTGCTGATTATGTTTTTTATTTTATCACATTTTTAAGGAAAAAATCACAGCTCCCTGCGAAAATATTATGACAAGAAGAAATTTTTCTGCTAAAATATTTTTATATCGATAGTGAAAAAGGAGAAAAAGGAATGGAAGCTTACGCAATGTATTTTATCGACCTGGTGCTGCATCTCGACAAGCATCTGCCGGAGATTATGGCGGCCTATGGTCATTTGATTTACGCAATTTTATTTTTAGTTGTATTTTGTGAAACGGGTTTGGTCGTCACCCCCTTCCTGCCCGGCGATTCCCTGCTTTTCGCCTGCGGCGCTTTGGCCGCTACTGCGCCGGAGGGCATGGACATAAAAATTGTCACCATTATCTTTTTAATATCTTCAATTTTAGGCGACGCCTGCAATTATATGATCGGCGAAAAGCTGGGGCTGCATTTAATCAACGCCAAGCACAGCCTGATTAAAAAAGAACACATCGACAAGGCCAGCGCCTTTTATGAAAAACACGGTCACAAAGCTATATTCCTCGCCCGCTTCGTGCCCATCGTGCGCACCTTCGCACCCTTTGTGGCAGGCATAGGCAAAATGCATTATCTGACCTTCGCCCATTATAATGTAATCGGCGCCGTAACCTGGGTTTTTCTTTTTGTCGGCGGCGGCTACTTCTTTGGCAATATTCCCGCTATCAAGCATAATTTTACGCTCGTAACCCTGGGCATCGTTATCTTTTCCGTACTGCCAGTTCTTTACGAATTATTCGGCAAGAAGCTGCTGCACAAAAATTAAAGCTGGCAGCGAAATAATTATTACCTTACAATATCATTTCACCACCTAAAGCAATACTTAATGCCTGCAGTAATATCTTTGAAGGAATAAAGCTTTTAGCTCATAAGCGATTGGAACAATAGAAGCAAGGGCGCAGAAGACTTCGTTTTCTACTAACAAATTTTCCCGCAGCTTCGTGATTGTTCCTCGCGAAATGAGCGTTAAAAAGCGAAGTTGACTGAAAAGATATTGCTGCAGACTAAATTAGTAATATATAATTTGATTTTTCGAGGGGGTTTATTTATGTACAGATTCAACAGCGACTACACCGAAGGCTGCCATCCCGCCGTTTTAGAACGGCTGATCGCAACCAATATGGAACAAACCGACGGCTACGGGCTGGACCCGTACTGCGACGAGGCAAGAGAAAAAATTAAAAAGGCCTTTAGCTGCCCCAACGCCGACGTACACTTTTTGGTCGGCGGCACCCAAACCAACCTGACGGTTATCTGCGCCGCGCTGCGCCCGCACCAGGCTGTTTTCGGCGCCGTGCCCAGCCATATCAATACCCACGAGGCCGGAGCTATCGAGCATGTGGGTCACCGTGTGCTGCCCCTGCCCAGCGACGACGGCAAGCTGACCGCAGCTCAAATTAAGGCCGAATGGATTAAATACGATACCGACCCGTCCCGCGAGCATTGGGCGCAGCCGAAAATGGTTTACATTTCCCAGCCCACGGAAATCGGCAGCATGTACAGCAAGCAAGAGCTGCAGGAGCTGTACGCCGTATGTAAGGAAGCAGGCCTGTATTTGTTCGTGGACGGCGCGCGCCTGGGCTATGCGCTGGGCGCTCCGGACAACGATATGACGGCGGCCGACCTTGCGGCTAACTGCGACGTATTTTATATTGGCGGCACTAAGTGCGGCCTGCTCTTTGGCGAAGCCGTTGTTATCACCAACGACGCCCTCAAGCCGGACTTCCGCACCATTGCCAAGCAATGTGGCGCGATAATGGCCAAAGGCCGTCTTTTAGGCGTGCAGTACGGTGCTATTTTCACCGATGATTTGTACACTAAAATCTGCGCCAAGGGCACGCTGCAAGCACTGAAAATTCGCGAAGCGCTGCTGGCCCGCGGCTTTAAATTCGTTACCGATTCGCCTACCAACCAGCAATTCGTGATTATGACGCCCGCGCAATTCGCTAAGCTCAGCGAAGAATTTGCCCTGAGCCATATCGCCTATCTTCCCGACGGCAACTACAGCGTGCGCATCTGCACAAGCTGGGCCACGAAAGACGAAGAGGTGGACAGACTAATCGCCATGATTAACGAGCTGTAAGCAAAAAGCAAAAGACTCAAGCCACGGCGCAGCAGCGCTTATGGTTTGAGTCTTTTATTATGCCGGAAATCTTGCATTTGCCTTTTTAAATTTTGCCTGCGCTGACATTATGTATCAAGCAGCGCCATTAGCAACAGAATTTAGTAAATTAAAAACGCCGCAGCTTATGCTACGGCGTCAATTTTCGTGGTGATCCACCCGGGACTCGAACCCGGGACACCCTGATTAAAAGTCAGGTGCTCTACCAACTGAGCTAGTGAATCACATGGCTGGGGCGGCTGGACTCGAACCAACGCATGCGGGAGTCAAAGTCCCGTGCCTTACCGACTTGGCTACGCCCCAATCGTAAAATATGGTTAACCTTGGAATGCAAAGCATTCTGAAAGGTGGGGTGACTGGTGGGAGTCGAACCCACGCGTAACGGAGCCACAATCCGCCGTGTTAACCACTTCACCACAGCCACCAAATTGTTTCCAAACTGAATAGCTTGGCGACGAATAGTATTATACTATATAGCGCCCTTTTCGTCAATACCTTTTGCAAAAAATCTGTAAAACTTTTACACAAATTGCCGCCTTTAAAATAAAAGTGTCAGCACGAAAATTTTCTGCAATTCTGGAAGTCAACTAAAAATTTTCAGAGCGCAGCTCATTTGTAAGCGATGGCCTCGATTTCTACCCGCGCGCCTTTAGGCAAAGCCGCAACCTGCACAAAGGAGCGTGCCGGCGGGTCGATTTTAAAGTATTTAGCGTACACGCCGTTGATGGCTTCAAAATCTTTGATATCCGTAGCAAAAATCGTAGTCTTAACTACGTTTTGCAGATGATAGCCCGCTTCCTCCAGCACGGCTTCAATATTATGCATAATCTGTTCGGTTTCCGCTTCGATGCTGCTCTGCACAAATTCGCCGGTCAGACGGTTAATAGCAATCTGTCCCGACATGTACAAGGTGCCGCCTACTAAAATAGCTTGGGAATAAGGGCCTAAGGCTTTAGGCGCTTTGCTGCTTGCGATAACTTGCATACTAAAATCTCCTTTGCTTTTTTATTTATCAGCCCGGGCGAAATATTGCTTAGCCCAGGCCAGAGCTGTCGGCGTTACGGCCATGCCGCCGCCGGCAGTTTCCTTCAAAGCGCAGGGAAGCTGGTCCCCCACGCTTTTCATAGCGTCGAAAGCTTCGTCGGCCGAAATAAAGCTGCCGATCC
>NZ_CAJMEH010000060.1 GCF_905212365.1 uncultured Phascolarctobacterium sp.
TGGCGCGGCTGACGCTGCATTTTACTGTGTTCGCCCGCTGGGACGGATTTCCCAGAGCCTGCGCCGCCTATCCGGAGCTGCCGCTTTTATACCTGCTGCTGGTAAGGCGGGCAGGACGCGCCGGTGCGGACGTCGGCGAGCAGGCGACTTATTTGCTGCTGACGCTGCGCAGCATTCGCGATTTAGTGAGCAACGCCGCGCGCAGCACTATGCAGGACGATATGGAAATTTTCCGGCAGTGGTACCAGTTTTTGTGGCAGCTTGCGGCTAACGATGAAAAGCGCCGTCAGGAGCTGAGGCGGCTTTTGCAGCTGGCTATCGCCTATTGGCAGCGTTCTCTGCCCAAAACCAGCCGCCGTCAGGCGCGCTTTTTAGAGGATTTAATGCAGCCCAGTGCCGTAACCGGCGCGTATCAGGAGCTGCTGGAGCGTATTTGTTAAATATAGTGATAGATTGAGGTTTTGATTATGGCAAAAATTGTAGTAATCGGCAGCTGTAATATTGATGTAACGGTGGAATGCGAGCGTTGGGCCAAACCGGGCGAAACAATCTTCGGCAAGGGCCTGACCATTTCTCCCGGCGGCAAGGGCGCTAATCAGGCTGTGGCTGCGGCGCGTTTGGGCGCGGAGGTGGCCATGGTGGGCTGCGTGGGCGACGACGTCTACGGCAAGCTGATGCTGGAGGCTTTGGAGAAAAATAATATCAATACTGATTATGTAAAGGTGCTGCCCGGCGAAAACAGCGGTACGGCGCATATTACCGTGGCGGAAAACGACAACAGCATTATTGTTATCAAGGCCGCTAACGATTTGGTGTCCCCCGCCTTGGTGGACGAGGCCTGGGAGGTTATCGCTCAGGCGGATATGGTGCTTTTGCAGCACGAAATTCCGGCGGCTGTTAATACCTATGTTATTGAAAAATGCGCGGCGGCGGGAGTACCCGTGCTGCTGAATCCTGCGCCGGTAGCGCCTGTGCCCCAGGAGCTTTTAGACAAGGTAACGTATCTGACGCCTAACGAGCACGAGGCGGCGGTCTTGTTTGCCGGTCAGGGCAAGGCCGATATTCTGGGACGCAACCAGGGCAAGGTGATTATGACCTTGGGCAGCAAGGGCGTAGCCTATGCGGAAAAGGGCCAGGTATATAATGTGCCGGGCTTTAAGGTGCAGCCCGTGGATACTACGGGAGCAGGCGATACCTTTAACGGCGCTTTTGCTGTGGCTAGGGCCAATGGTAAATCCATGTATGACAGCATCAGCTTTGCCAACGCGGCGGCGGCGCTGTCGGTGCAGAAGCTGGGTGCGCAGAGTGGAATGCCGTATTTGCAGGATGTAGAGGAGATGTTGAAATAATGCAAAAGGGTGGTATGTTAAACAGCGCCATCGCTAAGGTGCTGGCTGATCTGGGTCATACGGATACTATCGTTATCGGCGACTGCGGTCTGCCTGTGCCTGCCGGAGTGCAGAAAATAGATTTGGCCTTGAAGCCCGGCACGCCTTCCTTTATGGAGGTTGTGACCGAGGTGGCTAAAAACATGGTTATCGAAAAGGTGGAAATCGCAGGGGAAATGGAAGACCGCAACCCGCAGGTTTTCGCCGCTATGAAGGCGCTGTTCCCCACGGAGCAGTGGTTGGTGGACGTTGACCACGAAGCCTTCAAGGAGGCTACGAAAAAGGCGAAATGCGTTATCCGCACCGGCGAGATTACGCCTTACGCCAACGTCATTTTGCACAGCAACGTATTCTTTTAAGAAAAATGCGCCGCAGCGAACCGGTATACGTTTGCTGCAGGCGCGTTTTGAGGATGGGTATATTTATGGAAATAGAGTTAAGAGATATCCACAAGGCCTTTGGCTCCAACGAGGTACTCAAGGGCGTTAACCTGAAGCTGAAAAGCGGCGAGGTACACGCCTTAATGGGCGAAAACGGCGCCGGTAAATCCACGCTGATGAACATTCTGACGGGCATCCATAAGCAGGATAAGGGTCAGATTTTTGTGGACGGGCGCGAGGTAAGCTTTAAAAATCCCTTGGAGGCTGAAGCTAACGGTATTGCTTTTATTCATCAGGAATTAAATATCTGGCCTAATCTGAGCATTTTGGAAAATCTGTTCATGATGCACAGCATCACTAACAGCATGGGCGTCTTGGATTTTAAGGCTATGCGCCGGATTGCGGAGGAAAAATGCCGCGAAATTTCCATCGAGCTGCCGCTGGATATGGAAGCCGGCGAATGTTCCGTGGGGCAGCAGCAGATGACGGAAATTGTGCGCAATTTGCTGCTGGATGCTAAGGTAGTAATTATGGACGAGCCGACGGCGGCGCTGACGGAGCGTGAGACGGAAAAGCTGTTTGAGGTGATGCGTTCCCTGAAGCAGCGGGGCGTGGCTATGGTCTATATCTCCCACCGCATGGAGGAGGTTTTCAATAACTGCGACACCATCACCGTAATGCGCGACGGCGTTTCCGTGGCGACTAAGCCGGTGGGCGAATATGCCTTGGGACAGATTGTCCGCGATATGGTTGGCCGCTCCATAACCGAATTTTATCCCGCCCGGCGTAATAAGCCCGGCGAGGTGGTGCTGGAGGTTAAGCATTTTGAACAGCCGGGGCTGTTCCACGATATCAATTTCAATCTGCGCAAGGGCGAAATTTTGGGCGTAGCCGGATTGATGGGCGCGGGCCGCACGGAAATTATGCGCGCTATTTTCGGCGTGGACAGCTGCAAGAAGGGCGAGCTGCTGCTGAACGGGCAGAGGCTGGTCATTCAAAAGCCGGAGGACGCCATTAACGCGGGCATTGGCTTTGTAACGGAAAACCGCAAGAGCGAGGGCTTGATTCTGGATTTTTCCATTATGCGCAATATTGCTTTGCCCAGCGTGGACGCTTTCGCTAAAAACAGCGTTATTAATTTTAAAAAATTAACTGCTTTTGCCGATAGAATGGCCGCTAAGCTGGGCGTTAAGGCGCAGGATTTGGGCTTGGAGGCCGGAGCCTTGTCCGGCGGCAATCAGCAGAAGGTGGTTATCGCCAAATGGGTGGGTATGCAGCCTAATATCATCATTATGGACGAGCCTACTCGCGGTATCGACGTAGGCGCTAAACGCGATATTTACGAGCTGATGAATGAATTGACGGCCAGCGGCGTTTCTATCATTATGGTTTCCTCGGAGCTGCCGGAGGTTTTGGGCATGAGCGACCGCATCATGGTTATCCATGAAGGGCGCATTGCCGGAGAGCTGCTGCACGACGAGGCCAATCAGGAAAAAATTATGTCACTGGCAACGGGAGGGCAATAAGTATAATGAATATCAAAGCAATCTTAAAAAAATCCGGCTCCGTTATCGGACTGGTGGCGTTGTTTGTGGTCATTTCCTGCCTTAACAGCAGCTTTATCGACCCCAGCAACCTGAAAAACCTGCTGCGTCAGGTATCCATCAATGCCTTGATTTCCTTTGGCATGACCTTCGTTATCCTGACCGGCGGCATCGATTTATCCGTAGGCAGTATTCTGGCTCTGTCCAGCGTGCTTATGGGCAGCTTTATCAAGGGCGGCATGGACCCGGTGCTGGGCATTGTGCTGGCCTGCGTTATCGGCGCTGTTTTAGGCTCTGTCAACGGCCTGGTAATTACCTACGGCAAGGTGGCCCCCTTTATCGCTACCCTGGCGACGATGACTATTTTTCGCGGTCTGACGCTGGTTTATACCAACGGCAACCCTATCAGTAGCCTGACGGACAGCGAAGTATTCCATGAATTTGGTCAGGGCTATTTGATGGGTCTGCCCGTGCCTGCCATTATGATGCTCCTGATGTTCGCCGTTTCCTATTTTATTTTGCACAAAACTACGCTGGGGCGCAAAACCTACGCCGTAGGCGGCAATGAAAAGGTTTCCTTTATTGCCGGTATTAAGATTGACCGCATCAAGATTTTTGCGTATACTATTACAGGTATGTTGTGCGGTATGGCGGGCGCTATTTTGACCAGCCGTTTGAACAGCGCGCAGCCCACTGCGGGCACCGGCTATGAGCTGGACGCTATCGCTGCCGTAGTTTTGGGCGGCACCAGTCTGTCCGGCGGCAAGGGACGCATTGTGGGCACGATTATCGGCGCGTTGATTATCGGCACGCTGAACAACGGCCTGAATATTTTAAACGTATCCAGCTTTTACCAACAAGTTGTCAAGGGTATTGTAATTTTGCTGGCAGTCCTGATGGACCGCAAAAAATCTTAGGAGGAAATTTTTCCATGAAAAAAATCTTATTGGTACTTACCTGCATCGTGGCTATGGCTATGATGATTGCAGGCTGCGGCGGCAGCGAGAAAAAGGACGCCGCTAAAGACGGCGGCAAAAAGCTTGTCGTTGGCTTTTCCGTATCCACTCAAAACAACCCTTTCTTCGTTTCCTTGGCTAAAGGCGTAGACGCTAAAGCTAAGGAGTTGGGCGTAACCGTAAAGATTGTAGACGCTCAGAACGACCCTGCTAAGCAGGCCAACGACGTTGCCGACCTGCTGCAGCAGAATATCAGCGTATTGCTGGTAAACCCGGTTGATTCCGCTGCTATTTCCACTTCCGTAAAGGCTGCCAACAAGGCTAATATCCCCGTTGTTTGCCTGGATCGCAGCGCCGACGAGGGCACTGTCGCTTCTTTAGTCGCTTCCGATAACGTAAAGGGCGGCGAAATGGCTGCCGAATACATCGTTAAGCAGCTGGGCGAAAAGGTAAAGGTTGCTGAACTGGAAGGCATTCCCGGCGCCAGCGCTTCCCGTGAACGCGGCGAAGGCTTCCACAAGATTGCCGACAGCAAGCTGACCGTAGTAGCTAAGCAATCCGCTGATTTTGACCGTTCCAAGGGTTTGACCGTAGCTGAAAATATGCTGCAGGCAAACCCCGACATTAAGGCTATTTTCGCGCAGAACGACGAAATGGCTTTGGGCGCTATCGAGGCTGCTAAATCTGCCAACAAGCAAATTTTCATCGTAGGCTTTGACGGTACTGCCGACGGCGTAAAGGCTGTAGAAAGCGGCGCTATGAGCGCTACCATCGCGCAGCAGCCGGAGGTTATGGGCCAACAGGGTCTGGAAGTAGCCGTAAAGGCCGCTAAGGGCGAAAAGGTTGACGCTAAGGTTTCCGCTCCGCTGAAGCTCATTGAAAAGAAATAAGCTAAACCCCTGTAGCTGTTTGTAGCACAACCTGACAACTTGTAAAGCAAAATACCCGCTGTTTGCCGCAGCGGGTATTTTTATGCGCGGACTACAAGAAGCAGGCAGCTGCTAATAGCATATACGAAATATGGCTGCCGGCAATAGTTAACAGGTATTTTACTTTTCTGTAAAAATATTTGTGACTTAATCTAGCTATTTTGAACCCAATAGTGTATACTATAAATATATTAAGAGAATTTGATGACGAAAGGGTGTGAAGATTATTTCTTTAAGTAACAGGCAGAAGCAAATTGCTGAAATAGTACGTCTTGAAGGGCCTATCACCGGCGAGCATATTGCGGAAAGACTTAACGTAACGCGCGCCGCTTTGCGCAGTGATTTGGCGATTCTTGTTATGGGCGGTATTTTGGATGCGCGTCCCAAGGTAGGCTATTTTTATACGGGTAAAAATACCTTGGGCATGCTTATGGAAGAAATCTCCGCCATCGAGGTGCAGGACCTGCAGTCCGTACCCGTAGCTATCGCCAACGATAAAAGCGCCTACGAGGCCGTAGTCACCATGTTTTTAGAGGATGTAGGAACCGTCTTCGTGCTGGACGAGGAAGGCCTGCTGACGGGTATCGTATCCCGCAAGGATTTGCTCAAGGCCGCTATCAATAACAGCGACCTGCGCGATATTCCCGTGGTGATGGTGATGACGCCTATTTCCAAAATTATTGTGGCAGCGCCGGACGAACCCGCCGCTTTGGCAGCCCGCAGGCTTATTGATAACGAAATAGACTGCCTGCCGGTGGTAAAAGCCGTCGACGAATGCAAGCGCAGCTATCAGGTCGTAGGCCGCATTACAAAAACAAATTTTACCCGTTTGCTGGTGGATTTGGCAGAGGGCAAGGGAGGTAATTATCATACTACCGAAGGTTAATCCGATTATTTACGCTGTATCTGACTCTATTGGCGAAACTGCGGAATCCGTGGTTAAGGCCACTACCAGCCAGTTTGTAGAAGAAAAATTCGATGTGATCCGCGTTCCTTACGTTAAGGACAAGGCGCAGATCGACAAGGTTATCGAGGAGGCTGCGGCTAACAGAGCGGTAGTCTGCTATACTATCGTGTCTCCCGAACTGCGCGAGCACATGGCCGACAGAGCGCTGGCCGTGGACGTGGAGGTAGTGGACGTGCTGGGCCCCATGCTGAAATCCATTGAAAAAACCACGGGGCTTTTGCCGCGCAATCAAGCCGGCCTTATCCATTCGCTGGATCACGAATACTTTAAGCGCGTAGAGGCTGTGGAATTTGCCGTTAAGTATGACGACGGCAAAAATCCTTTGGGCCTGCTGAAAGCCGACGTAGTTATTATCGGCGTTTCGCGTACTTCAAAAACGCCGCTTTCCATGTATCTGGCACATAAGCAGATTAAGGTAGCCAATGTGCCCCTGGTGCCGGAGCTGGCGCCGCCGGAGGAGCTGTTTAAGGTGCCGCCGTACAAAATCATCGGCCTCTTGATCGATCCCTTTAAGCTTAATGAGATCCGCAGCGAACGCTTAAAAACCATGGGCCTGAGCGATACTGCCGTTTATGCCGATATGCAGCGCATAAACGACGAGCTGACTTATGCTAAAGGCATTATGCGCCGTCTGCATTGCCAGATTATCAACGTATCCAACCGCGCTATTGAAGAAACCGCAGGTATCATTATGGATTATGTGCGCAAGAACCAGGAAAGACATCACGAAAGTTAAGAAAAGCGCAAGAGCTGTCACACTAAAATGTGGCAGCTCTTTTTTTTTGCAAATATTTATTTTTGCGCCAGCAGCTCGTCCTTCAAAGCGTAATATTCCCGTGAAAAATAAGGCGTCAGCTGCGCTTCCCGGTGGTCGTAGCCGAAGGCGCGCTTGGTCAGCGAAAGAATTGGCGGGGCCTGAATGCGTTTGGCTACGGCAAAGCCGGCGAACAAACGCCACCAGCGCTCTAAATCTTCTATCAAAGCCTGAGCGTTGGGGCAGGCCTGCTGCAGCGCCGCTTCTTCGCAGCCTAATTCCTGCGCCAGGACGCCGTTTTTGTACCAGCGCAGAATGTCGGCGGGGGTGGTTTTGTGCCAGTTTTCGATAAAGGAGCGCAGCAGATAATCGTGATAGGGATAAACTAGCGGGTCGCCGCCGCTGCCTACGGTTTGGCTGGCGGAAAGCTCAGCGCTGGGGCGAATGGTAAAAATTTCTTCCGGAATAACTTCTCTTTGAAAGACTGCTGCGTTTAAGTAACGGCCAAGAGCGTAAACCTGATGCTTCCATAAATCGCCCAGAATGGCTAAAGCTCCGGCAATATCGCCGTAGAAGGTGGCGTAGCCCACGGCCAGCTCGGCTTTGTTGGAATTGCAGCTGAACGCGCCGCCGAAGGCTGCCGCTGCGGCGGCAATCAACCGTGCGCCGCGGTCGCGGGCCTGAATATTTTCCTGGACTAGGCCGCTGAGCTGTAAATTAAATTGACTGCCGCTGCCTAAATTTACGATGGGCGTGTTCTGCAATTGTCCGAAGGTCAGCCTACAGCTTTCCGTAATGGGCAGCACGGCGTAATTAGCGCCCAGCGCTTTGGCCAAACGGTAGGCCAGGTTGCGGGTGGCCGCCGAATTATAACGCGACGGCAGGTTGAGCAGCAGCAGATTTTTCGGGTCGAGAATATCGGCGTACATAGCCGCGGCCACGGCGCTGTCGATGCCGCCGGAAAGGCCGATGGTCATTTTGCGGATGCCGCATTGCTGCAAAAATTTACTTGCACCGTATTTCAGCGCCAGATAAACGGACTGAGGCTCCTGCGGCAGCGCCGCCACCGGACTGGATGAGGTTAAGGTGCTGCTTGCCGTATCCCAAGTCAGCTCCAACAGCGTGTCCGCATACATGGGCGCGGAGGCAATCAGCGAGCCGTCACCGTTGTAGGCGGAGGTGCAGCCGTCGTAGGTAAAAATATTCTTGCCGTTATTTTGAATGCCGACATTATTGCAGTAAATCAGCGGGATAGCGGCCTGCTGCGCCTGCTGGCCAAAAAGGCGGTTGCGCTTGCGGTTTTTGCCCAGGGTGTAGGGCGAGCAAGAAAGGTTGCACAGCAGCTGCGCGCCGTTAGCCGCTAAGGTTTGCGGCACATTAAGGCTGTAATTTTCCGTCCAGCCGTCCTCGCACAGCATGAGGCCGATGCGCAGCTTTTCGCCGCGGATATTTACTTCCAGCGGCTGCAAGGCGTCGCGCACGTTGATATTTTCTTCTGCGCACAGCTTATGCAGGCCGTAAAAATAACGGCAGTCGTCAAATTCGCGGTAGTTGGGCAAAGAATTTTTTATAATATAGTCGCGGCCTAAATATCCGGTCAGTGGCTGGCCGTCGCAGCAGGCAAAGGCGGCGTTGTATTTGCGCACGCGGCCGTCCTCGTTGAGCTTGCCAGGCTCCGCCGCCACGCTGCCGAACATTACGCAGAGGCCGCTGCTGGCGGCGATGATTTTTTGCGCATAATATTCGCAGTCGTCCAGAAAGCTTTGCTGTTCCCACAGGTCGCCTATAAGATAGCCGGGCAGGCACATTTCCGGCAGCAGCAGAATGTCAGCCTGCCGCGCCCGCGCTTCGTCCATAACGACAAGAATTTTTTTGTAGTTCAGATCGGGACGGCCGGGAATGATTTCCAGCTGCCCGCAGATGATTTTAATTTTCAATGTGGAATCCCTTTCGTATTTCCCTTTGTAAAATTTGCATTTTACTGTTATCTAGTGCTATTATAGCAGAGATAAAACAATTTCTCTAGCGCAGAGGGGGCTTTTATTATGAAACATAACAAAAAAACTAACGCGGCCCGTAAATTAGACGAGCTGAAAATAGAATACCGTTTGGTGGAATATCCGGTGGACGAGGAGCATTTGGACGCCGTTCACGTGGCGCAGGAGGTGGGTATGCCTGCGGCGCAGGTTTTTAAAACGCTGTGCGTGCGCGGCGATAAGAACGGCGTTATGTTCGCAGTCATTCCCGGCGACGGCGAGCTGGATTTAAAGGCTTTGGCCAAGGCCAGCGGCAATAAGCGGGCTGAGCTGGTGCACTTGAAGGAGGTGCTGCCGCTGACAGGTTATATTCGCGGCGGCTGCTCGCCTTTGGGCGCTAAGAAAAACTATCCCGTATATTTGGATGCCAGCTGCGAGCAATGGCCGGAAATAGCAATCAGCGCCGGACAGCGCGGTATGCAGATTATCGCGGCTCCCGCCGATTTGCAGCGCGCTACCAACGCCGTGGTAACGCCGCTGATTTTTGCGCAATAGCGCTTGTTACCGTTTGAAAAATATGATATGATTAAAAATGATACGCCCATCAGTCAACAGATAAAAGAAAAAGCTTGAAAGAAGCGGCGGCTGGGTTTGCGTCCGGTAGACCGCGCAAAGAAGGCAGGTTTTGTATTATGTTATATGTAAGTACACGAGGGAAAACGGATATAGTATCTTCGGCGCACGCGATTACCCGCGGGCTGGCCGGCGACGGCGGGCTTTTTGTGCCCCAGAGCATTCCGGTTATGCGCATGACGGATATTAAGGCTATGAGCGGCAAGCCGTACACGGAACGCGCCGTGGATGTGCTGCTGCAATATCTTACGGATTTCAGCGAGGACGAGCTGCGCCAGTGCGTCAACGCCGCCTACGCGCCGGAAAAATTCGGCGCAGACCCGGCGCCGCTGGTGCAGGTCAACGAAAATACCGGCGTTTTGGAGCTGTGGCACGGGCCGACGTCGGCCTTTAAGGATATGGCGCTGCAGCTTTTGCCGCATCTTTTAACGCGCTCTATTCGCAAGACCGGCGAAACGAATAAAGTGGTTATTTTGGTCGCTACCTCCGGCGATACGGGTAAGGCTGCCCTGGAGGGCTTCGCCGACGTGGAGGGCACGCAGATTATCGTCTTTTATCCTAAGGACGGCGTGAGCGATATGCAGAAGCGGCAGATGATTACCCAGGCCGGAAAGAACGTCAAGGTCTTTGGCATCGAGGGCAATTTTGACGACGCGCAGCGGGGCGTGAAGGAAATTTTCGGCAATACGGCTTTGGCGACGGCCTTAGGAACGAAGGGCTACAGCTTTTCTTCCGCCAATTCCATTAACTGGGGCCGTTTGGTGCCGCAGATAGTTTATTATTTCAGCGCTTATGTGGACGCAGTGAAGGCTGGCAGAATCGAAGCCGGCGACGGCATCAATTTCGTAGTGCCCACCGGTAATTTCGGCAATATTTTAGCAGGCTATTACGCCAAGCTGATGGGGCTTCCCATCGAGCGCTTGCTGTGCGCTTCCAACAGTAATAACGTGCTGACGGATTTTATCAACACCGGCACCTACGACAAGCGCCGCGAATTTTATAAAACGATTTCGCCGTCCATGGATATTTTGGTATCGAGCAATCTGGAGCGGCTGCTGTATAATGTAACCGACTGCGATTCTGCAAGAGTGGCGGAATATATGAAGCAGCTGAATACCGAAGGCGCTTACAAGGTGGACAGCGACGATTTGAAGCGCATCCAGAGCGAATTTTTCGGCGCGTGGGTGGACGAGCTGGAAACCAAGGAAGCCATAGGCCGCATTTACAGCGATTACCATTATCTTATGGATACGCATACGGCTGTGGCCTGGCGGGCTTTGGAAAAATACCGCTTCCTGACCAGCGACGAAACCTATACGGTGGTGCTGTCCACGGCCAGCCCGTATAAATTTGCCGACAGCGTGCTGGACGCTTTGGACGACGGCCAGCCGGCAGGCAGCGACGCCTTTGCCGAGCTGCACGAGCTGAATGAAAAAACCGGCGTGGAAATCCCGCCGAGAATGCTGGCCCTGCAGGAGCTGCCCGTGCTGCATAAGGAGATTGTGGCTGCGGATAAGATGGAGCTGGCGGTAATGACTAATTTGTTGTAAGAAAAATAAAATAGAGTAAATCCCTCAAAAAGGGAGCAATAGTAAAACTCTCAATTGAATTATATTGCCCCCCTCTTAGAGGGGGCTGTCATCGAAGATGACTGGGGGAGTAAGAATAATAAATAAGCAAATTACAGGGACTTAGTTCGCGCCGCGGACTAAGTCCTTGCTGCAGAAGGAGGAATATAGTGGACTCTAGGAGAGTGCTTGAACAGGTGCGGGACGGCTCCCTTTCCATCGCCGAGGCGGAGCGCTACTTCAACCGCAAGGCCTACGAGGATATGGGTTACGCCAAGCTGGACACATATCGGGAAATTCGCTCCGGCTTTCCCGAGGTGGTTTATTGCAGCAATAAGCCGGACGCTTTTTTGCAGTCTATTTACCAGCGGCTGGCGGAGCGGCACGGCGAGGTTTTCGGCACGCGGGCGACGCAGACGCAGTACGAGCTGGTGCGGCAGGCGCTGCCTGAGGTGGTGTACGACCCGGTGGCACGGACGCTGAAGCTGGAACGCAGCGATAAAAAACGCGACGGGCTGGTGGCAGTATGCACGGCCGGTACCGCCGATGTTCCCGTGGCCGAGGAGGCGGCGCAAACGGCGGAATTTTTCGGCTGCCATGTGGAGCGCATGTACGACGTGGGCGTCAGCGGCATTCACCGTTTATTGGATAAGCTGCCGGTTTTGCAGAAGGCGAACTGCGTAGTAGCGGTGGCGGGTATGGAAGGCGCGATTGCCAGCGTTATCGGAGGGCTGGTGCGCAATCCGGTCATCGCCGTGCCAACCTCCGTAGGCTATGGCGCCAGCTTTCACGGAATGTCGGCGCTGCTGACGATGCTCAATTCCTGCGCCAACTGCGTGTCCGTAGTTAATATCGACAACGGCTACGGCGCGGGCTATATTGCGACGCAGATCAATCGTTTGGCCGTAGGGAGGCAAGATGATGAACAAAAATATTGATATGGCAGTTGAACAAAAATACGACGCTTTGCTGGCGGAATTACGCAGCTTGGGGCGCGTTTTGATCGCGTTTTCCGGCGGGGTTGATTCTTCCCTGCTATTGTTTGCGGCTAAGCAGGCGCTAGGCTGGGAAAACGTGTTGGCTGTGACAGAACGGTCAGGAGTTTTGCCGCAGCGGGATTTGCGTGACGCCGACAGCTTTTGTAAAAAATTTGGCGTGCGGCACCGCTTTTTTGATTTTGACGAGTTGGCTGTGCCGGGTTATGCGGATAATCCGCCGGACCGCTGCTATATTTGTAAAAAAACGCTTTTTACTAATCTTTTGCAGTTGGCAGCCGAAGAAAAAGCGGTGTTATGCGAAGGATCTAATTTAGACGATTTGAGCGATTATCGTCCGGGATTGAAAGCTTTGGCCGAGCTGGGGGTAGCAAGTCCTTTGCGTACGGCGCGGCTTACTAAGGCGGAGATACGTTTCCTTTCAAAAAAATTTGCTCTGCCGACCTGGAATAAGCCGTCTTTCGCTTGCTTAGCTTCACGCTTTGCCTATGGCGAAAAGATTACGGCAGCTAAATTACAGGCTGTCGATGAGGCGGAGGAATATTTGGCGCAATTAGGCTTTAGCCAGTTCCGCGTGCGCGTGCATGGCAATTTGGCGCGTGTCGAGGTAGCTCCGGCGCAGCTGGGGCTGGCTGCCAAGGAGCCCTTGCGCAGCGAAATTTATCAAAAATTAAAAGAACTGGGCTTTACCTATGTGGCTTTGGATTTAGCGGGCTACCGCATGGGCAGCATGAATGAAAGCCTGAAAATTGGAGGATAAAAATGCAGACTTTATATTTGGAATGCAGCGCCGGTATCAGCGGCGATATGCTGGCTGCAGCTTTATTGGATTTAGGCGCGGACAAGGAGGCTTTGCGCAAAGCGCTGGACAGTATTCCTGCCGCCGGGTTCCGCTATGAGATCAGCCGCGTAAGCAAAGCGGGAGTGGATTGCTGCGATTTTAATGTGCTGCTGGATGCGGAGCTCGAAAATCACGACCACGATATGGAATTTTTGCATGGAGCGCCTGCTCACGGGCATGAGCACGAACATGAGCATTGCCATCATCACCATGACCACGAGCATGAACACGAGCATTGTCATGCGCCCCATGAGCATCACCACGCTCACGAGCACCGCGGCCTAAACGAAGTTATTGCCATTATTAACGCCGTGGATATGAGCGAGAATGCTAAAAAAACGGCTCTGAAGATTTTTGATATTATCGCTGCGGCTGAGGGCAAGGCTCACGCCGTGCCCAAGGAGCAGGTGCATTTTCACGAGGTAGGGGCCATCGATTCCATTGTGGACGTGGTGGCCATTGCCGTTTGCCTGGACAGCCTGCATATAGACGAGGTTATCGTGCCGGAGCTGTGCGAGGGCCGCGGCAGCGTGCGCTGCCAGCACGGCGTTCTGCCTGTGCCCGTGCCTGCGGTTGCCAATATTATGCAGGCATACGGCTTGAAGGTACGGCTGCTGCCTGTGCAGGGCGAATTTGTTACGCCTACGGGCGCGGCTGCCGTAGCCGCCGTAGCCGTATTTGCCGTAGTCGCCGTACCCATATTTGCCGTAATATTTTCCGTAACCGTACTGCCTGCCGTA
>NZ_CAJMEH010000061.1 GCF_905212365.1 uncultured Phascolarctobacterium sp.
GCACGGTGGTGTGAGAGGTCGGCTGTTCAAATAATGGGCGGCCTCCTACTCGATTTTAAGTATGTAAAATGTGTGAGATAACTATGAATCATTAACGCCTAATAAAATTTCAAACGCATGTCGTTTTTCGGCAGGGAGGGAACGCAGCTTACCGATGAGCTGCGTTTCTTTTTTTGTTAAATTTAGGATAGAAGCATTTTCGTTTTTTGCAGAAGACAGGTGACTGTTCGCTTCTAAAAATATATTGATATCAGTATTGAATATTTTAGCAATTCTATTGAGGATAAATACGTCAGGTATTCTGTAGCCGCTTTCCCAACCGCTGATAGTCTGGCTTGTCACACCTATCAATGCTCCTAATTCTAATTGAGTCATTTTTAATTGTTCGCGTTTTTCTTTAATGTTTTTGCCAATAGTGTATTTATCCATAATTTTCACCTTATATTTGATAAATCCTTTATACCAAAAGTATACGGTACGAAAAGAAAGAAAAACAACTTTATAACGCATAACGCGAGTATTTACAATACGCTAAAAGCGTAGTAAAATAAAAAAGAGTATTCTTGCTTATACTCGTCAAATGGTAGCTGAGTAAAAAGGCATAACAGTAATATAGCATCAAAATATAGCAGAAATGAGATGAAAAGATGAAGCTTTTAAAGATTATCGCATTTATTATAGTGATGATTTGTGAGCATACGGTATTCGCGCAAAGCGTAGTTACAGAAGGAGTTGGTATAGATAAAGACAGCGCTGTTCGTGATGCAGTGCGTAACGCAGTAGAAAAAGTAATTGGTTCGTATGTAGATTCCCGTACTTTAGTAAGAAATGCAGAACTGGCACTGGATGAGATTTACACGCAATCTCAAGGCTTTGTAAAAAATATCGTTATATTACATGAAAAAGAGAATAATAAAACTTACAGCGTTACTGTAAATATTGAAGTGGACAGCGAACCTGATTCAAAGCTTATGGATAAAATCAGTATGCTCATGCTGCTTAATGATCCGCGTATAGCTGTGGTAGTGTTAAAGGATAGTATTACAGATTATGGATATATAGAAATAGATAATGATGCGGTAAGCGAAACGGCTATTAACGAAAAATTGCTGGACTTGGGCTTTAATCACGTTATAGATATCAGCTCGCTTGCAAAATTGAATAACTCGACGTTTTTAAATGACATTTATAATGGAGAAACAAGTTTGAACGGCGGAAGTAAAGAATATCCTTTGGATTATCTGGTGATTGGAAAAAGCAGTGTTGATAGTAATCAAGTTTATTTACCAAACGGTGACGGGAGTTATTCTGAAACTATGCTTACCAACAGTAAAGCAAGTTTGAAGGTTAAAATAGTTAAATTTGACACTGGTGAACTTATCGGAACTTTTGAGGTTGAAGGGAGCGGCTTGGAACAAAATAACACGAGAGCGCAAAATAAAGCATTGTCTGTGGTTTCTGAAAAAGCTGCGCAGAAAGTAGCGGAAAAATTTAAAAATTTTGGCGCTAAAGCAACAGGCAATTTGCAAATGATAATTACAGCTTCTGATTATAGTCTGGTAAAAAAAGTGGCCGATATACTGCGCGTTAAAAGCGGGATTCAAGGAGTGCATATTCGTGAGTATGCCAATAATAAAGCTGTGATAGACTTGGATACTGTGCAGAAAGCGCATGTGATTGTTGAGCTATTACGGCAGGATAAAAATATCAATGTTTTTGTAGATGCTATTAGCAACAGCAAAATAGAATTAAATGTTTTTTAAGGAGTGTATGTGATATGAAAAAGATAATGCCTTTATTAGCAATTTGCTTAGCTGGAAATATGGCGTTAGCCGAAGCGACGTATACGGACGAGCTGCGCGCAAAATATGCAGGCGGCAATATTTATGTTGAGTATGTGGAAACAGAGGCTAAAACAGACAGCAATCAGGTACAAAACAAAGTACGCGGAGAAAAAAAGAGACCGGAAAGGCCAACAGGGGTTACTGATGGAAGATTGAGAAATCAACAGGAGATAGAAGCACAGCCATTGAATGTCGAGCTTCCTGTTATTATAAAAGGAAAATATATTTATGCGCAGCAGGGCGGCAATGTCTATATGCAGCATGATTATCCTAAATATTTAAGCGAAGACTTTCCGGAAATGGGCGTAGAATGCTACATGACGCAATCGAAATACAGAAAGCTGCAAAAAGCCAATAATTTTGCGAATAATCCAATTGGCGGATTGTTAGGAGGAATTTTTGGCGACGGACAGCCTACGGAAAATGTAGACGATGTTAATATTCTTTTCGATAATAAAGTATATTTTTTGGATAGAGAGAATCAAAAAGGTAAATGGTGCTATCTGGAGGATATGGAGAAATCAAGAAAAGCTATAATATATTTATATTATAATCGGCTTAAAGGCTCTAATGCTATACGGGATGTTATTATGTCTGATTATAGAAAGATGAAATTGGAGCATATAAATACTACGGAAGAATATGTTGACGGAAAGAAATACATAGCTGAAACTTATTCTGCACAAAGTTTGTCGGTATATGGCAAGCCAGTTGGTAAAGATACAAAATATAAGCTGTATTTTAATAATGGTAATTTAGACTATTTTTGCACATTAGGTAATCATAATAAAGATAATGCAATTCAATTTACAAAATTAAATTTAAATAAAGTAGAGATAATGCATCCTCAAATTGATCAGGCTTTGTTTGATATTATAGATACATATAAAATTGAGCAGTTACCGAATGGATAAATAAAATAGATATTTTAATTTAGACGGTACTTATTCATAGAGCTTTTGTATGATGCAATTAGGGAGGTTTCGATATTTTGAAATATTTATTAGTAGGCTTAATGTGGTTAGCTTGCTTTTCCAATATTGGGTTCGCTGGCGAGATAGACCAATATGTGAATTTAGTAAAAAACGGTAAGTATAAAATAGTTTATAAGATAGACTATAATGTCAAAGATGATAATAGATTACAAAGATATTTAGGAGAAGGCATCTCTGCACGAGATAAAGATAATGCCTTAAATTACTACGAACTTTTCGCGTTTAGGCCAAATGAAAAGTATACGCATTATTTTTTGCGGCTTCAACAAATTGGCGGAACAATGTATTGGTACAGTAAAGGCGGCAAGAAACCTTTTGATAAAATGACTGTTTCAAGACATAAAATTCAGTTGGATGATAGATATTATGATATGGTTATGCAGTGGGTAAGTAAGTATAGATTATCTACTGAAGATGAAGTGTTTTCAACCTTGGGACCGATTGCAGAGCAGGCAGGAATATTAGAGCTTTATAAAACTGAATTTATAAAAAGCGGGCAGGAGGTACAAAACGGACAGACATATCAATATGATGAGTATAGAATTGTAGAGCCTTATACAGCAGGCTTGCGCTTATATTATTTAAACGGCGAGCTGAAAAAATGTATAAAAACCTTGAGCGATAGACAGATGAGTCATTGGTTGTTTGCAAACGCAGCAATAGAACAGGATGGGTATGTTGTTGTGGATATAGAAAAATTTGATGAGAATATTGATGAAGAGCTTTTAAAGGTTGATTTGAAGTCGAGTAACTTAAAGCTTAAGAAACGAGCTGAGGAAAAATGAGAAGAATTTTGTTAGCTTTATCATATTCAGTTTTACTATTGGTTTCCGGCAGCTGTTATGCAATGGGAAAAATTCCGACAATGGTGTTTTTAACATTTACGGATAATACGCCGTACAGCGATATGCAAACAGGTTCTATAATGGATAATCTTTTGTTGGACAGATTACTGGAAACAGACAGCTTTGATATTGTGGAACGCAGCGTTGCCAAGGATGTATTGGAAATAGAAACACAGCTTAATATTACGAATGACGGCGTTGATAAAGCTGTAGAAAATAATGATTTTTCGTATATCTTCGGCGCTTCTGAAAATGATTTAACGATAAAGGAAGAAGGGGAAGGCGTTTCGCCTGAAACAACAAGGCTTATCGGAAAGAAGCATCATGCAGATTATATTTTGCATGGAACGATAGATTATTTGGGGAAGGATTCCCGCACAATTATGTTGCCGTTGAAGCATTTTCAATTTGGCAGTTCAACGCCTTATTTGGAAGCTGTTGCTACGGTAAGAATTATAGATGCTGCAACAGGCAGGATTATATGGGTCAAAAAAGAAAAAGGCGTTTCTAAGGACAGTTTAGTTAAGCTGCAAAATATTAAGGTAGGAACAGAGCTGTTTAATAATCAGTTGTTTTATGAGGCTTTGGACAAGATAAGTAAAAATGTTGTCAAGGCTTTAATAAAAGATTTACAGTCAGGAAAAATTATTTTAAAGACTAAGGGGGAAATGTAAATGAAAAATTTGATGAAGGTGTTAATGTTGGCAATGGTCTTATTGGTAAGTGCTGTGAGCGCTACGGAGGCTGCGCCGAAGGTGGGGATGATAATTGATGCTCCGCTGTATTATATTAATGACGAGAAGGTACAGACACAATTAGATGAAAAATGCGCAGCTTTATTTCCGCAGGGTCAGTTTGAGACTATACCTGTGAAAGAAACCGTAATAGCTGCCCAGCTTTATAGGGAAGAACATGGACTTGCTGGTACTGTAACGAACGCTAACGGCGGTGAAGCAAGTTACGAATGGGCATTGAAACAGGATGAGATTGCAGAATTAGGGAGAAGCTTGGGCTGCGACTATGTATTTTTGCTGCGTGTTACCGGCAACAGCAAGGATGTTGCAAGTATGTTTGATAGCGGTATTAAAGCAAGTATTTTATTTGACGCTCGAGTTCTTAATATGGCGCAGAATAAATATACTTTTTTGAAACAGATTGTTACGGAGAGCAAGAGCACTAAAACTATGCTGCCGTTCAATTTCAGTAAGCCCAATTATAAGAAAGCTTTCGATAAAGCAATGAAGAAAAGCTTGAAAGAACTGACCATTGATATTACCAAGATTTAATTGCAGGGGTAATGTGAATATGAAAAGATTAGTTTTAATATTATCTGTTTTATTCAGTTGGGTTTTAGCAGTTCCCTGCTTTGCTGGTATTCGCGATTATCCGCCGATTGCCGTTTTAAATTTTGATAATAAATCTGCGGTGCCAAGTAATTTAACGCTTAAAGATGTTAGTATTGTCAGCGATTTTATGATTGATGAACTTGTAAACTGCGACAGATTTAATGTTATGGAAAGGCAGCAGCTGCAAGCGTTAGTGGGCGAGCATTATCTGAATATGACTGGAATGGTTGACCCTGCTACCGCTGCTGAAATCGGCAAGCTGACAGGCGTACAATATCTTGTCTATGGCAGTGTTACTAATTTGAGCGTTAAAGAAGGCACGATTGGTTATGGAAATGACGTTTACGGCAGTCTTAGCAATAATCAGCATATTGTTGATGCTAACATCAGCGTAAGGATTATTGAAGTTGCAACCGGAAGAATTGTTTTATCAGCTAGAGGTCAGGGATCTTCTACCAGCACTGACAGTAAGATTTATTATGATGGACGCAAGGAAACCACTTATCAATATGAGGATGAAGACGGTAATATTGTGGGCTATGAAACAGAAAGCTCCGGTATGACGCATACATTTACTATTGGTTCAACAGAAGTTAGCCAGGTGCAGGTGCAAAACGCATTGGCAAAAGCTGTTGAAAATGCCGTTTATGATAAAAAATTCGGCTTGTTAGCTCGCTTAGACGGCAAAGGTAAAAAACGCAGATAAATTTTGCGAAAGGAAACGGATATTATGAATAGCAATAAAGCAAAAAAATTGACGGCGTTGATGCTTGCAGCGATTACCGTATCCAGTATAGGCTTGGAAAATATAGCGCCTATGGGAATAAATACTTGTGAAGCTGTAGTTCGCAAAACGGTACGCAAAAGAATTGTTGCGACAAAACCAAGTGCGGAAGAAACTCCAACACAAACTGAAAGCTCTCCTGATATTGTAAATTCATCGTCAGCGGGAGGCGTAACTGGCGAGATTAGTCCTAGCGGCAGTAATTCGTGCAGCAGTCAGACAGTTACGCAAGGCGGGAAGCTGGTTGCTGTCGCAAGTAGTGGATTGATTAGCGCGAAGACAGGCAGTTCAATAATAAAGCCTGTAACAAGAAATCCCGTTAATAGCGGCGCTGCTGTTACAAAACCTTTATTGGGCGACGTCAATGGCGATGGCAAAGTTTCTTTGACGGATTTGAGCTTGCTAAAAGGTTTTATTGCGGGGACTATTAGCGAAGACCGGATTGTTAAGACCAATGCTGATTTAAACGGCGACGGTAAAATTTCAACTACAGATTTATCTTTGCTGAAAACTGCTGTTATGGGACGTGATGAAGCAAAGCAGGACGAGAATAAAGTTTTGGGTGAGAACATAGAAGAAGGATTGTATTCTTTGCGTCCTGCCTGCGCTCCTAATTTGGAGCTTACGGTAGAAAACGCCAGCAGGGAAAAGGGCGCGAATGTATTTTTGTGGGACATCAATTCCAACTGGCATACGCAGCCCAGTCATCAAAAATGGCGCATATCGCGAGTAGAGGGAAATTGGTATAAAATTGAAGCTGAAAATTCAGGCTTGGCGTTAAATATCCATAACGGTATTTCTGCCAACGGAACGAATGTCAGCGTATGGCCTTTCGGCGGCAATATGCATCAGTTTATATTTTTTAAAACCGGCGATGGGTATTATTTCATTCAAGGCAGAGTTCTTGGAAGTTTTATGCTTGACGTAGAAAACGCTGGCAGCGTTCCGGGAACCAATGTGAGCATCCATGAATATAATGGCAGTAACGCCCAGAAATGGAAACTGGTTAAGGTAAATGGCGCGGCAGCTTCCGTAACGCCAACACCTGGCAGCATTACGCAGACTACGAAAGAAATAGCGCAAAGATATGCGACAGTTTATACTAACGCCGAACTTACTGCAAAGCAAAGTAATAGATGGATTGGCAAAGGCGAAGAATATACGGTAGTTCGGGAGTATGAAAAATCTTTAGAGGTACAATATTACAGCAGTAAAGGTGAGCCAAGGTCGGGATTTGTAAATAAAAATATTAGGGAAGTCATTATTGTATCAAATGAAGAAATTCAGATTAGAAATAAAATTTATCAATTAAGCAACGAGACATACGGAGAAGCTAATTTTAAAAATAACACTACTTATTCAGGGGAGTATCAATGCAGAGGCTTTGCTAATCAGGTATATACAAGGTTATTTGCAGGTACAAGCCAGTTTAGTGGATATACAAACGGTAATTGCGGAGCAAAATATTACCAAGGATCGGATATTTGTGTAGAGAATCTTAATGTAAATGTAGATAATATCGAAATTCTGAAAAGTAATTTTGCAGAAGCGAGAGCTGGAGCTTTTATACAAATGGAAAGAAGAATAGGTGGTGGGCCGCATAGTGCAATTTTAGTTGAATTTGATGAGAAGGGCTTAACTTTATATGAGGCTAATACAGACTGGCATAATACAATTAAAGTTCAGTCATATACATGGGAAGAATTTGCTAAAAGAAATAAAGGGTTTACGATATATTTACCATATAATTATGCATTAAAATAATAAAGTGAGGAGATTTTGAAAATGAAGATGTTGTTTAGAAAAATGCTTATCATGTTGGTTAGTATATTTATAACTTTTTCTAGTGTAGAAATGAATGTTACAGATATTGCTTATGCGCAGAACCTACAATCTTCAATTACTTGGTCGCAAGCTTCTAATTCTACTATAACAGCAGTTGGATATGGCATTCCGCGCGCGGGCGGGAGTATGATTTTGGCTCGTCGCGCCGCCATTGTAGATGCTCAGCGCAATTTATTAGAGCAGATTAAGGGCGTACAAGTAGATGCAGATACCTTGATGGAAGATTTTGTTATCAGCAGCGATATTGTCAAAACATCTGTATCGGGACTTGTTCGCGGAGCTGTTCCTGTGGAAGAAGGCGAAACTGCGGAAGGCAGCTATTATGTAAAGTTAAGCGTGCCTATGTATGGCGTTGGCAACAGTGTTGCCGCTATTGCTATTCCTGCTGTGACTCAGGGCGTTGCGCAGCAGCCGTTTGCTAAAGCAGATTTAAGTAATTTTTCCAAACAGGAATTGCAGGTTATAAACAGCGCTGCTTATACGGGAGTCATTGTGAATGCGCAAGGTATGAGCCTTTTGCCTACTTTTTCGCCTGTTATTTATGATGTGAACGGCAGAGCAATTTATGGCGTGCAGAATATTGACAAGGATTTAGCAATTTCTATGGGAATGGTAGAATACGCTGATGATTTGCAGAAAGCGGCAGGCGGGTTTAGCCGTGCTGGCACGAATCCGTTAGTAATAAATGCTTTAGAAGTACGCGGCGGAAAAAATTCCATCAACAAAGTAAATGTAGTGGTGTCCGTGGAAGACGGCGACAGAATTTTGCTTGCAAATGAACGAAGCGGTATGCTGTCTAAGTGCGCTGTTGTTTTTGTAAAATAATGTTTCGTTTGTAATTTGTAATTTGGAATTAAGAAGAGTGTTGCCAAATAATGATTTTTCATTTGGTTAGCCTTTCTGCTACGAAATTTGAATAAAGAAATAAAAAAACACCAAGGCTCCGCTGACCTGCGCTTTTGCAGATGAGCGGAGCCTTTGATTTTACTAAACCGAACATACGACCATAAAAATTGATTTCATGTTTACAGAAAGAATTGCCTATGATATAATGCTTTGTAGAGATAGCTGGCTTGTCGGTTTTCCTACTCCCTACGGGTAGGGGGTGATGGCATGACGGTTGCAGAAGCTTTATCATTGATGATAAGTTTTGCCACGTTAGTAGTCCTCATTCTCTCGTTTAATCGTCCGCGATAAAATGAGAAAAACCGCCTAACGTGCGGTTAAGCGGTCTTCCGTCAACTTTTTAAGTTAGAAGGGGAGAGCCGACTTCCCACGGTCAGCTATCTCTTCTTTATATTATAGTCCTTAAGTAAAAAATAGTCAACGCTGAAGCCTTACCATAATCCCAAGTAATGCTGCATTATAAGGCTTACTACGGTGATGCCGACCCAGCAGCAGAAGCCCATAAGAATTGGCTTGCCTCCGGTTTTAATAAGCTTGATAATATTTGTGTTTAAGCCGATGGCGCTCATAGACATAATGATGAAGAATTTACTTAATGTTTTCAGCGGTGTGAAGGCTTCGTTGGCAACGCCGAATTGCAGCGCGATGGTTGTAATGAGGGACGCCAGCACGAAGTAGATTATAAAAAAGGGGAAGACGCTCTTAATGCTGAATTTTTGTCCGTCGTTTTGCTGGCCTTTAGCTGCCAAGCAGGCTAAAGCCATAGTGATGGGAATAATAGCAAGCGTACGCGTTAGCTTGACGGTGACGGCTTTATCCAAGGTTGCAGAGCCGAGGTGATGCATGGAGTCCCAGGTGGCGGCAGCAGCAGTCACTGACGAGGTATCGTTGACAGCTGTACCGGCAAAAATGCCGAAAGCTTCGCCGCTGGCGGTGGAAAAGCCCACCAGCATTCCCAAAGTCGGGAAGCACAGGGCTGCTACCATATTAAAGAAGAAGATAACGGAAATAGCCTGCGCTACTTCTTCATCGTCCGCTTTAATGACGGGAGCAGTGGCCGCTACGGCGGAACCGCCGCAAATGGAGGAGCCTACGCCGACGAGCGTGGAAATTTTGCCGGGGATGCGCAGCAGTTTGTGCAGCGCCCAGGCGATAATGAGCGAGGTGGCGATGGTCGTAACGATGATGGGCAGGGACTGCTTGCCCGTTTGCAGAACGACGGACAGATTCAGGCCGAAGCCTAAAAGAATAACTGCGTATTGCAGAATTTTTTTGGAAACGAAATTTACGCCGTTTTGCAAAGGCGTTTTATTCTTAACAAACAGCGTGATGAGCATTCCTGCAAGGATGGCGAAGACCGGACCGCCCACCAGCGGAAAAATTTTGCCCAGGAACCAGCAGGGAATAGCTATACACAGGCATACGGCTATGCCTTTAAAATTATTTTGGAAAAATTGCATATTCAACCTTCTTTCATAGAAACGATAGTAATATATTAACAGAATAATGTCGATGATGTCAAACGCCGCAGAGTGTGGTAAAATATTAGGTAAAACCCAGCGGTTCGCAAAAGCTTGTGTGAATACATTTGCCGCATAGAGATTGGCGAGCCGTAGTGAAGAGGCTGCTATATTTTAAATTTATTATTGGAGGGGATAATAATGGAATATGCAAAATTAACGCCCGACATATTACAAAAACTGCGCGAGATAGTAGGCGAAGAAAATGTGCTGACGGACGCGGCTTTGTTAGAGCCTTATGGACATGACGAGGTGACTGACCCGGCTTACCATAAATTGCCGGAGGCCGTAGCTTTGGCGGAGAATGCCGAACAGGTTGCGGCGATTATTACTCTGGCTAACGAATATCGTTTTCCTGTAACGCCGCGCGGTGCGGGAACAGGTTTGGCCTGCGGCGCGGTGCCGGTTTACGGCGGACTGGTCCTGTCGTTGGAAAAAATGAACCGCATCATCGAAATTAACGCGGACGCTATGTACGCCGTCGTTGAGCCGGGAGTGCGTACCTCGGATTTGCAGGAAGCGGCGGAAGCTAAGGGTGTGTTTTACGCAGGCGACCCCTGCAGCGGCGATTCCTGCTTCATCGGCGGGAACATTGCTACGAACGCCGGAGGCAACCGTGCCGTAAAATACGGCACGACCCGGCATCAGGTATACGCTGTGGAAGCGGTAAATCCGCAGGGTAAAATAGTGCGCTTAGGCGCACGTTTGCAAAAGCAGTCCACGGGCTATTGCCTGGAGCAGCTCATTATCGGCAGCGAGGGTACGCTGGGCGTTATTACGCAGGCGACTTTAAAGCTGATGCCGCTGCCGCAGTACAGCATAGATTTGCTCGTAGTATTTCCCGGAGCGGCGGAAGCTATCGGCACGGTAAATAAAATTATCGGCGCCGGTATCGTGCCCACCTGCGTGGAGTATATGGATAATATCACTATCAAGTCCGTGGAAAAATATCTGGGGCGCAGGCTGCAGGGCAGCGATAAGGGAAATTATCTTATTATAGAAGTCGAGGGCGCCAGCGAGGACGATTTGGATGAGAAATCCATTTCGTTGGATGAAATTTGTACGGAAAACGGCGCTTCCGACGTGCTGGTGGCTGACCACGATAAAATTTGGCAGGCGCGCAAGGCGTTTGCCGAGGCGGTGCGCGCCGAAAGCCTCATCGTCTGCAAGGAGGATGTTGTGATACCTGTGGATCAGGAGCCGCTGCTGTTGGCGGAGATTCTGCGTCTGGCAGAAAAGTACGATTTGGTAACGCGCATTGCCAGCCACGCTGGCGACGGCAATATCCATTTGAATATTTTAAAACGCGCTGAGGAGGATTACGCCGAATGGGAGCGGCGCGTGGAGCAGAACCAGCAGGAGCTGTACGCCTTTATCTACGCTCACGGCGGCCGTCTTTCCGGCGAGCACGGCATCGGCTTTAAACGCAAGCGCTTAATGGAAAAATTTACGGAGCAGGAAGAGCTGGCGATGATGAAAGCCATTAAGAAGGCGCTTGACCCTAACAATATTTTAAATCCAGGTAAGATTTTTGATGTGGACTGAGTAAGCAAAATTTTTGGAGGAATGAAATTATGAAAGAAATTTATACGTTAGCAGAAAAATATCACATGGACGGTAATAATTGCGTGGAGTCCGTCGTTAAAGCTTGCAACGAGGGCTTGCAGCTCCAGCTGCCGCCGCAGGCTATCCGCATGATCAGCGGCATGGGCGGCGGCATCGGGCGCAGCGGCTGCGTTTGCGGCGCTTTGTCCGGTTCGGCGATGGTCATTAGCTCCATCGTTGGCAGGCTCGACCCATCGGAAAAGCATCAGACGGAGGTTTATAAATACACGCACGAATTTTATGAGCGCTTTATGCAGCACTTCGGTTCGGCCTGCTGCGCGCAGCTCAATAAATTATCCTTCGGCACGCCGGAGTACCGCACTAAGTGCATTAAAATTACGGCCGAGGCTGCGGATATGGTTTCGGATTATATTATGGAAAAGGGCTTGCTGGCTGATAAAAAATAAAACGCGCCGACGTTTGGAATAGTAAAACGATTTGTAAATTATAACTTGCAGATGGGGCGCGACTTTAGCTTTTGGAGTTTTATTTGCAGTTTGAGGTTTTATTGTTAAGGTGATGCTCATGGATTTTAAAATACAAGCGCCTTTTGAGCCGGCGGGCGATCAGCCGCAGGCCGTCGCTAAGCTGGCGGCGGGCGTGGAAAAGGGATTGCGGACGCAGGTGCTTTTGGGCGCGACGGGTACTGGCAAGACGTACACTATTGCCCAGGTAATAAATAAGGTGCGCAAGCCGACGCTGGTCATCGCGCACAATAAAACTTTGGCCGCGCAGCTGGCCAGCGAGCTGAAGGCCTTCTTCCCGGAGAATGCCGTGGAATATTTTGTCAGCTATTACGATTACTATCAGCCCGAAGCTTATATTCCGCAGTCGGATACTTATATCGAAAAGGACGCTTCCATCAACGACGAAATCGATAAGCTGCGCCACTCGGCGACGAGCGCTTTGTTCGAGCGCAAGGACGTTATCATCGTAGCCAGTGTGTCGTGCATTTACGGCTTGGGCGCGCCTCAGGATTATTACGATATGGTGCTGTCCCTGCGCCTGGGGCAGATTATCGACCGCCAGAAAATTTTGCACAAGCTGGTGGAGATTCAGTACGACCGCAACGATATAGATTTTAAGCGCGGCACCTTTCGTGTGCGCGGCGACGTTATCGAAGTAATTCCGGCGGCTTACGGTGAAAAGGCGGTGCGCATCGAGATGTTCGACGACGAGGTGGACCGCATTTTGGAGTTCGACGTGCTGACGGGAGAAATTCTGGCGCAGCGCAACCACGTCGCCATTTTCCCAGCGTCCCACTATGTTACGAGCCGCGAAAATCTGGAGCGGGCGATGGGCGACATCCGCGAGGAATTGCAGGAACGTCTGGAGTACCTGAACAGTAATTTTAAATTATTGGAAGCCCAGCGTTTGGAACAGCGCACGAATTACGATTTGGAAATGATGAACGAAATGGGCTATTGCTCCGGCATCGAAAATTATTCGCGGCATTTGGCCGGACGTAAGGCGGGCGAAGCGCCGTTCACGCTGGTAAATTATTTTCCCAAGGATTTTTTGCTGGTTGTGGACGAATCCCACGTGACGCTGCCGCAGATACGCGCTATGTACGCGGGCGACCGTTCGCGCAAGGAAATGCTGGTGCAGCACGGCTTTCGCTTGCCTTCCGCGTTTGATAACAGGCCGCTGACCTTCGACGAATTTCAGGCGCAGATTAAGCAGGCGATTTACGTATCGGCTAA